>CANCFV010000097.1 GCA_947377275.1 Burkholderiales bacterium | reverse complement strand
ATGCTCAAGGTCATGCAAATGCTCTTGCTGCCCTTTGCCATTGGGCATTTTTTGCGGCCTTGGTTGTCGGCCTGGTTCACGCGCATCAAGCCCATCACCACGGTGTTCGACCGGGGCGTGATCGTGCTGCTGGTGTGGTCGGCCTTCAGTGACTCGGTGGCCGATGGCTTGTGGACGCGCCATGGGCCATTGATGCTGCTGGAAGCCTTTGTGGGCGCCGCTGTGTTCCTGTTCCCCATGCTGTGGCTCACGCGCAAGCTGGCCCAGGCCATGAAGTTCGATGTGGGTGACGAGATCGTGGCCGTGTTTTGCGGCTCCAAAAAGACGCTGGCCTCGGGCATGCCCATGGCCAAGCTCTTGTTCAGTGGCAATGCCTCGATGGGCGTGCTGATCTTGCCGATCATGCTTTACCACCAGCTGCAGCTGTTCGTGTGCACGCTGATGGCCCGGCGTTATGCCAGCCGCTCGCCCGGTCGCACGGAGTGAGCCTTGCTTGACGCCTGCGTGGTTTACACGCCCCCGCCTGATCTGGGTCTGGACCTGGTCTACCAAGACGAGGCGCTGATCGTGGTCAACAAGCCCGAGGGGCTGCTGTCGGTACCGGGGCGGGGCGACGACCGCGCCGATTGCATGGTGTCTCGCGTCCAGCAGCGCGTGCCGGAAGCCCTGACCGTGCACCGCTTGGACATGGCCACCTCTGGCTTGCTGGTGTTCGCCCGTGGCCCCGACATGCAGCGCGCCTTGAGCCTGGCCTTTCAAGACCGTGGCGTCAGCAAACGCTATGTGGCCGTGGTGCATGGCCTGGTCCAGCCAGACGAGGGGGTGGTTGACCTGCCTTTGATCGCCGACTGGCCCAACCGCCCGCGCCAGATGGTGTGCCACGAGCGCGGCAAGCCGTCGCAAACGCGCTTTCAGGTGTTGGCGCGCGATGCCGTGGCCGGCCAGACGCGGGTGGCGTTGGAGCCCATCACGGGCCGCTCGCACCAGCTGCGCGTGCACATGTTGGCACTGGGGCACCCCATCGTGGGCGATCCGTTTTATGGCGATGCAGATTTGCAGCGCCCATTCGCCAGGCTGCACTTGCATGCGGCTGAGCTTGGCATGGTGCACCCGGTGTCAGGGCAGTGGGTGTCTTGGGCCTGCGAGGCGCCGTTCTGAGCCCCTTGGCCAGTGCAGCCTCAGCCCGGCGTGAGGCGCTCAAGGCCGGTCCTCGGTGTGGGTGCGCAGGCCCGGTTCGCCCTCATCGCGGTGCGCATGGCCTTTGAGGATCCGTTGCAGCCAGTGCCCCAGCACACTCACATGCAAGAGGTTGGCCATCAGCGTGTGCAAATGCCTGATGGCCAGGCTGTCGTCTGCGCTGGCCAGCGAAGCCAGCCATCCGCTGGCGCCCAGGCCCAGGACCAGCCCCCACAGCCACATCGACAGCCACCGGCTGTGTCCGCTCGCGCTGGGCGGTGAGGGCCACAGCCATTCATGCAACAAACGGATCAGCACCACGGTCGCAGCGAGCGTGCCGACATCGCGGTGCAGGCCATCAGGCACGTTGAGCAGGTTGAAAATGACCGCCACCGCCACCACCCAATGGCTCAGGCGCATCAATCGGCTCGGCGAGGGCGTGCTGCTGACGCTGGCGTCAGCTTGTTTTGAGGGCATGCGTATCTCCTGGGCGTGCAGCGAGGCGCGCGGTTTTCTGCTCGGTGCCGACATGGTAGGGACCGGTCATGAAGTCAGCCTGAAGCCCGCCGTTCTGTGGATGTCCCCAAGGTGGCACGGGGGTATTGGTGGCAAAATCGCTTCTTTTCGTCTGAGACTTGGTTGCCATGAGCGCAGTTGTCATCACGGGTACGGGTTTGTACCAACCTCCCCACACCATCACCAACGATGAGTTGGTCGTGTCCTTCAACGCCTATGTGGACAGCTTCAATGCCCACCACGCCGCCGAGATCGAAGCTGGAACCGTGCAGGCTTTGACGCACTCCAGCAGCGAGTTCATCGAGAAGGCCTCCGGCATCAAGCAGCGCTATGTGATCGACAAGGAAGGCGTCCTTGACCCAAAGCGCATGTACCCCCGCTTCGTTGAGCGCTCTGACGATCAGCTCTCGCTGATGGCTGAAATCGCCGTTGACGCTGCCAAGAAGGCCCTGGCGCAAGCCGGCAAGACAGGTGCCGATGTTGACGCCGTGATCTGCTCGTCGGCCAACATGCAGCGCGCTTACCCAGCCATGGCCATTGAGATCCAGCAGGCGATTGGCGCCAAGGGCTATGGCTTTGACATGAACGTGGCGTGCTCGGCCGCCACCTTTGCGCTTGAGCAAGCGGCCAACGCCATCAAGTCGGGCTCGGCCAAGTGCGTGCTGGTGGTCAACCCAGAAATCACCTCGGCTCACCAAGAGTGGAAAGACCGTGATTGCCACTTCATCTTCGGTGATGTGTGCACGGCCACCATCGTTGAAAGCGCCGACACGGCCACGGGCCCCGAGCAGTGGGAAGTGCTCAGCACGCACCTGGCAACGCAGTTCTCCAACAACATCCGCAACAACTTCGGTTACATGAACCGCAGTGAAGACAGCGACCCGCTGGCCCGCGATAAAACCTTCCGCCAAGAAGGCCGCAAGGTCTTCAAAGAAGTGGTGCCGATTGCCGCGGCGCACATCGAAGCCCAACTGGGCGCCCTGAAGCTTGAGCCCACACAGGTTCGCCGCTTCTGGCTGCATCAGGCCAACCAGACCATGAACCAGTTGGTCATCAAGAAGTTGATCGGTGGCGAAGCCACGCAAGACATCGCCCCCTTGATCCTGGACGAATACGCCAACACGGCGTCCGCCGGTTCGGTGATCGCCTTCCACACGCACCGTGCCGACCTGGCAAAGGGCGACCTGGGCGTGATCTGCTCTTTTGGCGCTGGTTATTCGGTGGGCAGCTTGGTGCTGCGCAAGCGCTGATCGCTTGACACCCCTGTGTGCGCTGGCTTTGCAAGGCTGGCGTTCACTGCGCGGCCCGCTTGGTGATGCCACCAGCCGGGCCGTTTCATTTGCTTGGCAGCCTTGCGTTGGAATGGACTGGTCATGAGCGGCGACTTCACTTTTTACTGGCACGACTACGAAACCTTCGGCAAGGTGCCTCGGCACGACCGGCCCTCGCAGTTCGCCGGCGTGCGCACCGATGCCGATCTCAACGAGGTGGGCGAGCCCCTGATGCAGTATTGCCAGCCTGCGCTGGACTACCTGCCTGACCCAGAGGCTTGTTTGCTCACCGGCATCCTGCCGCAGACCTGTGCCGAGCGCGGCGTGCCCGAACACGCCTTTGCCGCCGCCATCGAGCACGAGCTTGCCACGCCCGAAACGATCGGCGTGGGCTACAACACCATCCGGTTTGACGACGAAGTTACCCGCCACCTGTTTTGGCGCAACCTCATCGACCCCTACGCCCGCGAATGGCAAAACGGCTGTGGCCGCTGGGACCTGATCGACGTGGTGCGCTGCACTTGGGCGCTGCGGCCCCAAGGCATCCGCTGGCCTCTGGGCCCCGATGGCAAGCCCAGCTTCAAGCTCGAAGCGCTCACGCAGGCCAACGGCCTGTCGCACGAGGCGGCGCACGATGCCCTGTCAGACGTGCGCGCCACCATTGCCGTGGCCCGACTGGTCAAACAGGCCCAGCCGCGCCTGTGGGACTTCTGCCTGAAGCTGCGCAAGAAAGACGCGGTGCTGCTTGAGGCCGGCCTCGACAAACCCCGCAGCCAGTGGAAGCCGTTTTTGCACTTGTCGAGCATGTTTGGCAGCGACCGCGGTTTCATGGCGCTGGTGTGGCCGCTGGCACAGCACCCGTCCAACAAAAACGAAATCCTGTGCTGGGATTTGGCCCATGACCCCAGCGAGCTGTTTCGCTTGAGCGCCGACGAGATCCGCCTGCGCGTGTTCACCCGCAGCGCCGATTTGCCCGAGGGCGTGCAGCGCCTGCCCATCAAGAGCGTGCACATCAACAAGTCGCCCATCGTGATCGGCAACCTCAAGGTGGCGACGCCCGAGGTCATGGCCAATTGGGGGCTGGATCTGGAGCAGGCCTTGCGCCACGCCGAAACCGCTGCTGGCCACGGCCCCAGCATGGACGGCATCTGGGCCGAGGTCTATGCCCGCCGCGAGCGTGAGCGGCACGCCATGCACACCGATGTCGATGAAGACCTGTACGGGGGCTTTGTGGGCAACGAAGACCGCCGCGTGCTGGAGCGCCTGCGGCACCTCAGCCCCGAGCAACTGGCCGACAAATCGCCGGCCTTTGTGGACGAGCGCCTGGACGAGCTGCTGTTTCGCTACCGCGCGCGCAACTTCTCCGACACGCTCAATGAGGCCGAGCAAGCACGCTGGTTGGCGCTGCGCCGCGCCCGCCTGATCGATGGACAAGGCCCGGGCTTGAGCCTGGCCGCGTTCTTTGAACGCATTGACCAACTGAGCGAGCAGCTCAATGAAGACGACGAGCGCGCACAAGACATCCTGGGGGCGCTGTACGACCATGCCGAACACATCGCACCCTGATCGCGTGGTCCAGACCCATGCGCCGCAGCTCAAGTACCTGGCCGGCTACCCGCCGCAGCTGCTGCAGCAAGTCCAAGCCTTGATCGATGCGGGCAAGCTTTCTGAGACCCTGCGCCAGCGCTACCCCGAGCAACACGCGGTCAAGTCCGACACGGCCTTGTACGACTACGTGATGGACCTCAAGACCCGCCACATGCGCAACGCCGCCCCCATCAACAAGGTGGCCTACGACAGCAAGCTCAAGGTGATTTCGCATGCCTTGGGCACACACACCGCGGTGTCTCGCGTGCAAGGCGGCAAGCTCAAGGCCAAGCACGAGATCCGCGTGGCCACTTTGTTCAAAGACACGCCTCCAGAGTTCTTGCGCATGATCGTGGTCCACGAACTGGCTCACCTCAAAGAAAAAGCCCATGACAAGGCCTTCTATCAGCTGTGCGCGCACATGGAACCGAGCTACCACCAGTACGAGTTTGACCTGCGGCTTTACCTGACTGCGCAAGACCTGTAGGCCAAGGTGGGCGCAGCCATGGTGTCGGGGTCAAACCCCTAACCCTTTGTGTGTGGCACCCCTTGTTCTCGCCGCAAAAAGGGCATTGCTGAAGGGTGTAAAACGCGCAAACCCTCTGGGAGCTCGAAGCGTCTTATCCTGAAAATAACGTTGACAGTTAATCGACTGTCGGCAATCGATGTGACGGTTGCCTCATTGCTCAGGAGAGAGACATGTTCAACAAATTCGCCTCGAAGGCCGTTGTGGCCTTGCCCTTGACGGCACTGGCACTGGCCATTTCTGCGGCTCATGCAGCCCCTGTGGTGGGCCCCGCTGACGCCACGTTCTACAACATTCCCGCCACGGCACCTGCTGGCGTTCACGGTGATCTGGTGTCGTATCGCCAAACGACCGTCAAGCTGGGCGACACCGCGCCAGCCACCAATGCCTGGAACGTTGTTTATCAATCCACTGACTCTGTGGGCAAGAGCAACTACGTGTCGGGCACGGTGCTGGTTCCCAGCGCCGTCTGGACCGGCACCGGCCCTCGCCCCGTGATCCTGTACGCCGTGGGCACGCACGGTCTGGCCAATGATTGCGCGCCTTCGCGCCAAATGGCCAAGGGCACCGACTATGAAAACGCCAACATCGCAGCCGCGTTGAAGGCCGGTTACGCCGTGCTGGTGTCTGACTATGCGGGCTACCTGAACGGCGCGTCGTCGACCTACCTGGCCGGCGCCTCGCAAGGCCACGCCGTGCTGGACATCTTCACGGCGGCGACCAGCATCCCTGCCACCGGCATCACCGCCACCTCGAAGGCCGCCATCTGGGGCTATTCGCAAGGTGGTCAATCGTCTGCATGGGCAGCCGAGTTGTTGACCAGCTACGCACCTGGCTTGAACGTCGTGGGTGTGGCCGCGGGTGGTATTCCGGCTGATTTCATCAAGACTTCGTTGAACCTGGATGGCAATTTGGGCGCCGGGTTCTTGTTCTCAGCCGTCTCTGGCTTGTCTAAGCAATACCCCAAGGGCATTCCCGTTGGAACGATTGCCAGCGACTTTGGCAAGGCTGAATTGGCCAAGTTGCAGACACAGTGTGTTTTCACTGCCTTGCTGACCCACTTGAATGGCAAACTTTCCGACTACACGCTGAACAACACCACGCTCACCGAGTTGGAAGACATTGGCTACGTCAATGACACCTTGGTCGCCCAAAACCTGGGGCTGCAGCCCGTCAACGTGCCCTTGTACCAATACCATGGCCAGGCTGACGAGTTCATTCCCCTGGACCAAGACATTGCGCTGAAGCGTCAATACTGCGCCAAGTACCCCAACGTCACGTTCGACGTCTACCCCAGCGAGCACATCGTCACGCAGTTCCAGGCAGCGCCCAATGTGTTGACCTGGTTGGGTGACCGCTTCGCCGGCAAGCCTGCGACTGGCACCTGTGGCAACAACGCTCCAGAGCCCAAGTCGATCGCCAACCCAGGTGGTGGTGACTTCGTGGTCTCCCTGACCAAGTGGCCCTTGACCGCCAGCGTGGGCCTCAAGACCCTCAAGCAAACGGTGAACCTGCCTGCCACATCGACCTTCACGGCCGATGCCAACATCACGGCAAAGACCCTCAAGGGCAACTTGGTGGTGCCTGAATTCAAGCAATCGATCAACATCATTGGTTTGCCAGTGCCCGTCGGTCTGCGCATCACCCCGGTCGGCGAGACCACGGGTACCACCAGCTTGGACAACGACGGTATCTTGCACGTGCATGGCAAGGCTTACGTGAACATCACGGTCACGTCCTTGCTGGGCATTCCTTTCGGTGAGTGCAAGACGGTCACGCCGGTCGAGTTCCCGCTGAACTTTGACGGTCCTGTTTCCTCCTTGGGCAATGGTGGCCTGACCTTCACCGGCACCACGACCTTCCCCCAAATCAAGGGCTGCTTCGTGTCGGGCATCTTGACCGCCTTGATGTCGGGTACGGGTCAGTCGTACAGCTTCAACGTGGCACCTCCTGCCCCAACGAAGTACTGATCTGAGGGCCAGCCCCTCTCCGCCCGAGCCCATGTGGTTGAGGGCAGGGAGGGGCTTTTTTGAATGTGGATGAAAGGTCTTCCCATGTCGACGATTCAATGGCGCTCTCGCACACCGCGCTGGTGGCCTGTCGCGCTGGGCCTGGTGTCCGTGGCTGTCGTTTCGGCTTGGTGCTGGTCGTCGTTCACCGCGCCGGCCACAGAATTGACGACAAGCGCTTCCCCGTCTGTTGTGCCTGCTGGCCTGGAGCCAATGGCCACATCACAGCAGCCCACGGCCGAGCCCTTGAGCGTGGCGGAGAAGGTGGTCGCCGCGGCGATTGAAGGACAAAAAGAAGCTGCGCAGGTGGTGGAGCGCCAGCCCGATGAGCTCACGCCCATTGTGGGCAAGGTCAAAGAGCGCCCTCCTTATGTCTCTGTGATGGAGTGGGGCATGCTCAAAGGGGTGGCTGAACAGCACGAGAAGCCCGATCAGGAGTTGAACCACCTCGTCAACTACCTGCGTTTCACCAAGAAGCTGGAGCTGTACCAAGGCTTGTCGTCCTCACTGGCGCCGGCCCGACGCATGGCCTTGGCCGAGCAGTTGATCCAGGAGTTGCCCGCACGCCTGCGTCAGGGCGACATGGACCTCAGGGAGGCTCAGCGCCTGCTGGCCGAGATGCTGCAGGATGCGGCGCCCGATGCCCAGGCCCGGCAGCAGCGCAGCGTCACTGAGCAGGCCAAGTTGACCAAGGCCATGGCATCTGCCTCGCCTTGAATGGATGCCAGCGGTGGTTGTGGTCGCCTGACTGCACTTCACCCAAAAGATCGCGATCTGCGAAAACCTGCCTGTGGCGCAGGCTGCAGCGCAAGGCAAATGGACGATGGCCATGCAACATGCACAAGCCAGCATTCGCCTGTGAGGCCCCGTCTGCGTGGGCGATCAGGCCGTCCAGGCCAGCCAGAGCGGCGTCGTGATGGCCGCCGTAGCCGTCGACATGACCAAGCTGGCCGCCACCGGGCCTTCCAGTGCCTTGAACTGACGCGACATCAAATACACGTTGGCGCCGGTGGCAATCGACGCCAGCAAGGTCACGGCCCTGGTCTCCATGTCACCCAGCCCCAAACCGCGGGCCAGGGCCCACACCACCGCGGGCTGCAGCACCAACTTGATGGTGCACATGGCCATGCTCGTGCGCCAATGGGCGCGGATGCCGTGTGCCGCCAAGCCCATGCCGAGGGTCAGCAGGGCCAAAGGGCCTGCTGTCTGGCCGACCCATTGCAAAGGTGTGTGCAGCCATTCGGGCATGACCCAGCCACTCAAGCCCACGGCCGTGCCGCTGAGGATGCCCACGATCACCGGATTGCGAAGCACCCCTTTGAGCGTGGCACCAAAGCCCGCCATCGAGGGGCGCCCCTGTTTGGCCCACTCCACTGACACGGTGGCCAGCGTCCACAGGGTCAGCGAATTGAACACCAGCACCAGCGCCACGGTGGGCATGGCCCGGTCTCCCAAGGTGGACTGGGCCAGGGGAATGCCCAGCAGCACGTTGTTGGAAAAAATGCCCGCCAGCGCAAACAGCGACTGCGACACCCCATCGAGCCCGAACACCCGCCAAGCCAGCCAGCGCCCAAAGCCAAACACCAGCAGGCAGCCCCCGAAAAACGCCAGCAGCACGCGCGGGTCCACTGGCGGCAGGCGCGACAGGTCGCTCATCAAGCCAAACAGCAGGGCCGGCAGGGCCACGCCAAACACAAAGCGCGACAGCGCCTCATGCAAGCTGCGGGGCCCGGGCCACCACCGGCTCAGGCACCACCCAGCACCCACCAGCGCGAACATCGGGGCGCACAGCAGGGTGTAATGCAGCAGCGCTGGCATCGGCTGCGATCAGTCAGCGCCAGGCATCAAGGCACCGCGTGCACAACAGGTGCCGAGGCCGAGCTGGCTGCGCCAACGACCTCTCCCGCTCCTTCGAGGGTCTCTGACGCCGCCGGGCTGGGCGGTGTTGGGATCATGGCCGGGGTGATTTCTTGTTCGTCCATCCCCAGTGCGCGGATGAAGCCGCCATTGGCCCACTCGGCATACCGCCAACCACCTTCGGTGTGCACGACCCCGTCGGGCACATCCAACTCCTTCACGGGTTGGCGGGCCAAGGCCGTGGCCATGAACTGAATCCAGGCCGGCAGGGCCAGCGAGCCGCCCGATGCGTGGCTGCCCAGGCTGCGTGGCGTGTCATAGCCCAACCACACCACGGCCACCAGGTTGGGCTGAAAGCCAGCGAACCAGGCATCGAACACGTCGTTGGTCGTGCCCGTCTTGCCAAACAGGTCGGGTCGACGCAGTTGCGCTTGTGCCTTGGCGGCCGTGCCACTGCGGGCGACCTCCTGCAGCAGCGTCGAGGTCAGGAACGCATTGCGGGCGGGGATCACGCGCTGCCCTTCGCCCGCATTCGGCGTGGGTGCTTCGAACACCGTCTTGCCTTGCGCATCGCTGATGCGTTTGATCACCACCGGGTTGACCTTCAGTCCACCGTTGGCGATGACCGCATACGCACCCGCCATCTGCAGCGGCGTGGTCGATCCAGCGCCCAAGGCCAGTGTCAGGTTGTCCGGTTGTTTGTCCACGTCGAAGCCGTAGCGACCTGTCCATTGCCGTGCGGCCTGGGGGCCCAGCAGCTGAACGAGGCGGATGCTGACCATGTTTTTGGACTTGGCCAAGCCGGTGTGCAGGGGGATCAGTCCGTCAAAGGTGCCGTCGGCATTCTGCGGACTCCAGTCGCCCACATTGGTCAAGGGCGCGTCGTTGACCAGGGTCTCGGGCATCACGCCGTTTTCCATGGCCGCGGCGTACAAAAATGGCTTGTAGCTAGAGCCTGGCTGACGCCAACCTTGGGTCACGTGGTTGAACTGGTTTTCACGGAAGTCAAAACCGCCCACCATGGCCCGAACCTCCCCATTGCGCGGGTCCACTGCCACCAGGGCGCCTTCGGCTTCGGGCCACTGAGTGATCGTCCAGTCTTTGCCCTGCTGCATCACACGCACCACTGAACCCCGGCTGATCTTCAAGGCATTGCTGGCTTTGGGCGACAACCCACTTTGCACTTGCCTCAAACCCTTGCCGTTCACCACGGCCACTTCGCCAGAGGCCAGCACCACCATCACCTGCTTGGCGTTGGCTCGCGTCACGATGGCGGCATGCAGTACCTCGTCGTCGTTGGTTTCGGCCAGTTGCTGGGACACGGCCGGATCGGACTCGTCCAGGTTGTCATCCAGGTCAAGCTGGTCTTCCGGGCCTCGCCATGGCTGGCCCAACTCCCGATCGATCAGGGTCTTGCGCAAGGCCTTCCAAGCTGCCTGTTGCTCGTTGGCGCGCAAGGTCGTTACCACCTTGAAACCCTCGGTATAGGCTTTTTCGCCGTAGCGCGCATACACCTGCTGGCGTGCCATCTCGGCCACGTACTCGGCGTGCACGTCCACATCGCCCGGGTTGCGCACATTGAGCTTTTCGGCTTTGGCGACTTCGTACTGGGCCTCGTCCAAAACCCCGGCACTGCGCATGCGTGACAGGGCCACCAATTGGCGTGCCCTTGCTCGCTCGGGGTTTTTGATCGGGTTCACGTTGGCCGGGTTTTGCGGCAGGCCAGCCAGCATGGCGCACTCGGCCGCGCTGAGGTCCTTCAAGGGCTTGCCAAAATAGGTTTGTGACGCTTCGGCAAATCCATAAGCGCGTGCGCCCAGGTAGATCTGGTTCATGTACAGGGCCAGGATCTGATCCTTGCCCAGCTCGCGCTCGATCTTGAGTGAGAGCATCGCCTCCTTGAGCTTGCGGCTCAGCGTCTTTTCTCGCGTCAGCAAGAAGGTGCGCGCCACCTGCTGGGTGATGGTCGACGCACCTTGCGTGCGTCCGCCGGTGACGTTCGACACCACCGCGCGCAACACGCCAATGGGGTCGATGCCAACGTGGTCGTAAAAGCGAGCGTCTTCAACGGCCAGAAGGCTGTCGCGCATCAGCTTGGGGATCTGATCGATCGGCAGGTACTGGCGCTTCTCGCTGCCAAAGCCCCCGATCTCGACGCCATCGGCGGTGTAGACGCGCAGGGG
This sequence comes from Burkholderiales bacterium, assembly GCA_947377275.1. GTDB lineage: Bacteria > Pseudomonadota > Gammaproteobacteria > Burkholderiales > Burkholderiaceae_C > Aquabacterium. The sequence goes on along the minus strand of CANCFV010000097.1, from coordinate 1,410 downwards.
CTGTTTGGGCTGGTAGTTCGCCAGGCCCGAGGTGTCAGGCAGCATGGGGTAGAGCACGGCCACGCTGACCAGCAGCGCCACGCAGGCGGCTCCGACCGCCCCCAAAGCCACCTTGGCGATCAGGCGCCATCGTTGTTTCAACCAGGGCAGGACAAATGTGTGGGGCAGGGCCGCGTCGCTCATGCAGGGTCCATTCAAACCAGAGGTTGGCGATTATCCCCCGCCCCTTCCGGGCATCGAGGTAAACCACCCGGGTTTGTGCTCACCCACCTCGGGCTGCAATTCGACACACTGTGACAAGGAGCATGTTTTTTCTTGGAGCAAAAATGTCGCCACACAGTCCCTTGAGACGATCTCCTTACCGCCGGCGCATGACCTGGGTGGCACTCGTGATGCTGATGGCAGCGGGAGGGCGTTGGCTCTACCAAGATGGACAGCCCCTGCAGCCCATGGCGGTGTCTGCCGGGCCCTTGCAGCCCTTGGGTTCGGTGTTGCCGGCCTCTTTGGGGCCGGCCGAACATCCGGTGGCCCGCAGCCTCGATGCCATTGCGGCGCAGCCGGGCGCATCCCAAAGCATGGTGCTCGAGCTGCCGGCCATCGGCCCTTTGGCGGCTGGCAAGTGAATGAAAAAGGCCCGCACGGATCGCTCCGGCGGGCCTTTTGACTGACTGGGAGGATGGGGCTGGCCCCACCTACCCGTTCAGTGCCTCAAGTTCAGGCAGACACGGTCTTGGCCTTGTCGGCGTATTCCGTGATCTGGTCAAAGTTCAGGTATTTGTAGATCTGGGCGCTGGACGCGTCCAGTACGCCCACACCGGCCATGTACTCTTCCTTGGTCGGGATGCGACCCAGGCGTGAGCAGATGGCGGCCAGTTCGGCCGAGCCCAGGTACACGTTCGAGTTCTTGCCCAGGCGGTTCGGGAAGTTACGCGTGCTGGTCGAGAAGACGCTGGCGCCTTCCTTCACTTGAGCCTGGTTGCCCATGCACAGCGAGCAGCCGGGCATTTCCATGCGGGCGCCAGCAGAGCCCAGAACGCCGTAATGGCCTTCTTCGCTCAGCTGTTGTGCGTCCATCTTGGTCGGTGGGGCGACCCACAGCTTGACGGGGATGTCGCGCTTGCCTTCAAGCAGCTTGGAAGCGGCGCGGAAGTGACCGATGTTGGTCATGCAAGAGCCAATGAACACTTCGTCGATCACGGTGCCAGCCACGTCCGACAGCGTCTTGACGTCATCGGGGTCGTTCGGGCAGGCCAAGATGGGCTCGTGGATGTCGGCCAGGTCGATCTCGATCACGGCGGCGTATTCGGCGTCGGCGTCACCCTTCATCAACTGCTGGTCGGCCAACCAGGCTTCTTGAGCGGCGATGCGGCGTTGCAGCGTGCGCGCGTCTTCGTAGCCGTTGGCGATCAT
>CANCFV010000096.1 GCA_947377275.1 Burkholderiales bacterium | reverse complement strand
CTTTTTTTCTGCGCTGGGGGCATTTGGGCACCGACAATGGGCACTTCGGCGGCTTTTGGCAAAATGAGAGCCCCTTGAGGAATTTGAATGTCCAGTTTCGACCCCGTGAGCCCTACGTCTGTCAGCGCCATCAGCCCCATCACCTCTGCATCGGTGGAGTTCTTGGCCGAGGCGCGCGTGCCCACCGAGCACGGCAGCTTCACCATGAAGCTCTTCAAAGAAAAGGCCACCGGCCTCGAACACGTGGCCATGGTCATGGGTGACGTGGCGGGCAGTGCCCTGGTGCGCGTGCACTCTGAATGCATGACCGGCGACGTCTTCGGCTCTTTGCGCTGCGACTGCGGCCCCCAGTTGCATTTCGCCATGAGCGCAATCGGCAAGAAGGGCAGCGGCGTGGTGGTGTACCTGCGTCAAGAAGGCCGTGGCATTGGCCTGGCCAACAAGCTCAAGGCCTACCAGTTGCAAGACCAGGGCATGGACACGGTCGAGGCCAACAACCACCTTGGGTTTGCCGCTGACCTGCGCAACTTCGACGTGGCCGCCCAGATCCTGGATGTGCTGGGCGTGTCATCGGTCCAACTGATGACAAACAACCCGCGCAAGGTCGACACCCTCAAGGCCCACGGCGTCAACATCGAAGAGCGCGTGCCCGTGCGCAGCGATGTCCAACCCGAAAACGAGCGCTACCTGGGCACCAAAGCCCGCAAGCTGGGTCACCACATCGACTGGCTGGGTTGATCGCCATGAGCAGCGCGGACCTCATCCCCCAAGACGACCCGGAGCAAGACACCCCCGAACGCCACGCCGTGGCCAAGCGCAGCACGCTGGTCAGCGTGGCCGTCAACCTCGTGTTGACCGCGGTGCAGGTGTTTGTGGGTGTGATCGCCCATTCACAAGCCTTGGTGGCCGACGGCATCCACTCGCTGTCTGACCTGATCGCTGACTTCGTGGTGCTGCTGGCCAACCAGCACAGCCGCAAAGAGGCCGACGACGACCACCACTACGGCCACCACCGCTATGAAACGGCGGCCTCGCTGGTGCTGGGTGGTTTGTTGCTCAGTGTGGGGGTTGGCATGCTCTGGAGCGCCGTCCACAAGCTGGGTGACCCCGAAAGCATCGCCAAAGTGCAACCCATTGCGCTGTATGTGGCCTTGGCCGCCCTGGTCGCCAAAGAAGCCTTGTTCAGGTACATGCTGGCCGCGGCCGAACGCGTTCGATCCAGCATGCTCGTGGCCAATGCTTGGCATGCCCGATCTGATGCGGCCTCGTCCCTTGTGGTGTCGCTGGGCATCGTAGGCAACCTCATGGGCTACCCTTTGCTGGACCCCGTGGCCGCCCTGATCGTGGGCTTCATGGTCAGCAAAATGGGCTGGGAGTTCGGCTGGGACGCACTCAATGACTTGATGGACCGCTCGGTTTCAGAAGAGCAAATCACCCAGATCCGGGAGATTCTGACCTCGACACCGGGCGTTTACGGTGTTCACGACCTGCGCACCCGCAAAATGGGCGACATGATCATGGTCGATGCCCATTTAGAAGTCGACGGCGATCAATCTGTCAGGCAAGGCCACGACATCGCCGCTTTGGCGCGAGATCGCGTCATGAAAAACCTGCCTGTGCTGGACGTCATGGCCCACCTTGACCCGATCCAGCCCGCGCACCAAGCCGCTCAAACCCGCTGAGCGCACACCCGGTTGCGCCCTTCGCGCTTGGCCTGGTACAGGGACGCATCAGCAGCCGCAGTCAATGCAGATACGGACCTTTCAAAGTCGGCTTGGACGCAAGCAACGCCCACGCTCACGGTCAACACCAAAGCGGTGTTGGAGCTTTCGTGGCGAATCTGCAAGGCCTCAACGGCCTGCCTCACGCGTTCTGCCACGCTCACAGCCAGCACCAAGTCGGTTGAGGGCAGCACTGCGATGAATTCCTCGCCCCCGTAGCGCGCGATCAAGTCGCCGGGCTGACGCACATGGACCTTCAACACTTGGGCGATGGCCTTGAGACACTCGTCGCCAGCAGGGTGTCCATAACGGTCATTGAACTTCTTGAAGTGGTCGGCGTCGACCATCAAGACGCAGACGCTGCTCTGGTCATACATCGCCCGACGCCAGATCTGGTCCAAATACTCCTGAAAGTGCCGCCGGTTGTGCAGGCCGGTCAGTCCATCGATGCGTGACAGTTCAGTCAGCCGCTCGTGCGTCCTGGTCAGGTTCTGGATCAAGCCTCGCTCGCGCAGGGTCAGCAAATAGCGCCGGCGCTCGTCGCGCTCCATCATGTAGTTGGCAGACAGGGTGAACAGCGCCGTCGATGCCACCATCGACACGATGGGCCACAGCAGTCGGGGAGGGAAGTTGGGCAACACGACCACGCCGACCGTGTGAATGGCCACCAGCGAGATTGAAAAAATCGCCGCGTTCCAAAACCGCAGCCGCTGCACGATGTTCCCGTACGTGAGCACCACAATGAAGCCCACATGGTAGAAGTGCATGTATTCGCTGCGGGTGCTGGCTAAGATGAAGGCCAGGCTGCAGGCCGCAGCCAGCCCGGAAATCAGCACGATGCCTTCCACCACCGCGGGCGGAATGTGCTTGAGCACCCACTCAGGATGCCCCCAAGACAGATACAACAGCAACAAAGCGGCCGGCGTGAAGATCCCCATCCGCAATTGCACGGCCAACCAGAAAACGTCGTTGGCCATCAGGTAGTCCACCAGCAAGAAGCCGTTGTAGACCAACAGTGAAATCAGGCCGCTGACCACAAAATGCCGCAGCCGCGCAGCCATGCCGTCATGGACGAACTGCGCTTCGATGGGCTGAGGGAACAGCATCCAGCGAAAGCCTTTTTGCAACAAGCCATCCAACTGCGCCATGCGCAAGTCGTCCAGATCCTCGTGCTCGCCAGGGCTCAAATGGGCCGGCCCAGGCTTCGAATCAATGGACATCTCTTGCATGCTGCGCACCGTCAATCGTTGGTGCCAAAGGCGAAAACGCGGTTGCGTCCACGTGTCTTGGCCTGATAGAGGGCTGCGTCGGCCGCCGCAATCAGCTGGGCAGGGCTGGCGTGCGGCGAATTGGGTCTGGCGCAAGCCACGCCCACACTCACGGTCACCACGGCATGCGTGCTCGATCCCGCGTGCAAGCGGTTGATGTTTTCAATGCCCTTGCGCACACGCTCGGCCGCTCCGATGGCGGTCGACAGAGGGGTGTTGGCCAAAATGGCAATGAACTCCTCACCACCAAAGCGCGCAATCAAATCACCAGGCCGGCGCAAGCGCCGCTTCAAGGCGGCAGCAATGTCTTTCAGGCAAGCATCGCCTTCTGGGTGGCCATAGCGGTCGTTGAACGCTTTGAAATGGTCCACGTCAATCATCATGATCGACACCTCACTGCCATCTTCCTTGGCCCGCGCCCACACCATGTGCAAGAACTCGTCGAAGTGCCGACGGTTGGCCACTTCGGTGAGCATGTCGCTGCGGGAGACCGTGTCCAAGTGGGCATTGGCTTGGGCAATCTCGTCCAGCAACAGTTGCTCGCGCAGGTGCATCAGCCAGTTGTGACGCTGATCTCGCTCTAGCGTGTAGCAGCCGAAAAGGGTGAACACCACCGAGGACACCAAGGTGAGGGCGGCCGGGATGGCGATTTCCAACGGCGTGTTGCCGATGGCCAGCATCCCGCCCGCAAAGCAGGCAAGCGCGAAGGCATCCAAGACCGCTGCCTGCGCAAAACGCATCTGGGCCACCGTGTTGGCAAACACCACCACCGTGGTCAAGCCGACCAAATAGGGGCCTGCCAGTGGGTCGGAGCTGCTCACGCACAAGACTGTGTTGATGGCACAAGCGGCCATGCCCGTGACCGCCATCGACCACTCGCGCAGCGCCGGGTAAGGCACTTTGGTGAACAGGAACACGCCGATCACGGTGACGGGCGAAAAAACAAACAGACGCAGACGCAAGCCCAGCTCGTACTGATCGGGCACCATCAACCAGTCAGACAGCAACATCCAGTTGAAGATCAGCCCGACCAGGAGGCCGCTCCACAACATCACCTTGAGGCGGTGTGCCGCGCCATCGGCCTGGAAACGGGCTTCCAGTTCGGGCGGCAGCTTCAGGCCTCGGTCGCCTGAAGCCAACAAAGCATCGATTTCACGCGCTTGCTCACTGGCATGGGCGTGGCTTTTCAGCGTCTGCGGTGTGCTCACACGAAGACTTGAATCCAGTTCCAAAAGAGGCGCTAAGGTTGGTACCACGTCAATCCATCCAACCGTTTTTTGCTTGACTCCGTTTAACGTGAAGCCCGATTGAGAATGATCGAAATCGTAATCGATTGCCGGTGGCGATGTGTCTCTTACGTGCCGTGGCTTTCCCTAGGCCAAAACGAACTGATTCTGGCGGATCCCGCCATGGCGCTCATTTAGGTGGGTCGCACGGCCCGATCGCGTGATGGTTTAAGCAGTTTACATAATATACATTGCCGCAAGGATGTTGCGCCCCCAGGTGCCGCCGCTTTGGGCCTGTTCGCCGCCTTCGTCCAAAGGGCCGAAAAGGTCAAAAAGGCCGAACGCAAGCCCGCAAAACAGCCCGCCGAAATGGCGTGATGTGCATAGGCTGGCCCACATGCTTTACCTCGTCCCCAAACACCTCCCAAGCCTTGCGCAGTGCTTGGAAGCCCTCGGCAATCCACACCCGTACAGCATCGCCCAAGCCCTCGGCGTGGACGAAAGAACGGCGCGCCGCTGGATCAAATCCGGCGACGCGCCGCGCGCTGCTTTGCTGGCCCTGTACTGGCTCACGCCCCCCGGTCAATCGGCTCTGGACACCGAATTGCACACTCGGGCGACGCTTTACACCCAATTTACAAGGGCTTTGCGTGAGGAAAATGCAACGCTCAGGGCGTCACTTCTTGCGCTTGAATCGACCCTTAGAGTCACGCGCGGGGGTGCGTCGCTTGCTCATGGTGCTCCTTTCACTCGGTTGATGTTGTCTAGGCGGCTTTCGATGCGCAGCAAGGCGCGCTCTACCGCGTCCATGCGCGGCCCCATGGTCAGTGCTTGGCCTTGCCAGCCCAGCACGGCGCCCAGGATGCCGGTTGCCGCTGCTTTGAGTGCCGCGTCAAGCATTGGGGCACCCCTCTTTGCGCAAGATGGCCCCCACACCGGCCAGCACACCGGCCCACCCGGTCATGTCTGCCGGGTTGACCAGCAGCAGCCCCACCGACTGCGCCAATAGGCCCAGGCCCGCAAGGCTGGAAGCCTCGTTCAATCGTTCTTTGATGTAGTTCATGCTTGTGTTTCCTCACCAGATGACGGAAGACCCCAGCCCGCCCGCGAACGTGGGCGCGTACTGCTCACCGATGCCCACCCCGCGCCCGTAGATGCTGCCGCCCGTTTGCCCGTAGTTGCGGAGGTCGAACGGGTCATAGTTGCCCGCTGACAGGTCTTTGAAGGACCAAGCCCCGCCCGTGTCGTCGCGGGTGACGGTGCCGACACTGCTGGTCACACCGCCGCCGCCGCTGCCGGACCCCGCGGGCATGTTCATTGCCTCAACCAATGCGCTGGCCGTGGCCCACTGCGACGCGTAGAACCACCCCTTTGTGTCGATCAGGTATCGCACGACGGCAGGGTCATGGATGGTCTGCGAAGGCGTGGGCAAGCCCACGGTTGAACCGATGGCGCCCACGGTGTTTGAAATGGCCGAATCCACCGCACGCGCGCCCGTGCCGATGGCCTGACCGGCTGCGCCTGCGGCCCGCTTTGCCATGAAGATCAAGGCCACGGCGACGCCGCCCATGATCAGCACTTCGGCTTTGAGTGCGCCCATGCTCATACCGCGCCGTAGTTGCCGGGTTCGTACATGCTCGGCAGACCGCCGAAGGCTTGCGCGCCCGTGTTGCCGTCCCACGAGAAGGCAGGCGCCACGCCGCCGAAGCTCAAGCCGCCGCCGCCCGTGATGCTGCCCAGGTCGTCCAGGCTCTTGGTTGCGTTGAACAGGCCCACATCGGCACTTGCTGCAATGCCCGGAGTGACCCAGGCGCCGCCGCCCGCGAAGTCGCGCAGCTTGTCTTGCCATGGGGTTTGGCTGGGGCCTGCTTGCGCTGGTGCGCCCCACCCTGCAATGGCTTTGGACACGCCCGACCAGATGCCGGAGAAGTCCATGCCCGCACCCTGGCGCACAGGTGCCGTGCTGGCTTGGCGCGGCTGCACCATGGGCGCGGCGCCCGTGTTGATGCCGGTGGCACCGGCTTTGCGGCTGGTCAGCAGGTACACGCCCAGGATCAGACCGGCGATGACCAATGGGTTTTTGGTGTCGATGCTCATGCGAAGTTACCCCCGGCGCGTTGGTATGCGAGCGCCAAAGTGTTGATGTCCCTTTCCGGTTGGTTGTATCCGGCCCCAGGCAGGGACGCCCACACGCGCCTGATCTTGCTGATGGCGTCGGCAAATCGACCGGCGTCCACGTCAGGCAATGCGCCGCGCTGGCGGATCAGTTCCAGGGCGATGGCGTCCTGGCTGGCTGGCGTGAAGTCACGCACGCCGATGCGTGGTGCCACGTCGTCAAACGTGGTCTTTGTGATCTGGTAACGGCCCGCCGCACTGGTCTGGATCGTGTTCCCCGCCTTGTCGGTGTAAGGGAACATGCGCCGTGGGTGGTCCAGCGTGGAAAAGAATGACCGACCCTTGGCAGGCCAGCCGAACAGGGCGTAATAGCCGCCCTCTTTTTGGGTGCCCTCGGCATAGGCGATGGTTTCGAGCATCGCGCGCCGGTTGGCTTGTGCTTGGGTCTGTGCCACGTCTTCAAATCCCCATGATGTTGGGTCCAGCAGTGCCCCCAGGCTTTGCAGCCCGTTGGCGGTTTGGTCTTCTTGCAGGGTGTCGCCGCCCACCATGGCCGCGATGTTGTCGCGCTGCCATGCGGCCAGCAGGACACCCGCAACACCGGCAATGAGGTAGGCGGCTCCCTCCTGGCTGGTCATGCCAGCTCTTCCCACCAGTCAAACGACAGGCCCAAATCAACGTTTGCGTTGGTGGTGCATGCCACCAGCCCGAACCCAGGCGGAATGACCAATGGTTCGGTTGGTCGATAGCTGGCCGATGTGCTTGCCTGTATGCCGAACGTGCGCATGACTGCCCCGCCCCACGCGCCCGAGTTGGCGCGTATTTCGACGGCGGCAGAGTCAACGCCGCCCGCCCTCTTGGTCCGGCCCACGCCAAGCCATGTCCCGAACGGCGCATTGGTCAAGCCCAATTGCACGCCCGTGGCCGCAGATGACAAGACGGTCAACTCGTTCAAGATGATGTTTTTGCCACTGCCTGCTTTGTTCCAGGCTTGCACTTGAGATTGCACGCCCGCGCCCCCGGCTTGGTAGCCGTAGCCGCCAAACGCATTGCCCGCAAGGCTTCGCGCCTTGCCCCCGTCGATGGTGGACACCTCACCCGTGATGCGGTCATCCACAAAGTCAGAGTCGGCCACAATCAAGGTGCCCTTGTTGGGCGCCCCGCTGGCGTCCGTGATGACAAGGCTCACGAAATCTCGGTTTCGCATGCCCTGCCCCGCGCTGATCGGACCGACTGTGCCGCCGCCGCTTTCCTTGATGCTCACCGGCCCGGTTGACGCAATGACGCGATAAAACGCGCCCGAAGCTGGCAGGTACTGCGGCCCGCCTGCGCTCAGATTGAAGTCGTAAAGCTGAATGCCGCTCATTTGCTGCCCTTGCTCTTGAGGGCCAAGAACGCCACGCCCCCGGCCACGGCCAAAGCCGCGAGGGTGATGGTGTCGGTCATGGCCCCGCGGCCCTTGGCGTCGGCATATGCCGCACTCACCAGGGCGCCGGTTTTGTCGATGGTCTTGAAAGCCTGCGTCGTGACGTCTTTGGTCATGGCTTCGCTTTTGCCAATCACCGAATCGACCACCTCAAACGCCTTGTCTGAAGTCATGTTCACGACGGCGCCCGAGGTGGCCTGCACAGCGCCATCGCCGAACGTGGCCCGGTTGTCGGTCTGGTTCGTGCTGGCGTCGCTTTCGCTGTCCCCGCCAAAGCGCAACACGCCCGCCATGGGCAGACACTTGCGCTTTGCTGCTTGTAGGTCGATCACTTGGTGTCCTTGCTCATGATCCAGCCGGTGACGCGATAGCCGCGCTTTTCCAGCTTGCGCCGCAGCCCTGGCCGCTTGGTTTGCAGTGCCACGGCCCGCAGCCCTTCTGCTTTGGCGATGCTCACCAACATTCGATCTGCCGCCGCCGTCATGTCCTGGCGCCCCTGGCCCTTGAGTGCATTGACCCACAGCACGCCGTTTTTGGTGGTCGTGACGATCACGGCCTTGGCGCCGTCCTCGTCTTCGATCACGCCGCAGCGCCCCGCCTTGCACATGGCTTGCACGTCCTCAGGGGTGCACAGGCCCCGAGGGTCTAGACCCTCGGAGCCTTGCAGCAGTTGCGCCGCCTCTTGGCGTGGCATCTGGCGCCACGTTGTCACGCCGTGGCTCATGCCTTGCCCTTGCTGGTGATCAGGAAGACCAGGGCCAAACCGGCCAGCAGCATCCACGGAGGGACGCCGCTGCCCTTTTGGTTCACGGTCCAGTCACCACCGCCGAAGCCGCCCCAGGTGTTGCCGTCCAGCCGCGCGCCACTGGTGGCCGTGCTGCTGGTCTGCAAGCTGGTCTGGATGTTGCCCGCGTCGCCTGCCATTACTTGCCCTTCTTGAGCAAGAACCACGCACCCAGGCCCAACAGGATCAGCGTTGGCGTGATGACAAAGCCACCGCCCGCCGCCGTCCGGTTGAATGGGATGCTGGTCCCCTGCACCACGGCGCCGCGCCCGCTTGGATCAGCGACCGCGTGCACGCCAAAGGGCGAGCCGATGTAGGCGTCCTCGTTCGCATAGTTCTGGTCTGGTTCCAGACCCAGCACCGCCGAAGCGATGCCGGTGAACATGCGATAGGTGCGCACCTTGTCGGCGGCGTTGTCACTGTTCAAGGTTTCGTCCATGGATGGCCCCTTGATCAGTAGTCGTTCAGGTGGATCAGTTCTTCGGTTTCAACAAAGAAGGTTTCGCCCGCCGAGAACGTGCCGAAGAAGTTTGCCGCACGCACGCCCGCACCCAATGGGGGCTTGGCGCTGGTGGTGTCCCACACACGACCGTTGGCGATGTTGTCCAACACCGGGTCATAACAGACGTGGTTGGCCTGAGGTGTGCGGCCCGCGCGCTTTTGCTGCTCTTGCAGAATCGACTTCTTCACCTTGTATTCGTCCACGCCCTCACGCACCACACGGAGGTCTGTGCAGTTGGCCGAGAACAGGTGAATTCGACGGAAGACCGAACCGCCGCCCGCTGGGTCAAGGTGGGGCACAGGGATGGCGAATTCGCCCGCCGCTGGGGCCTGCACCTGCATGCGATGGCGACGCAAGATCAGAAAACGGATGGCCTCTTCGCCTGCGATCTTGACCGCTGGCGAGACTTCCGCCCAGCCTTCCAGGGTGGGCGCCGTGGCGCCGCTGATGGTCACTTCCAGGCGCAGTTGCGTGATGCCCGAATCTGTGGACAGGTCCATGGCACCGGCTTGGAAGCCGTTGACGGTGCGCGCCTTGGGCTCCATGAAGTCCAGGGTCAACAGGCCCACGGTGTTGGGGTTGCCCTTGAACGCGTTGATGGTGTTCAAGGCGGCGCCGGTCGTTTCCCAGATCACTTTCCCGTTTGCCTTGAGGGCAATGGCCGTGATGTTGCTCACCGTGAAGGTGCCGCCCAACACGAGGTGGACGGCTTCCAGGGTGGAGCCAAACAAGGTGGGGCCGAGGTCACAGACGGAGACGCCCGAAGCGACGACGTTTTGAAAGGCTTGGAGTACGCGTGTTTGGTTCATGCGTACCCCTTAGGCGACGGAGTCTTTGACGAAGGGCAGTTGCTTGGCCACGATCAGGCCCAGCACGCCGACTGCGGCAGACTTCACCAGAGGGTTGTTCACGTACTTGTAGACGCCATAGCAGATGGCGGCGCCGATGGCGACTTTTTGCAGGTTTGCAGGCACTTGATTGGTCCCGGTTTAGGTTGCTGAAAAGCCCCACACCGGGGCATGTCGCAAGGATTCCGAGGACCGCCCAAAACGAGAAAACGCCCCACTTAGGGGGCGTTTGGTTCTTTCTCTTAGGGGGCTTTTTTGAGCCGTGGCCGTGCCGTGGTTTTTTTTGCTGGCGGGCTCTTTTGGGGTGGTTTTTCGTTGCCAAACGTCAACACGCCGCGCCTTGGCTGGGTCTCCCCCTGGCGCTTTTCGACCCAATGCAAATCCGGCAGGTCCATGAGTTCTAAGGCAGGCACCCGCAGCGTTTTGGCCATGGCCTTAGCGTCATCCTCCCAGCCCAGGCGCCCACAGTGAACGATGTCGCAGTTGGTCACAAAGCTCTTGTCGCACTCGGTGGCGCGCTGGCCTGATCCCACGATGGAGATGCCCACAATGTCCCCGCGCTGGCCGGTGAATTCCCGCCCCACGTTTACGCACTTACGCCATGCCGCTGGGGCCTTGTTCGACTTGGTGACTTCGGGCAACTCGTCCACGAACATGCACACGTCACCGCCCTCCCACGCGGCCAGCCAAGCCGCTTGGCAGAAGACCTTGAATTGAAGGTCTATGTCTTGTTCGTGGTCCACCATGTAGCGCACGTTGAAGGCCTTGGCCCTCAGGGCACGCACGAAGGCTCCCAGGTCGTGCACAGGCTGGCCCACGTCCACCAAACCGGGGTCATGCTTGTAGTCCCAGGTCATGAGGCGCTTGTGGCCCTGCTCCCTTAGGTAACGTTTGGTCCACTGCGTCTTGCCTGATCCCGTGGCCCCAAACGCGGCCACGCGCAGGGGCTTAGGCTTCGGCGAGTTCATGCGCTGGCAGTGTCCCTAAGGGCTCACCCTGGCCGAGTGCCTGAGCGCGCGTTGCGTCGTGCTGGCTGGATGCGGCGAGGTAGCCCATCACCAGTGGGACCAGGGACACGAAGAACACGGACAGTTCCGGGTTTTCGTTGATCACAGGCGCCAAGCTGGCGAGGTAGCGCATGAGCAAAGGCGGCAGGGCGTTGGCTGGCCCGCTCAAGGCTTCGTCGGTCCAGTGTTCGCGGATCTCTGGCAGGCGCTTGGCGATGCGGTCCCGCAGTGCCTTGAGCGCCCACAGGGGGAGCATGGCAATGCCCGACATGAAGGCCGGATCAATGGCAGGCGCCGCGGCCACGGCCTGCGCGCCGCTGGCGTCTTGTCCTGGCTGCGCTTCGGTGGCCGCTGCTGCGGCGTCCACGCTGGCCGCGAGTGCTTCCAGGTGGCTCGGTTGGTTGGTTGTCTTTTCGATCATGCTCACCCCAGGATGGTGCCGAAGCCTTGGCGCGCTGGTGGTGCGCTGGGGGCCGGTTGGTTGTCGCCCTTAGGTGGCGTTTCTGTGCCCTCGTCGTCCGGCGTCATGGCCGCTTCGATCAGGCGTTTTGCTTTGGTTCCTGGCTTGGCAAATGCCGAAAACTGGCATTTGTGGCAGGTAATGGACAGGGTGCCCTTGTCCGTCTTCGATACAGCCGCTTCGGGTTGCCCGCAGCAGCCGCACCGGGTCCACCCGATGCGGCCACCCATCACAGCACGCGCACGGAGGCGACAGGCAGGGTCAGCACTTGGCCGTCACTGTCAAAGCGCACATCGACGGTTTCCGCACCCAGGGGCGCGGCCTTGTGCACGGTGCCTGCATGGCCGTTGCGCTCATGCTCGGCATCGGCCACGAGGACCGATTGCCACACGTTGAACAGGTTGTTCATTTTCGAGACTTTCCAAAGGTTGCGACCCCCGCCCCGTTTGGTTTCTCGTTTCCTGGCCTCTATTGCCTTGCCCGGTATTCGATGACGTGCCAGTCATCCAGAAAGAACCAGGGGAACCGCGCCCGAAGCTCTGACCCTCTCTGTATTTCGGCCTTTCGCTTCGCGTAGTCCGTACAGTTATTGACACGGGTCCAAGGCTGCGCGGCCTTTGGCCTTGCCAATGCAGCCCGCACGGCCGGCAGTGTTTCAGCACGCACCCAGCCGCCGCGCGGCTTCCATTCCTTGCGCTTGCTCTTGGTGATCTGCCCCGATGCGTCCAGGCGATCCACGACGCCCACCGGCACGGGCTTGGTTTCTGTCTCGTAGCGGCCCACGGTTTCGCGTTCTTTGGTTGCCACGGCGATGCGGTAATGTCGGCCGACACAGGCCCCGCCCTGCACGCGCATGAAACGCTGCCATGAGGCGCGCTGCTCACCGCACCGATTGACGGCCATCCAGGCGTCCCAGGTTTCATCGGTGGCCCGGAAGGCTTCGGCCTCGTCCACGCGCCGCAGTTCGCGCCACGCCGTCACAGGTGGCTGGCCGATGGCTTGAAACTGGCGAATGTTGTGCGCGCGTGACCACATGCGGACCCGTTGGGCGCCGCCTGCGAACATGTCCGCTTGGGGTATGTGCAGTTTTCGACCGTCCGGCAGATCGTCGCAATGGCCGGTTGCGCCCACGTCGCCCTCGTCGTCAATGCCCTTGCTGATGTACTTAGCGCAATAGCCCGCCGCCCCGCCCTTTTGCATGGTCTTGGCCTTGAAGCGATG
>CANCFV010000095.1 GCA_947377275.1 Burkholderiales bacterium | reverse complement strand
CGAGATGTCTTTGTCGGGGTTTTCGCTCTCGAGGAACAAGAGCTGTGCCACCACCAGGTTGGCGCTTTGGTCGTTGACGGGGCCCACCAAGAAGATGACCCGTTCGCGCAAGAGGCGGCTGTAGATGTCGTAGGCGCGTTCGCCACGACCCGATGTCTCAATGACCATGGGCACCATGCCCAGGTTTTGAATGTCCAGTGCGCTCATGTGCTTCCTTCAGGAGAGGCCTCTTCATGGGAGGCCGCAAATGGTTTTACGAATTGATTATGACGCGCGAAAAGGGCCGCTTGAACGCCGGAAAAAGCGCGCTACAAGGCTTGTCGTCTTTCCGTTGTTTGCACGCACAAACCGAAGAGTGGCCAAACGGTCGCACAAAACAAAAGGCACCTGCCTCCACTGGGGATTGCAGGTGCCTTCGACACAACGCCTCGAGCGAGGCGCCGTGCGGAGTGCATCAAGGGCGATCAGGCGCCTTGTTGACCCATCAGCTCTTCGAAGCTCATGGCCTTGTCCGTGACCTTGGCGCTGGACAAAACGAAGTCAGACACATTGGCTTCGATCACCACGGCTTCGACTTCGGCCATGCGCTGACGGTCGCTCATGTACCAGGCCACCACTTGGGCGGGCTGCTCGTAGCTTTGCGACAGCTCTTGAATGTGGGCTTGCAGTTGCTCGGGCTTGGCGCTGAGGTTGTTGGCCTTGACCAACTCGGCCACGGTCAAGCCCAGGCGCACGCGGCGCTCGGCTTGGGGCTTGAACATTTCAGCGGGGATCGGCGCCTTGTCAGCGTCCTTGATGCCGCGGGCCTTCAGGTCGGCGCGGGCACCTTCCAGCAGGCGGTCAGACTCGGCAGCCACCAACGAGTTGGGCAGGTCGAAATCGACCAGCTTGAGCAAGGCTTCCATGGCTGCAGCCTTGTTCTTGGCGGCGACACGGAACTTGACTTCACGCTCGAGGTTGCGCTTGATGTCGGCACGCAGGGCTTCTACGGTGGCGTCAGGCAGACCCAGGGTCTTGATGAACTCGTCATTCAGCTCAGGCAGGTTCTGGGCTTCGACCTTGTTCACGGTGACCAAGAAGTCGGCTTCTTTGCCAGCCACTTCTTTGCCTTGGTAGTCTTCTGGGAAGGTCAAGGGGAAGGTCTTGGACTCGCCCGTCTTCATGCCACGAACAGCCTTTTCAAAGGCTTCGAGCATTTGGCCTTCGCCAACCAGGAATTGGAAGCCTTCGGCCTTGCCGCCGTCAAAAGGCACGCCGTCGATCTTGCCTTCGAAGTCGATCGTCACGCGGTCGCCATCGGCTGCAGCTTCGGCAGCAGGACGCTGGGCGAAGGTGCGGCGTTGCTTGCGCAGGATGTCGATGGTGCGGTCAATGGCAGCGTCGTTGACTTCGGCGCTGGCGCGCTCGACTTCCACGGTGCTGAGGTCGCCGATGGTGACTTCAGGATAGACCTCGAAGGTCGCGTCAAACTGCAGTTGACCTTCCACAGCGCCGCCTTCTTTTTCGGCGATGTTGGGCTGGCCTGCCACGCGCAGGTTGGCTTCTTGTGCAGCTTGGGCAAAAGCTTCGCCCAGCTTGTCGTTGACGACTTCGTACTGGACGGAGTAGCCGTAGCGCTGTGCCACGACGTTCATTGGCACCTTGCCGGGGCGGAAGCCGTCGGCCTTGGTTGTGCGGGCCAGCTTCTTGAGGCGGGCATCGACTTCGTTCTTGAGGACGTCAGCTGCCAGCGACAGCGTGATGCGGCGCTCCAGCTTGTCGAGGGTCTCCACGGTGATCGCCATGATGTGATCTCTCAGTATGTGTGAATAGAAACAGTGTCTGGTGCGCGGGGGGGGACTCGAACCCCCACACCATTGCTGGCGTCAGGACCTAAACCTGGTGCGTCTACCAATTTCGCCACCCGCGCATCGACCTGTGAAAAGCCCGGCTGCCGTCTCAGCTGCATCGCCTCGTGAAACCAGGCTTTGCAGACTCAGCCGGCGTCCGGACAGGCTGATTTGGTCTTAACCAACGATTCTACCGTGGCTTGAGGCCTCTTTCTGGGCAAGGCGCCCCGATTCGGGCCTCATGCCGGGCGGCGCACGCGGAACCAGGCGGCGTACATGGCAGGCAAAGCCAACAAGGTGAGCGCGGTCGCGACGATCAGACCGCCCATGATGGCCACGGCCATCGGGCCCCAGAAGGCGCTGCGGGTGAGCGGGATCATGGCCAGCACGGCCGCAGCGGCGGTCAGCACGATCGGTCGGAAGCGGCGAACGGCCGCGCCGATGATCGCGTCCCACGCCGGCACGCCACGGCTGCGGTCTTGCTCGATCTGGTCGATCAAGATGACCGAGTTGCGCATGATCATGCCCATCAAGGCGATGACACCCAGCAAAGCCACAAAACCGAAGGGTCGGTTCAAGGCCAGCAGCGACATGGCCACCCCCGCGATGCCCATGGGGCCTGTGAGGAAGACGAGCAAAGCGCGAGAGAAGCTTTGCAACTGAAGCATCAGCAGGGTGAAGATGATGAAAAGCATCACCGGCACGTTGGCGAAGATCGAGCCCTGCCCCTTGCTGCTTTCTTCCGCGGTGCCTGCCAACTGCACGTGGTAACCCACAGGCATTTTGGCTTGCAGGGCCTGCATTTGGGGCCAAAGCGCACCACTGACCGTGGGGCCTTGGACGCCCTCTTGCACATCGCCCTGCACAGTGATGGCGAAGTGGCGTCCCTCGCGCCACAGCACGCCCGGCTCCCACACCAGTTGCGGCTTGGCCACCTGCAACACCGGCACCATGCGGCCCGAGGCCGTGGGCACATAGGCGCTGTCCAGTGCCTCCAGGGTGGTGCGCTCAGCCTGCGGCGAACGCAGGTCGATGTCGATCAGGCGGTCGCCTTCACGGAACTGCCCCACCGTCGTGCCCGACGTCAGCACGCGGCTGGCTTGCGCGATCGATTGTGTGGTCACGCCCAAGGCGCGAGCCTTGTCTTGGTCAATGCTCAAACGAATGGCCTTCACCGATTCGTTCCAGTTGTCGTTGACGCCCAGCATCGAAGGGTGAGCACGCATCAAGGTCTTGGCCTCTTCGGCCCAGTGACGCAGCTCGGTGACGTCTTCACCCACGATGCGGAATTGCACCGGGTAAGGCACGGGCGGGCCGTTGGGCAGCAGTTTGACGCGCGAGCGGGCCTCCGGGAACTCGGTGGCCAACAGCTGAGGTAGCTTGCGACGCAAGCTCTCACGGGTGGCCGCGTCTTTCGGCACCACGGCCCATTGGCTGACGTTGGTTTGCGGGAAGATCTGGTCCATTGGCAGGTAAAAGCGCGGCAGGCCAGAGCCGATCCAGCTGGTGACGGTGCTGACGCCAGGCTCGGCGAGCATGCGGGCCTCGAAGCGACGCGCCAGCGCCTCGGTCGACTCAAAGCTGCTGCCCTCGGGCAACCACAGGTCCACGATGATCTCGGGACGGCTGGAGTCTGGGAAGAACTGTTGCTGGACCTTGCCCATGCCAACGAAGCCAAGCACCAAGGCACCGATGGTCAAGCCGATGGTGATCCAGCGGTGCGTCACGCACCAATTCACCAAGGACTTGAAGCGGCTGTAGAAAGGGGTGTCGAACAGGTCGGTGGCGCCATGGACGCCCTGCCCTGCCTGAACCTTCGGACGGGTGCGCAGCAACCATTGGCCCAGGTAGGGCACAAAGTAGACCGACACGACCCAAGAGATCAACAGGGCTGCGGCAGTGACGGCAAAAATCGCGAAGGTGTACTCGCCCACCGCCGAGTTGGCCATGCCAATGGGCAAGAAGCCCGCAGCCGTGATGAGGGTGCCGGTGAGCATGGGCATGGCAGTGATGTCGTAGGCCGCTGTGGCCGCACTGACCTTGTCGTAGCCCTCTTCCAGCTTGTGGACCATCATTTCGACGGCGATGATGGCGTCGTCCACCAAGAGCCCAAGGGCGATGATGAGCGCCCCGAGCGAGATCTTGTGCAGGCCGATGCCCCACACGCTCATGACCAAGAAGGTGACGGCGAGCACCAGCGGGATGGTGATGGCGACCACCATGCCGGGCCAGATGTCGAGCCTCAATGGCTTGGTGTGCAGGCCCAGGCTGACGAAGCTGACGGCCAGGACCACCACCACGGCTTCGATCAGCGTGTGCACGAACTCACCCACGGATGAACTCACGGACTGGGGCTGGTTCTGGACCTGATCCAGCTCGATGCCAACGGGCAACTCTCCCTTGATGCGTTCAGTGGCTGCGCGAAGGTTTTTGCCCAACTCAATGATGTCGCCGCCTTTGGCCATCGAGATGCCCAGCGCGATCACGCTCTTGCCCTGGTGGCGCACCTTGGTCACGGGTGGATCTTGATAGCCTCGGCGGACCGTGGCGATGTCACCGAGCTTGAAGGTACGTGACTGGCCCGTGGCCGGATTGGTCACGCGCAGAGGCATCTGGCGGATTTGCTCCACGGTCTGGAACGCGCCATTGACGCGCATTTGCACATTGGCCTGATCGCCGGCATACACACCAGCGCCCTCGATGCCGTTTTGCGCATTGAGTTGCCCCAACACGTTGTTCAAGTCAATGCCCAACTGGGCCAAGCGGGCCTGCGGGATCTCCAGGAAAACCTTCTCGGCTTGCACGCCGAACAGCTCGGCCTTGGCGACGCCCGGAACACGCAGCAGGTCCGAGCGGGTGCGCTCGGCAAACTGGCGCAGTTCTTCGGGCGAGAAGCCGTCGGCCGACAAGGCATAGATGGACCCGTACACGTCGCCGAACTCGTCATTGAAGAAGGGGCCGATCACGCCTTGAGGCAAGGTCTGGCGCATGTCACCCACCTTCTTGCGCACCTGGTACCAAAGGTTGGGGATCTCTTTGGGCGGCGAAGAGTCTTTCACCTGCATCAAGGTGAAGGACTCACCTGGCTTGGTGTACGACTGGATTTTGTCTGCGTAAGGCACCTCTTGCAGGGTGCGCTCGATCTTGTCAGTGACCTGCTCGGCCATCTGCTGGGCAGTGGTACCGGGCAAATAGGCGCGCACCACCATCAAACGGAAGGCAAAAGGCGGGTCTTCGTCCTGGCCCAGCTGGAAATAAGCGGCCATGCCCAGCAGCATGAACACCACCATCAGGTAGCGCGTCAAGGCGGGGTGTTCAAGGGCCCAACGAGACACATTGAAGTGTGATTTCTCGGAGGCATAGGACGCCGCGGCGGGCGTGGATGGGTCTGGCGAGTGGCTCAAGTGCGTGCTCCTCGGTCCATCACAGCTTGGCGCTCGACGCACTGCCGTCGGCCGCAGGGGCCTGATAGCGCTTCACTTGCTGACCAGGGCTGAGCACGTGCACGCCCGCCGTCACGATCTCCTGGCCAGGCGTCAGCCCCTTGGTGACCAACACGCTGTTGCCCACCACATCGGCCGTGATGACAGGCTGGCGCTGCACCACCAAGGTCTTCGGGTCGAGCACCCACACGACAGACTTGCCATCGCGCTCGGCCAAAGCGTGCAGCGGGATGCGTACACCTGCCGCTGCGCGCACTGGCGCCTGCAGCATCACGGTGGCAGACTGGCCCAATTCATAGCCGGCACGCCCCACGTCGGCCTTGACCAACAGAGTGCGGCTCGCAGGGTCAGCCGCTGCGGCCATTTCACGCACAGTGGCTGGCACCCACTCGGATGTGCCCCAGCGGCGCACCTTGACCGCCCCCGTCTTGCCAACGAGCGGGCGAACCGCGGGGCCCATGTCTTCAGGCACCGAGAACACCGCGTCGCGAGCGCCGTCGTGGGCCAGGGTGAGCACCGGCATCCCAGCATTGACCACCTGTCCAGGCTCCACATCGACCTGGGTGATCACACCGGCGGCGGTGGCCGACAAGGCTGCGTAACTGGCTTGATTGCCCTGCACGCCGGCCTGCGCACGCGCTTGGCGCAAGGAAGCCTCGGAGGCCTTATGGTTGGTGAGGTGGCGATCCAGCTCTGCGGCACTGATGAAGCCTTGCGCCTTCAACTCGCTGAAGCGCTTGAGGTCAGCAGAGGCCTGCGCCGCTTGGGCTTCGGCCGCAGCCAAACCGGCGCGGGCGGCTTCCTGGGTCAACTTCAGGTCTTGTGGGTCCAGTTGGACCAGCACTTGGCCGGGTCGAACCGTTTGCCCCAACTCGACCAACCGGCTGGTGACCTTGCCTGCCACACGAAAACTCAGCCGAGACTCGGTTCGTGCGCGGATGTCGGCGGCATACTCGCGCGCCAAAGCGCCGCCGGTCTCGGTGATCAATTGGGTGCGGACAGCCCGAACAGGGGCTGGAGCGGCTTGCTCTTTGCTGCAAGCCGCCAAAAGCACGACCACCACGGGGACCAAAGCCCATGCAGAACGCGAAGACCGACGCAGGTTGTTTTTCATGGTTGACGAAGAATGGAAGGGGCAAACGTTCAGTCGCCCACCCCGCCCGTGATGGCGGAAAGAGCGATCGGCGCACAATAACTGACTTTCGGGTCAGTAATGTAGACAGACGCGAATGGGCCTGTCAATCCGACTGTTGAGACAATGCATGCCGAGACTCCTGATTTGTCATGAATTCATCCACGCCAACGACCACCTATCCCGCCCTGGGCACCAGCTTGTACTACGCCTTGAAATCGGCTCCGGTGGGGCAGCGCAGCGCGCTGACGTCATGGGTGCAATGGTGGCATGAGATTGCTCAGATACCGTTTAACGTCAGTGACCCGGGCGTGGCGGAAACGAAACTGCGCTGGTGGGTGCAAGAGCTGCAAGCGTGCAGCCAAGGTCGGCCCAGCCATCCGCTGAGCAAAGCACTGGTCACGAATCAGGGCTTTGATGACGAAGCGACGAGCGCGCTGTGGGCCTTGTGTCAAGTGCAAGTGCAAGGCCAGATCGACCTTGTGCACCAAACCCGTTGGATGGACGAAGCATCGCTGCAAGCCAACCAAGATGCGACCACTGGCGCCGCGTTCGAGGGTGCCACGCTGGTGCTGGGCATTCGCAGCCCGAATGCCCGGGCTGCAGCCCGCTTGTGTGGGCGGGCTGTCAGGCAGTCACACCAACTGGCCCGACTGGGCCAGGACGCACGTGCGGGCTGGATCCACGTGCCCATCGACACCCTTCAAGCGCATGACGTCAAAGCACATCAACTGAGCAAGCCCCAGCAGGACATGCCACCTGGCTGGCCCGGCTTGCTGGCGCACTTGTCAACGCAGGCGCAGACCAGCCTGCAAAAGGGGCGCGAGGCTTTGCTGGCGCTCACGCCCGCCGAACAACGCGCCCTCACGCCGCTGCGGGTGATGCTTCACGTCCACTTGATGCAAGTGCGTGAGCTGGCTGCCAGCGGCAATGTGTTGCTGCACCAGCGCCTGGTGCTGACACCCCTGCGCAAATGGTGGATCGCGCAACGCGTTCGCTGGGGTTGGCTGCGCTGACATCAGCGCCTGGAAAACGGCGCGGCCAAAGGCTCACCCACGAACAAGCCCTGCTGGGGCCACAGCACGCTTTTCCAGTAGGCCTCCAAAGCCGTCGCACCCTGCACATAGAACAACAGCAAGGCCTGAGGGTTGGGGAATTTTTGAAGGTGGGCGCACGGCTCACTCGTGGTGCCATAACTGGCCGTGGCGCCAGCCTCGATCCAGGACAGCACCGACATTTGACCGTTGGAGCGATCAAGCACCCCACCAAACGACGTCAGGTGATCGGCCAGTGCGCCTGGCACGAAGCCGACGGTGTCCAACCCATCGACCGTGGCACGGCCCGTGAGGTACATCAAAACCCGGTCGACACGGCGCAGCGCATCGGTCTGGTCGAGCTGGATGTCCAAACCATAGGGCTTGATCAATCCGGCCGGCGGGAACAGCAGCTGCCGCACGCTGCGCACGCTGTCGCTGGTCGTGACGAAATGCACCGACACCGGCGCAGCGCCACGGAAACCCAAGGTGGCGTCAGACTTCACGCCACGATCGATCAGGGCTTTGGCCCCATCGACATCGCGAGCCGCCAGCAGCATGCTCAGTCGCATGCGGTGCTCTTGATAAGGCCGTGTCGACGCTGACCCAAAATAAGCCGAGGGCCGGCTGGCAGCGCATGTGCTGCTGCACAGCTTGGGGTCAAAACCCAGGGTCAACGCCCCAGTGATGGCATTGCAATCGACGGCGTAGGGCGTACGCCAAGCCACCGCCAGACCTTGGACGCGGCTGCCAAAGAAGGCATCGACCTGGGTCGACAACTCAGCAAACTCTGTGGGGCTGAGCGCATTTTTGACCGGCACGCGCAGGCGCAAGACTTGGTCAGCAGGGATTTGCCGCGCACGGACGTAGTACTCACCCACCTGCACCGAGTACGGGTCATCGAGGTTGATCAGCACCCCGATGTCTTTGTGGGTGAGTTGCCCGTAGACGCGTGGCGCGCGCATCCACTGCCGTGTCGGCACACCCGGGGCAGGCGAGGGTTCAGTGTTTGCGGTGGGCAGCGCGGGCTCTGGCGGTTTGCGGGGCGGGGGCTCCACAACCGAAGCTGAGGCACCAGAGGCCACCCCGCTGGACGCAGGCGAGCCCAAGGGATCGCTTGCCTGGGGCTGAGCCATGGCGAGCATCGAGGGCAACAGCATGCTCAGTGCCGCTACCTGCAGGACCGCCAAGCCGCCATGAGACGCCCTGGCAAAGTGTTGAAAAAGTCTGGAATTGCGCATGGGCATCATCAAACCGCGAAAACCGCGTGTTTGGTGCGGAGAATCGGGCTCAAGCCGAGGATTATTCCGCCGATTGAAGGGGCATGTCACCTTTCAAAATCCCCTCTCACGGAGGAAAACCCCGATGAGCGACACCTCAGCCGCGTCCACTTCGATCCAGGTTTTGAGCCGGATGTTCTCTCTGCTCGACACCCTGGCCCACGAAGGCGACGCCATTTCCCTCAAAGCCATCAGCGAGCGAACGGGGCTACACCCCTCCACCGCTCACCGGATCCTCAACGACCTCGCCGTGGGCAAGATGGTGGAGCGGTCAGGCCCCGGCAGCTACCGATTGGGCCTGCGCCTGGTTGAGTTGGGCAACCTGGTCAAAGCCAGGCTCGATGTGAAGGAGCTGGCTGTGCGCCCGATGCAAGACTTGCATCGACTGACTGGCCACAGCGTGTCGCTCTTCATCCGCCAAGAAGACGACGCCTTGTGCATTGAGCGAACCGTGCAAGAGCGCAGCGGCGTGCAGGTGACGCGCGCCCTGGGCTTGCGCGTCCCGCTGACCTCCAGCGCATGCGGCAAAGTGCTGCTGCTCAACGAAAGCACCACCGGGCTGCATGCTTTGGCGCAGGCTCAAGGCGCGCGCGCGGAGCTTTTGCAGGCAGATTTGAGCCACATTCGACAGACCGGCTGGACACAAGACGGCGACGGCCATGAGACGAGCGGCCAACATGCTGCGGCCCCGGTGTTTGACGACCAAGGCCACGTGGTCGGCAGCTTGGTGCTCAATGCGACGCTGGCTCGCTTCTCACCCGAGTGGGGTGACGCTCTGCGCGGCACCGCGCTGCGCATCTCGAATGGCCTGGGATGGAACCCCGCCTGACTCGCCGACCTCGAACACATGAAAAAGGCCTCCGTCTGGAGGCCTTTTTGCGTGTACTGCGGAAGGAGTCAGCGCATCAAGACGTGACCTTGACCCGTTGCGTGGCACTGACCGTGCCGTTGTCGTTGCTGCGCGCAGGTGCCGCGTTTTCAATCCAACGGCGCACACGTTCGGCATCGGCCTGGCGGGAGTACTTGCCCGTCGAATCAAGGAACACCATGATGAACTTGCGGCCAGCCATGCGCGCTTGCATCACCAGACAACGTCCAGCTTCGACGATGTAGCCGGTTTTTTGCAAACCGATGTCCCAAGCCGGGTTGCGAACCAGGCTGTTGGTGTTGCGGAACTGAACCTGGCGGGCGCCGAGCCGCACAGCATGCTCGGGCGAGGTGGACAACTCACGGATCAAAGGCTGCTGGTAGGCAGCTTTGACCAAAGCGGCCAGGTCTTTGGCGCTGGATTGGTTCTGGCTGTTCAGCCCTGTTGGATCCACATAACGGGTATCGGACATGCCCAGCACCCGTGCCTTGGCGTTCATCGCGGCAACAAAAACAGGCATGCCACCTGGGTACGTGCGGCCCAAAGCGTGCGCTGCGCGGTTTTCAGATGACATCAAAGCCAGATGCAGCAACTCACCGCGGGTCAGGCTGACGCCGACGTTCAAGCGGGAAGAGCTGTTCTTCTCGGTGTCAACGTCATCTGCCGTGATGGACACCGTTTCGTCCATGGGCAAGTGGGCCTCGACCATGACCATGGCCGTCATCAGCTTGGTCAGCGATGCGATCGGCAAAACGGCCTCAGAGTTCTTGGCAAAAACCACCTCGTTCGTGTCTTGGTCCATCACCAGTGCAACGCTGGACTTGAGCTCAAGCGGGTCGGAGGTGTGGTGCAAGCCATAGAGCTGTCCAAACGACGATCCGGATGCGCCAGAGGCAGCCGCCAGCGTCGCCGAGCCTGCGGCAGACGCCTTGACCGGCACGTTGTCAGCGCGCACCGACACAGGCATCAGCTTGCCGGGCTCTGCGCCAGACAAACGCGCAGACTCAATGCCCCTCAAAGGGCTGGTCGACGCACGCTGTTTGCCTCGGCGGGCCACCGGCTTGGCCACAGAGACCTTGCGGGCCGCTGTTTTGGCGGGCGCAGCCTTGGTGGCTTTGGCTGATTTGGCTGATTTGGCTTTTTGCGAGGAGGGCTGAACCGCCTTGGCCTGGCTGGGCAGGCTGAGTGTCAGAGAGAGTGCCAAACCCATCACCATGGGCAGGTACAGTTGCTTTAATTTCGATACGAACACGGTTACTGCCCTTTCGTCACCCGAGTGTAATAAAAAAACGCGCAAGATCAAAGACTTACGCGTCTTTTATCAAGCAGCCCGTCGAAACAGGCCACCGCAGGGTGCCTCAGCCCTGGGCTGCCACTCGCTCTGACTTGCTTTGCAGCTTGTTCAACGCGGAGAGATAGGCCTTGGCTGACGCCACCACGATGTCCGGGTCCGAACCGACGCCGTTGACGACGCGACCGCTGTGTTGCAAGCGAACCGTCACCTCACCTTGTGATTCTGTGCTTCCGGAGGTGATCGCATTGACCGAGTACAGCAGGATTTCTGCGCCACTTTTCACGACAGCCTCGATCGCCTTCAAACTGGCGTCCACTGGGCCATTGCCTTCGCTCTGTGAAGTGTGCTCAGCGCTGCCGGCGGCGAACACCACGCTGGCGTGCGGGCGCTCACCCATTTCGGAGCGCTGTGACAAAGCGACCAAGCGGTAGTGTTCTTGCTCGGCCGTGACGCTTTCGTCACCCACCAAGGCGATGATGTCCTCGTCGAAGATCTCGCTCTTGCGGTCGGCCAGTTCTTTGAACTTGGCAAAGGCTGCGTTGACTTCGGCTTCGGAGTCCAGGTCAATGCCCAGGTCCTGCAAACGCTGCTTGAAGGCGTTGCGGCCCGAGAGCTTGCCCAACACGATCTTGTTGGCGGCCCAACCCACGTCTTCGGCACGCATGATTTCGTAAGTATTGCGGGCCTTGAGCACGCCGTCCTGGTGGATGCCAGAGGCATGCGCGAAAGCGTTGGCACCGACCACTGCCTTGTTGGGCTGAACGACGAAACCGGTTGTTTGGGAGACCAGGCGTGAGGCCGGCATGATCTGCGTCGTTTCGATGCGGGTGTCCAGGCCGAAGTAGTCGCGGCGTGTGCGCACAGCCATCACGACCTCTTCGAGGGCGCAATTGCCCGCGCGCTCGCCCAAGCCGTTGATGGTGCATTCAACCTGACGCGCGCCGCCAATTTTGACGCCTGCGAGCGAGTTGGCCACGGCCATGCCCAAGTCGTTGTGGCAGTGCACCGACCAGATGGCCTTGTCGGAGTTCGGCACCTTCTCGCGCAGGGTTTTGATGAAGTTGCCGTACAACTCAGGAATGGCGTAACCCACCGTGTCAGGGATGTTGATGGTGGTGGCGCCCTCTTTGATCACGGCCTCGCACACGCGGGCGAGGTAGTCGATGTCGGAGCGGTAGCCGTCTTCGGCCGAGAACTCAACGTCAGAGGTGAGGTTGCGGGCAAAACGCACCGACTGGATGGCCTGCTCAAGCACTTGCTCTGGCGACATGCGCAGCTTCTTCTCCATGTGCAAGGCACTGGTGGCGATGAAGGTGTGGATGCGCCAAGCGTTCGCGACCTTGAGCGCTTCAGCAGCGCGGGCGATGTCGCGGTCGTTGGCCCGGGCCAGCGAGCACACGGTCGAGTCTTTGATGGCCTCGGCGATCGATTTGATGGCTTCAAAGTCGCCATTGGACGAAGCAGCGAAACCGGCTTCGATCACGTCCACCTTGAGGCGCTCAAGCTGGCGCGCGATGCGCAGTTTTTCTTCACGCGTCATGGAGGCGCCGGGCGATTGTTCGCCATCGCGCAAGGTGGTGTCGAAAATGATGAGCTTGTCGGTCATGGTGGTCTCCGTGGGACAGAACGGTCAGTCAAAAGCCTGCTGGGCGCTGAGGGCCGGCGGTGCCTGGCTGGGTGCCTGTCGTGTGCGAAACACTGAAAAGGTCTTTGC
>CANCFV010000094.1 GCA_947377275.1 Burkholderiales bacterium | reverse complement strand
GACACAACATCCGCCTGCTGCTGAGCCTGTTGAGGCTTTTTGTTGCCCATTTGCTGGCCATGACGCTGGCTTGGCCGGGGCAATCTGACGGTGACCACGGTTGCCAGGTCGAACTGGCCGCAGCTTGAGTCAATTGTTCAGGGCGGACTGTGTAGCTCGGTGTGCTCGCCAGCTACAACGCGCAAGGCCTGAGCATTCACCTCCTCCAGAGGTTGTGCGATCTGCGCCTCCAGCCACAGAGAAGCGGCGAATGCCAACGCGGCGGCCACAGCGACCACGCCACCCAGCGCCGCGCCAGACACGCCGACACACGCTGCGCCCAGGGCCATTCCTGGAACCGTGGCGACCAAGGCGCTGCGGATGCGCGAGCGCACGGAAAGTGTTTGAAAGACTGACTTCAGGGCCATCACCCCGCTACGGATGATCAGACCTTTGTGAAAGCGGCGTGTACCGGCGTGGCCTTCACGGAAGTCTTGGTATAGGCGCTCAGCTGCCGCAATCTCTTCGCGCGAAGCCTTGGTTCGAACCGACATGTACCCAGTGGTTTTTCCGTTGCGAACCACGGGCGTTGCGTTGGCGCGCACCCAGTAGTGGTCCCCGTTTTTGCGGCGATTTTTCACCAGCGCGGTCCAAGGTTCACCACCCTTGAGCGTCGCCCACATGTCAGCAAAGGCCTCCTGGGGCATGTCAGGGTGACGAACGAGGTTGTGTGGCTGCCCATGAATTTCCTCACGTGTAAACCCACTGACTTCGATGAATGCGTCGTTTGCGTAGGTGATGTGACTCTGGTTGTCAGTGGTTGACATCAGGGTGGCACCAGCCGGAAATTCGTACTCGCGCTGGGTGACCGGTTGGTTGATTTTCATACCAATGATTCCTTAGGCTTCCTCTGGTCGCAGGCGGCCGAAGAGATATCGACCGCCTGTACCTGAGTAATTTTCTCGGTCATTACTGAGACGAGGCTCCCCATTGATATCGGCACCAACGCCGCGGGCTTGACTTCGAAAGCAGTGTTTTTTGACGCCGGGCAACCTCGGATTTCGCTTGCGTAGGCTGCGATCTCAACGCTCCCGTTCAGTTGGTGAACTGGATCAAGGCACACAACAAAACGCGGCTCTGACGCAGCAGTCGGCGGTGCATCGGGTTGCGGTGGATGCCGCCAGGCATCTCGGGACAGTCCCACAACACGACAAGCCCGGCGCTCAGAGATCTGGGTGTGCCCCAGCATCTGGGCGATGGCCTTGCGCTTGCCTTGTGGGGCTGGCGCGTTACCCCGAAACCGACCTTGAGCGCCTCCAGGTCGAGATGTGCGTCGGCCAGCAGCTTCTTGAGCCGAGCGTTCTCGTGAGCTGCCGCTCTATTGAGGGGCTAGCAGGTGTGTCAGCTTGACTTGGGCGTGGCCAGCGCGGCCAGCACGTCGGCTGGGCGCATCGGCAGGTGACGCAGGCGCACCCCGACGGCGGCGAAGATGGCGTTGCCAATGGCGGGGCCGACAACGGTGGTGGCGGGCTCGCCCAGGCCGGTGGGCACCGCCGTGCTGGCGATGAACTCGATCTCCAAGGGCGGCACGTCGCGCATGCGCAGCGGCGTGTAGGTGTTGAGGTTGGTGTCGCGCACCTGGCCTTGCGCGAACTCAGTGCCCTCAAACAAGGCCATGCTCAGGCCCCACAGCGAAGCACCTTCGACCTGCGCAAGGGCGCCGTCTGGATGGACGATGGTGCCGGCGTCAATGACGACGGTGAGCTGCTCGACCTTGACGACGCCGCTGCGGCGGTTCACATTCACTCGGGCCACACAGGCGCACCAGGTGGGCATGTCGCGCTCCTGGCCGAAGGTGGTGGCAATGCCGAGCCCGGTGTCCGCCGGCATCTTGCTGCCCCAACCGGCCTTGTCGGCAGCGCGTTGCAGCACCAGCGCCTGGCGCGGTGCGCCGCCCACGCCGTTTTGGCCCACACGCTGGCCATTGCCACCGAGCAAGTGCAGCCGAAAGGCGAGTGGGTCCATGCCGGCGGCATGTGCGGCCTCGTCCATGAACGACTCCAGCGCCCAGTTGGTCCAGCCTGGGCCGACGGAGCGCAGCCAGCCGGGTCGGAAGGTGCTGTTGGCCAAGTCGTTCGACACGGCACGCACGCGCTGTGCGCCGACCGAGTACCAATGGTCTGCCCCTGAGATGGCAAATGGGTCGTAGGGCTCGCCGTTCTTGCCCTTGGGCATGAAGCCCGGAACCATGACCTGTGTGGGCCAGCCTGCGCAGGCGTGGTGTTGCATGCCAGTGACCTGGCCATTGGCGCCAAAGGCCATGCGCAGGCGCTGCACCGAGGGCGAGCGCGGCGAGTCAAAGCGCACGTCGTCCGCGCGCGTCCACACCAACTTCACCGGCCTGCCCAGGGCCTTGGCCGTCAGTGCGGCGGGCACGGCGTAGTCGCCGTTCAGGCGCCGACCGAACCCGCCACCGATCAGGTAGGTGCGCATCACGACCTGCATCTCGGGCACACCCAGTGCCTTGGCCAGCGTAGGCAAGATCAAGGACTGCCACTGGTTGCCGGTGTGGATCTCCCAGCGGCCGTCTTTTTGAAAGGCCAGCGCGTTCAGGGGTTCGAGTTGGAAGTGCAGCACGGTGGCCGTGGTGTAGTCGTGCGCCAGTGTGGACTTGGCCGCGGCGAAGGCGGCATCGACGCCTGCATCCTCCACCACCAGCGCGCCGCCGCGCGTGTCGGTGACCAGCTTCAAGGCATGCGCCTGGATGTCGGCCTCGGACACGTTGACGGCGGGGCTGCTCGCCCAGGTCACCTTCACCAGATCGGCAGCGCGGTTGGCCGCGACAAACGAGTCTGCACACACCGCCACCCAGCCCGGCACGGTGCCGGACGGGTCGTCGAGCACCAGGCTCTTGAGGTAGCCCGGGATGCCACGCGCGGCGCTGTCGTCCATGCTGGTGACCGTGCATCCGTTGCGTGTGGGCGGCAGCTTGGGCCGGGCATAGACCATGCCGGGCACGTGCGCGTCCAGGCCGTAGCGAGCCGCGCCCGTGGTCTTGGCGGGGATGTCGACGGCTGCGGTCGGTTGACCGATCAGGCGGCGCTCGGCAGCCACCTTGATGGGCATGGCCTTGAGCTCGTCGGCGGTGTAGCTGCGCTCGAGTTGGCCGTGGCGCACGATCTCGGCATAGCTCACTGATTTGCCATGGCTGCTCACCACGCCCTGGCGCGCGATGCAACTGGCCTTGGCCACGCGCAACAACTTCGCGCCCTCGTCAATCAAGGCCAGTCGGCCTGCGGCACCAGCCTGGCTGAGGTAGGGAAAGCTTTGCCACACCGACCAGCTGCCGCCGGTGACCATGGTGCCCCACTTGGGGTCGGTATCGACGTAGCGCAGCCGCACCGACGCCCAGTCAATCTCCAGCTCGTCTGCCACGATGCGCGCCAGCGCCGTGCCCACGTGCTGACCCATCTCGGCGCGGATGATGTTGACGCTGACGATGCCCTCGCGGTCGATGTCGTACCAGATCGTGGGCTCGAAGGAGGCAGGGCCATCGGCGACTGCGCCCGCCATGGCGCCAGTGGCTGCAACCTGGTTCGCGGCCAGGCCCGGCTCTGGGCGCATGAAGGCCATGGCAAAGCCGGCCGTGGTCACGCTGATGAGGAAGCCGCGTCGCGTGGCTGTGCTGGCGTCGTCCATGTTGATCTGGCCCAGGGGATCTGGGTTGGCGCCGAGCTTAAGCATGGGTGCTTGCCCCTTGCACTTCGGCTGCCGCGATTTTGATGGCTTGCCGGATGCGCACATAGGCCATGCACCGGCACAGGTTGCCGTTCATCACCGCGTCGATGTCGTCGTCGGTGGGCTTCGGAAAGCGCCGGATGAGGGCTGCGGCCTGCATGATCTGGCCCGACTGGCAGTAGCCGCATTGCGGTACCTGCGTCTGCACCCAGGCTTTTTGCAGCGGGTGCTGACCGTCAGGTGACAGGCCTTCAATGGTGGTGACCTGGGCCCCGGCCACCGCACTGACGGGCGTGATGCAGGAGCGCACTGCGCGGCGGCCCAGATGCACGGTGCAGGCACCGCACAGGCCGATGCCGCAGCCGAACTTGGTGCCGGTCAGCCCTGCCACATCGCGGATGACCCACAGCAAAGGCGTGTCAGGGCTGACGGTCACACTCAGGGCCTGGCCATTGAGCTGGAAGGTCGTTGTCGTGGGGGTGGTCAGTGTGGTCATGGCGTGGCAGCGGTCGGTGGTCGGCGGGCGGCAATGGCGGCGGGCAGCTTGGTCCAAGGCGGCTGGTCGCTGCGTGTGTGCCGCAAGTAGGCGCCGAGCAGGGCAATGTCCTGGTCGGTCAGCGCGCCAGCAAAGCTGGGCATGTAGGGGCCCGGCACACCGGCCCCGCCCACGCCATTCAGCACGGTCTGGATGAAGTTGCTCGGGTCGCTGGACGTGATGGCCGTGCTCAAGCTCAGGCTGCCTTGTACGCCTGGCTGCTTCGCAATGGGGCTGTAGTGACAGGAGGCGCAGGCGGCCAGATAGAGGTTGGCGCCAGGCTCGCTCTCTTGTCCCTTGTCGACCAGCCTGCGCGCATCGGACATGCTCAGGGCCAAAGCCTGCGCATCGGCTGCGGTGCCCGCGCGGGCAGCGGAGCCATTGAGGTCGGCGAAATAGGTCGCCAGCGCCTGGATGTCGGCGTCGGGCAGCTTGGACAGGCCGCTGTGCACGACGCTCGCCATGGCACCGGCCGCTGCGCCATGGCGCTCGGATTCACCGGTGCGCAAGTAGTCGTACAGATCCTGCTGCGTCCAGGCCACCGGGGCCGGGTTGGCCGCGGTCAAGGGCGGTGCCAGCCAGCCCTCGAAGGGCGCGCCAGCGTAGGCTGCATCGCCTTGTTCGGCACCCAAGCGGTTGCGAGGCGTGTGGCAGGCCGCGCAATGGGCGATGCCCTCAGCAAGGTAGGCACCTCTGTTCCACAACGCGCTTTTGGACGCGACGTTCTGGTAGCTGCCGCGATCGAAGAACAGCAGCTTCCAGCCAAGCTGCAGGGGGCGCACGTTGAGTGGGAAGGGGATGGTGTTGACCCGGCTCACCGCGGTGACGGGCGGGCGCGTCATGAAGAAGGCATAGAGCGCCTGCGTGTCCACGTCGGTCAGCTTCGTGAAGTGCGTGTAAGGAAAGGCGGGCAGCAGCTGCGAGCCATCGCGTGACACGCCTTCGCGCATGGCGCGTGCGAATGCAGCCTCTGACCAGTTGCCAATGCCCGTCTGCGGGTCCGGCGAGATGTTGGTGCTGTAGACCAGGCCGAAGCCTGTGTCCAGGCCCAGGCCGCCCCCAAAGGCCTGCCCGCCCTCGACGGTGTGGCAGCCCGCGCAATTGCCTGCTGCAGCCAGCTGCGCGCCGAGTGCGACCTGCGCAGGCGCAAAGCTGCTGGCTGCGGGTGGTGGCTTCGTTGGCAAGGCCCTGGGCCAGCTCAGGGCAAGGCCCCCGGCCAGCAAGGCCAGCACAACGGCGATCAAGACGCGTTTGAGCAAGCTCGTCTCCAGCTACTTCAAGGCCTTGACCAGCGCATCGAACTGCGCATGGAGCGACTTGTCATGCGGTGCGACGGGCGGGATCGGCTGCGTGAGGCCGAGCAACTGGTACACCGCCATCTGCGCGGCCCGCACCGAGAACTCGACGGTGAAGACGGTGTCCTGCGGGATCTCGACAAACTGGCTGATGAAGGCGAAGTTCTTCGTGCCCTCGGGCACGGGCAGCGGCCGGTCTCCTGGCGCACGTGGCATGAACATGCTGGTGATGTAGGGCATTCGGCAGGGAATGCAGTTGGCCGTGGCCACGGTGTCCAGGTCAAAGCGGAGGTGGCCGCAGAGCTCTTCAAGCAGCTCGGCACCCGTGCAATCGGCCATCGCTTTGGCGACGAAATTGCCAATGCGATCGGGGAACAAGCCATAGCCCCAAAAGACCTGCACGTCGGCGGGCTGGTTGGCGAAATGCGGCTGGTGCGCCAGCACGATGGACATCAGCCAGTTCGAGTCCTTGAACGTCACCAAGCCGCCTGTGCCGGCTTCGTTGCCACTGAAGCGCTGCATCTGGTCGAAGAAGGCCGAGTCCTTCAAGGTCACGGTGAACGAGGCCCAGTCCGATTGCGCCACGCAGCTGTTGAACGCAGCGGGCTTGCCGAATGAGGGCCGTCCATCGGCCAGTTTTTCCCACAAGGTCCAGCTGCCGATGGGGGCCTTCTTCAATTTGGCAGGCGCCGCGTTCATCGAGCCCAGGCTGGAGGCGTCGGTCATGGAGCCGTTCTGCAAGAAGACGAGGTCGCCTTCTTCCAGTTGCCTGATCTCGGCCTGGCCCTTCAGGGTGCAGTGCGCTGCAATGACTTCAAACTGGCCGTTCTCGGTCTTGTGGTCGAGGTCGGTCACGGTGCAGTCGGTCACCATGTGCACACCTTGCGCCTCAAGCCAGTGCTGCAAGGGCACGACCAGCGAGTCAAACTGGTTCAGCACCGTGCGCTTGACGCCGGCCAGTGTCTCGATGCGCGAGAACTCCAACATGAAGCGGTGCAGGTAGCGGCGAAACTCGACCGCGCTGTGCCAGGGCTGGAACGCGAAGGTCGTGGCCCACATGAACCAGAACTCGGTGTCAAAGAAGGGCGGCGACAGATGGTCGGTGATGCTGCTGGCGCCCAGCGAGGCCTCGTCGGCATTGGCGAGCTTGAACAGCTCCAGCCGGTCGTGCATCGAAAAGCCCATGGAGGCCACGGGCACCTTGGCGCGGCGGTTATCGACCAGGCGCGCCATCGCGTTGGACGCGTGCTGCTCGTTGAACGCCAGCGTCTCGTCGAAGACGCTGCGGCCGGGTTGCGCCAGGGAGGGGATGGACTTGAACAGCGCCCAGGTGCATTCGTAGTTGTCGGTGGTCAGCATGCGTCCGCCACGCATGGTGTAGCCCCGATCGGCATCGCCCGCACCGTCCAGGCTGCCGCCCATCACGGCACCCGCCTCCAGGATGACAATCTGGTCGCCGGCCCAGCCTCCGTCGCGAATCATGAAGGCGGCGCCGGCCAGTGAGCCAATGCCACCGCCAACGAAGTAGGCCTTGCGTGTCGAAGTCATGCTGTGTGCTTTCCTGTGAGCATTGCGCTGGTGCCTTGAAGTTAGGCGAAGGGGGCATCGAGGTCGGTGCGCTTGGGCACACAAGCCGCTGGGCGGCACCATGCTGGGTTCAGCAGCGCACAGACTGCGCGCCGCACGGGCCGGCACACTGGCTTCAATAGCGCCGCCAGATGGGGGCACGCCCTTGTCGGAGCCATCTTGAAAACAAGCCCTGCCACCAGCACCGCAGCCGGAACGTTTGATGCGCCCAGCTTGCCGCCTGCTCGCCGCCAACCTCAGCCCGCCGTGTTGCTGCTCGCCCTTGCCGTCGTGGCTTTGCTGGGCAGCGCCATTGCCCTCAAGGCGCCGGGCAGCCATGGCCTGCTGTTCCTGACGGGCGTGGCCATGGGCGTGGCGCTGTACCAATCGGTGTTCGGCTTCACATCGGCCTTTCGGGTGCTGCTGGCCGAGCGACGCAGCGCCGGCCTGCGTGCCCAGCTGGTCATGCTCGGTGTGGCCTGTGTGCTGTTCTTTCCTGTGCTGGCCAATGGCGCCCTGTGGGGCCTGCCGGTCGCCGGCTTCGTGTCGCCTGTGGGCGTGTCGGTTGCGTGTGGCGCCTTCATTTTTGGCATCGGCATGCAGCTGGGCGGCGGCTGTGCATCGGGCACCCTTTACGCCCTGGGTGGCGGCAGCACGCGCATGCTGGTCACCTTGATGTTCTTCATCGTCGGTTCAGTGATCGGGGTCATCCACCTCGGCTGGTGGGCGCAACTGCCGGCCGTGGGCTCGGTGTCGCTGATCGCGGTCCTGAGTTGGCCGTGGGCGCTGGCCTTGAACCTGGCCATCTTTGCCACGGCGTATGGCCTCGTGTGGCGTCTGGAACGTGCGCGGTACGGCAAGGTGGTGCCGATCGCCACCTGCGTCGCCACGGGCAGCGAGGCGGGCGCCGTCAAAGGCGCTGATGGCATGGCGGTGTCGCGATGGCTGCGGGGCCCGTGGTCGCTGCTGGCGGGCGCATTGGCCTTGGCTGTGCTGAACTTCGTCACGCTCAGTCTCGCTGGCCGGCCTTGGGGCATCACGTCGGCATACGGGCTGTGGGGCGGCTTGCTGCTTCAGGCGGCAGGCCTGCCCGTCACCAGCTGGGCAGGTTATGCCTCACCCGAGATGCGGCTGGCGCTGAGGCATGGTGCGCTGGCGGACATCACCTCGGTGATGGACTTGGGCATCATCCTGGGCGCGCTGCTGGCAGCTGGCGCGGCCGGCAAGTTCAAGCCGGTCTGGCGCATTTCGCGCAGCCACTTTGCGGCGTCGGTGGTGGGTGGGCTGCTGTTGGGCTACGGTGCGCGCCTGGCCTACGGCTGCAACATCGGCGCTTTTTTCAGTGGCATTGCCTCGGGCAGCTTGCATGGCTGGTTGTGGATCATGTTCGCCTTGCTCGGCACCGGGGCTGGGCTGCTGCTGCGACCCGCCTTTGGCCTGGTCGAAGCGCCTTCGCCCAGACGCTGAACGCCACCTGACCCAATATGGTGTCGGCGCCGACCGAAAGCTGAGCCACTGGGGGTGCATGAACTGCAGTACACAGCGTGGCGACATGAGCGCCGCAGCTCTGATCACCGCCAATGGCGACCAAATGGCGAAGCCCTCATCGGTCTTCACCATGGCGGTGAACCTCGTTGTTGCGCCTGACGTGATCATGAAAATCTCACGGAATGCACGCATCCGGGAGTGCAGGGGTTTCTTGGGACCCGTTGGTCATGGGTGTCGCCACAATTTGTTTGATTGCTCGGGCGTCCCAATGCGTCGGCACCCCTCCCAACCACTCAACGCCCCAATCCTTCATCGGCGCCGACGGGTCGAGCCCCTCGGTCATGGCACGGGAGATGACGGTTTGGCGCTTTCTCGGCGGCCTCGCGCAGGGTCTTTGGGGCAGATATAGCAGAAACACCTCGGCTTGGAACCGGCATATTGCTGCCAAGCGCTGTTATGTTGTTGACCATGACATGGCATCGGCGTTTGCGCACTTTCTATCGCACCTTTCGGGTCCGCCCACGTTTGGTTTTGGCCGCGACGGTTGGCTTGTGTGTGATTCTGTTTTGGCCCGATCCGGCTTCTGTGAGGCTGGTCACGCGTTGCTTGGTCGGCTGGAACGCAGGGGTGTGGCTTTACTTGACCATGGCGGGCTTCATGATGGCCCGCTCTAGCCCGGCCACCATGCTCCATCGCGCCCAAGAGCAAGACGAGGGCGCCAGCGCGATTTTGATGTTGGTCACGGTGGCCACCTTGGCCAGCCTGGGCGCCATCGTGGCCGAGTTGTCGGTGGCCAAAAACTACACCAGCCTGGACCGCGTGGCCCACATTGGGCTTGCAGTGCTCACGATCTTGGCGTCGTGGGCCTTCATGCAGCTGATGTTTGCCTTGCACTACGCGCATGATTTTTACGCGCAGCAAGGCAAGGGCTTGTCGGGTGGTTTGCAGTTTCCGGGCACCGACCAGCCCAACTACGCCGATTTTGTGTACTTCGCTGTGGTGATCGGTACGTCGGGCCAGACGGCGGACGTGTCATTCTCAAACACGGCCATGCGCAAGGTGGGCACGGTGCACTGTGCGTTGGCCTTCTTTTTCAACACCAGCTTGATCGCCTTGACGATCAATGTGGCTTCCAGTTTGTTGTAAGGCAAAATCAGATGAACGATTTGAATGCCCTTCAAGGCTTGGGTTTGAGCTTGCCCAGTCCGTCATATTTGTTCGGCATGCTGCTGTTCAGCCTCTTGGGCATGGGGGCTTATTGGCAAGGCAAACGCACGCAAGTGCCGCGCACCAAATGGCTGGGCGTGGCGCTGATGTTTTACTCATACGCGGTGTCTGAGACCTGGCAGTTGTATGCGCTGGGCCTGGCGCTCACCGCCGCCTTGTTCTGGCCGTGGTGGCAAAACCGCTGAGCGCCTCCCCATGCACCAAGTTGGTGGCCCGTAACTTGCTGTTGTTTTTACCAGAGCGAGCCTTCGCTGTTTATTGCTGGAGATCCGTGTGTCCATCCACGTTGCCCTGAACCATGTCACCCACTACCGCTATGACCGGTTGGTGAACCTGTCACCCCAGGTGGTGCGTTTGCGCCCAGCGCCGCATTGCCGCACCCGGATCCTGTCGTACTCGCTGCGGGTGGAGCCCGTTGTTCACTTCGTCAACTGGCAGCAAGACCCGTTTTCGAACCACCTGGCGCGCTTGGTGTTTCCTGAGCCCACCCAAGAGTTCAAGGTCACTGTTGATTTGGTGGCCGAGATGGCCGTCTACAACCCCTTCGACTTCTTCCTGGAGCCCGAGGCCGAGACCTACCCCTTTGCCTACGACGCCGCCACGGGCCACGACCTGGCCCCGTACCTGGTCAAGGCCGAGCTGACGCCGGCTTTCAAGGCCTTTGTGGCCAGCATCGACCGCACCGAGGTGCGCACGATTGACTTCTTGGTGGGCCTGAACCAACGCCTGCAAAAGGACATCAGCTACACCATCCGCATGGAGCCGGGCGTGCAAACGCCTGAGCAAACGCTGACGCTGAAGTCGGGCTCATGCCGCGACACCGGCTGGCTGCTGGTGCAAACGCTGCGTCACATGGGCTTGGCTGCGCGTTTCGTGTCGGGCTACCTGATTCAGCTCAAGGCTGACGTGGCCGCGTTGGACGGCCCTTCGGGCACCGAAGTGGACTTCACCGACCTGCACGCCTGGTGCGAGGTGTTCTTGCCAGGCGCCGGCTGGGTTGGTCTGGACCCTACCTCGGGCTTGATGGCTGGCGAAGGCCACATCCCCGTGGCCTGCACACCCGAACCCACGGGCGCGGCACCCATCAGCGGCGCGATCGACGAGTGCGAGTGCGAGTTCTCGCACGAGATGAACGTCACCCGCATCTTCGAGAGCCCTCGCGTCACCAAGCCCTACACCGACGACCAGTGGCAAGCCATTGACGCCTTGGGTGCGGTGGTCGACGGCCACCTCAAGGCCGACGACGTGCGCCTGACCATGGGCGGCGAGCCCACCTTTGTGTCGGTTGACGACCGCGATGGTGCCGAATGGAACACCGATGCCATGGGCCCCACCAAACGTGGCCTGGCCACTGAGCTGGTTCATAAGCTGCGCGCGCGTTATGGTGATGGCGGCTTCTTGCACTTCGGGCAAGGCAAGTGGTACCCAGGCGAGCAGCTGCCGCGCTGGGCGCTGTCGATTTTCTGGCGCGAAGACGGCCAACCTTGCTGGCACGACCCCAGCCTGTTCGCCGACGAACGCAACTCGGTGCGCTACACCACCGAAGACGCCAAGCTCTTCATCGAGACCCTGTCGAACAAGCTGGGCGTGGGCCCATCGTTCATCCAAACGGGTTTTGAAGACACCTTCTACTACCTGTGGCGCGAGCGCCGTCTGCCGGTCAACGTTGACCCGCTCGACGCCCGCCTGGACGACGAAATGGAGCGCATGCGCCTGCTGCGCGTGTTCGACCAAGGCCTGGAGCACAAGGTGGGCTACGCGCTGCCCGTCAAGCGCGAATGGTCGGTGGGCCTGAGCGGCCCCAAGTGGGTCACCGGCCCGTGGTTCTTCCGCGATGAGCGCATGTACCTCTTCCCGGGCGACTCGCCCATGGGCTACCGCTTGCCGCTGGACTCGCTGCCATGGGTCAGCAAGGGCGACTACCCCTACACCTACGAGCACGATCCCTTCGCCGTGCGCAACCCCTTGCCTGACGCGGCCAAGCTGCGCGCGCAATATGGCCCGCACCACGTCGGTGGTGGCGTGGCGCAAGGCGGCGCGGTGGGCGTTCAAGGCCAGACGGTCGCTGGCGTGGGTGGCGCTGGTGTCAATGGCGAGTGGGGCGCTTTGGGCCCCAACCCGCAAGCTGCCGCGGCAGGCCCCACATCGGCCACCTCGGTGGACCCCAGCCGCATGCCCAATCGTTTCGAGTCGGCCCATTGGGTGACGCGTTCGGCGCTGTGCGTGGAGGTGCGCAACCCCGATCGCTCCAGCGGCCCCAAGGTCGAGGCCGAAGGGCAGGGCGGTGGCGTCATGTACGTCTTCATGCCACCTTTGACCAGCCTGGACGACTACCTCGACCTGCTCGCTGCCGTTGAAGCCACGGCCGATGACCTGGGCATGCACATCGTGCTGGAAGGCTACCCGCCACCACGCGATCCGCGCCTGAAGATGTTGCAAGTCACGCCCGACCCAGGCGTCATCGAAGTCAACATCCACCCCGCCAGCAGCTGGGAACAGCTGGTGGACCACACCGAGTTCTTGTACAAGGCCGCGCACGAAACGCGTTTGTCGACCGAGAAGTTCATGGTCGATGGCCGCCACACCGGCACGGGCGGTGGCAACCACTTCGTGCTCGGTGGCGCCACGCCGGCCGACAGCCCCTTCTTGCGCAGGCCTGATGTGCTGGGCAGCTTGCTGACCTTCTGGCACAACCACCCGTCCTTGTCTTACCTGTTCTCGGGCATGTTCATTGGGCCGACCAGCCAGGCGCCGCGTCTGGACGAAGCCCGCACCGACCAGGTCTACGA
>CANCFV010000093.1 GCA_947377275.1 Burkholderiales bacterium | reverse complement strand
TCCAGGGGCGCGTCGACCTCGTCCAGCAAACAGAACGGGGCCGGGTTGAGCTGGAAGATGGCAAAGACCAGCGCGATGGCGGTCAGGGCCTTCTCGCCACCTGAGAGCAGGTGGATGGTGCTGTTTTTCTTGCCCGGCGGGTGGGCCATGACCTGCACGCCGGCGTCCAGAATTTCGTCGCCAGTCATGACCAGCTTGGCGCTGCCCCCACCAAACAGCGTGGGGAACATGCGGCCAAAGTGCTCGTTGACGGCGTTGAAGGTGCCGCCCAGCAGGTCGCGTGTTTCCAGGTCGATCTTGTGGATGGCGTCTTCCAGGGTGCCGATGGCATCGAGCAGGTCGGCCATTTGAGCATCCAGAAAGCCCTTGCGCTCGCGGGCTGCGGTCAGCTCGTCCAAGGCGGCCAGGTTGACGGCGCCCAGGGCGTTGATCTCACGTTGGACGCGGTCGATCTCGGACTGCAAACCGTGCAGCTTGACCCCATCGCGCTCGATGCCTTCGGCCAGGGCGACCAGGTCGACCTCGGCCGCGGTGAGCTGCTCCATGAACTGAGCGCCCCCCAGGCTGGCCGCTTGCTCTTCGAGCTGCAGCTTGGTGATCTGGTCGCGCAAGGGCTGCAGGCTGTGTTCAAAGCCCAGACGCTGCTCGTCAAAGCGGCGCATTTGCGCAGAAAGGTCTTCGTAGCGATTGCGGGTCTGGGCCAGCAAGCCTTCTTTCTCGACGCGCTTGGCCAGGGCCTCGTCCAAGCCGGTGTTGGCGCTGGCGTCGCTCAGTCGGGCCTGCTCTTCGTGCAGTTGCGCAGCCGACTGGTCGTTGGTCTGGATTTGCTGCACAGCCGTGTCGATGCCGCGCTGCAACTCGCCTCGGCGGGCGGCCATGCTGCGGGTGCTGAACTGGGCCTCTTGGGCTTGGCGCTCTAGGGTGCGCGATTGCTCGCGGGCCTGGTTGAGGCGGCGCTCGGCGTCCATCGTCGCCTCTTCTAGCGTGGCGTGCTTTTCTTGGGCCTCGCCCAAGCTGATGTCGAGCTCTTCGAAGCGGGCTTCGCCGGTGGCGCGGCGCTCTTGGAAGTCGTCCAGCGAGGCATCCAGCTCGGCCAGGTCTTGCGCGATCTGGCTGCTGCGGGCGTTGGCTTGCTCGGCCAACTGCGTCAGGCGCAGCACCTCGACTTGCAACTGGTGGGCACGCTGCTGCACCTCGGTGGTGTCGCGGCGGGCCGTGGCCAGGCGTTGCGAGGCGTCGGTGTAAGCGGCTTCGGCACGCACCAGCGCCGAGCGGGCGTCTTCGGCGATCATGGCCTGGGCACGCACCTGCTTGTCGAGGTTCTCGATCTCTTGCGCGCGGGCCAGCATGCCGGCCTGCTCAGAATCGGGCGCATAAAACGCCACCGCGAACTGGCTGACCGTGTGCCCGGCGCGGGTCATGATGACCTCGCCATGCGTGAGCTTGTGGCGGCTGGCCAAGGCCTCGTCCAAGTTGACTGCGGTGTAGACGCCTTCCAGCCAGTCGTTGAGCAAGGCCTTGAGGCCCGCGTCGTTCAGGCGCAGCAGCTCCGCCAAACGCGGCAGCGTTTGGTGCGGGTTGTTCAGCCCAGGCTGCGGCAGGCTGTAGAAGGCCAGCTTGGCGGGCGGCGCGTCTTGCTCAAAGGCGCGCACGATGTCGACACGGCCCACTTCCAGCGCAGACAAGCGCTCGCGCAGCGCCGATTCGAGCGCGTTTTCCCAGCCGGTTTCGATGTGGATGCGGCTCCACAGGCCTTGCAGGCCGTCCAGGCCATGCTTGGCCAACCAGGGCTTGAGCTTGCCTTCGGTCTGTACCTTGTCTTGCAAGGCACGCAGCGCCTCCAGGCGGGCCACCAACTCAGACTGCTTGGCCGCTTGAGCGTTGCTGTCTTGCTGGCAGGTCTTGCGCGCATCGTCGAGGGCGGGCACGGTGTCGGTCAACTCGGCCAGTTGGGCCTCGAACACGGCCAGGTCTTCTTGACCCGCCTCCAACTGACCTTTGAGGTCGGCCAGCCGCACGTCGTCGGGCGCGGCCAGGGTTTGCTTCTCAGCGGCCAGGCGCTCGCGGCGCAGGGTGAGCTGGCGCGTTTGCTCATCGATGCTGCGTGACTCGGCCGCGAGCAGCTGGATCTGCTGCTGCACCTGCATGGCCAAGCCGCGCTGCTCGTTGGCGCGCTGGGTTGAAGCACGCACGGCATCTTCCAGAGCCGGCACATTGCCTGCCAGCTCTTCGGCCTGCGCGGCCAAAATTTCAGCCTGCTCTTCGGCCATCACCATCTTGCCGGCCAGCTCTTCCAGCTCGAACTCGGCGGCGCTGCGGCGCTCGGCCCATTGGTCGTTGTGGGCCTTGAGTTCGGCCAGGCGCTGCTCCACGCGCTGGCGCCCTTCCACCACGTAGCGGATGCGCTCTTCCAGGCGGCTGACTTCGAGGTTGGCTTCGGCCAAAGCGCCTTGGGCATCGTGCAAGGCATCGCTGGCGGCGTAGTGGTCTTGGCGCACGTGTTCCAGCTCAGCCTCGACGCTGCGCAACTCAGCGGTGCGGGCTTCCAGCGCGGTCAAAGACTCGGCCACGGCCTGGCGGATGCGGGTTTCTTCACCCGACGCATCGCGGTGCTTCAAGAACCACAACTGGTGCAACTTGCGCGTGCCCTGGTCTTGCAGACCGTGGTAACGCGTGGCCACCTCGGCCTGTTTTTCGAGCTTGTCGAGGTTCGCGTTGAGCTCGCGCAAGATGTCATCCACGCGGGTGAGGTTCTCGCGGGTGTCTCGGAGGCGGCTTTCGGTTTCGCGACGGCGCTCTTTGTACTTCGACACGCCTGCGGCTTCTTCCAGGAACAGGCGCAGCTCTTCGGGCTTGGACTCGATGATCCGGCTGATCGTGCCCTGCCCGATGATGGCGTAGGCGCGCGGCCCCAGGCCAGTGCCCAAAAACACGTCCTGCACGTCGCGGCGGCGCACGGGCTGGTTGTTGATGAAGTAGCTGGAGGTGCCGTCGCGGGTCAGCACGCGCTTGACGGCGATTTCGGCAAACTGGTTCCACTGGCCGCCAGCGCGGGCATCTTCGTTGCTGAACACCAGCTCCACGCTCGAGCGGCTGGCTGGCTTGCGGTTGCCCGAGCCATTGAAGATGACGTCTTGCATGGATTCGCCACGCAACTCAGACGCTTTTGACTCGCCCAGCACCCACCGCACCGCGTCCATGATGTTGGACTTGCCGCAGCCGTTGGGCCCCACCACGCCCACCAACTGCCCGGGCAATTGGAAGTGGGTCGGCTCGGCAAATGACTTGAAGCCAGACAGCTTGATGGAATTGAGGCGCATGCTCGCGCAGCCCAAACAAGGCTGCCACCGTGCTAAGTCGTTGATTTGTTTGGCAAAACCTGCACGCAGTCATGCCAAGATGAATCAAAGATGATAACATTGCCCATCCCCCCGATCCCCCCTACCCTCAGCAGTCGACCATGGCCAAGAAAGCCCCCGCGAACACCGCAGCCCCCGTCCAACCCGCCGCCAAGCCGGTCGCCAAAAACGCGCCCAAGAAGGCTGCTGAGGCCGTGTCTGTCGGCGAGCGCGCCAAACCGGCCACGCCACCCTCGGCCCCGTCGCGCCAGATCGACGTCTTCCCCAACCCCGCGCCTCAGCGCGACTACGTCATTCAGTTCCAGGTGCCTGAGTTCACCTGCTTCTGCCCGCTGACGGGTCAACCAGATTTTGCGCACTTCACGATCGACTGCATCGCTGACAAGCTCTGCGTCGAACTCAAGAGCCTGAAGATGTACATGTGGAGCTACCGCAACGACGGCGCCTTCCACGAAAAAGTCACCAACGACATCCTCACCGACATCGTCAAGGCCATCAACCCACGCTTTTTGCGCATCACCGCCAAGTGGTACGTGCGCGGCGGCATCTACACCAACGTGGTGGTTGAGCACCGCAAAAAGGGCTGGAAGCCCGCCCCCAAGGTGGACCTGCCCCAGCACAACGCTGAAACCGGCCTGCTGGGCTGAACCGAGCCAAACCCACCATGCCCGACTGGCTGCAGTCCTCCGTGATCGGCAGCCTTGAAGGCGTCTTGCTGCTGGGCGCGCTGGCTTTGGCGCTGGTGTTCAGGCCCTGGCTGCCCTTGGGCCATGGCCCCCTGCAAAACCCCTGGCTGGCCGCCATGGTGGCCCTGCCCTTTCTGTGGTGGACCCAGCACCTGCTGCCCAACGGCATGACCCTGCACGTCACCGGCGTGTGTCTGTTGGTGCTGATGTTTGGCTGGCCATTGGCCATGTGGAGCCTCCTGCCCATTGCCCTGGCTTCCAGCCTGATCCAAAAAGTCGGCTGGCCCGACCCCACTCAACTCGTGTCCCACGTGGTGTGGATGGGGGTGGTGCCAGGCTCGATCGCCCTGCTGATGGGCCTGGCCATGCGGCGCTGCTTGCCAAAGCACCTCTTTGTGTACATCCTCGGGCGTGGCTTCATCGTCACCGCCTTGGCCATCACGTTGACGGGCTATTTGGCGTCGCTGGCCGAGCAGCGCCCCGACAACCTCGCACTGGAAGACTGGATGCTGGGTCACTGGCTCCTCGGCTGGGGCGAGGCCATCAGCACGGGGATGCTGGTGGCCATTTTTGTGGCCTTCAAGCCGCACTGGCTGCTGACCTACTCTGACCAGCGTTATTTGCCCGGCAAACCCGGCCATCCTTGAGTTCAAGCTTGCCTCGGTGAGGTCGATAACCCGTGCAACACATTGAGCACGGATGACACACCACTGGCTGATCCCCTGGCGCAACGCATTGATGGGCAACGACCCCATCACGCGCCGGCACGTCTTCTTCGTGCTGCTCACGCTGATCCCCTATGTGGTGACGACCGGCGCGATCGTGCAATCGGCACACATGGGGCTGATGCGCCACAACACAGCGCTGCTACTCAACCTCATGAGCGCAGGCATCTTCATCGGGGTGTTCGCGCTGGTGCGCTCGGGCTGGAGCCGCAGGTTCAAGGACCCGGTGCTGACCTTTCCGCACGCACTGCTCGGCCTGTGTGGCTGCGTATTGGCCTACACGCAACTGGGCAACCAGCGTGGGAATGTGATGATCCTGATGGCGCAAACCATTGTGCTGTCGATGCTCCGCCTACAACCGGTTCAGGTGCTTCAACTGGGTTTGTTCAACACGGCGCTGCTGGCATGCGCCGTGTTGGGGCTGAGCTTGAGCGACCCCGTTCACTACCCGTTTTCACTGGGCCTGACCCACTTCTTGGTGGGTGGGTCCACCCTGCTCACCTTGTCGCTGATTGGCAAGTGGGTCAGTGACATCCGGATGCGCATTGCACACCAAGCCAAAGAGTTGTCAGAAGCCTTGCACACCGTTCAGCAAATGGCCACCACCGACATGCTCACGGGCGCACTGAACCGCCGCGTGATGGCCGACCTTGCGGAGGCCGAACTCAAGTTGAGCGAACGCAGCGGCACCGCCATGTGCGTGGCGCTGATCGATCTGGACCACTTCAAGCACGTGAACGACCAGCACGGCCACCACGCGGGTGATCTCGTGTTGCGCACCTTCACCCAAAGTGCGCAAGCACAGCTGCGCAAGGTCGACAAGCTGGCCCGCTGGGGCGGCGAAGAGTTCTTGTTGATGCTGCCCCACGCCAACGAGCAAGACAGCCTGGCGGCGCTGGAGAGACTGCGCCACGCGATGGAAACACTGACGTTCGAGGGGCATGCTCAACTGCATGTGACGATGTCTGCAGGGATTGCGCGTCCGACGCCGGGGGAAAGCCTGGAACAAGTCATTGA
This sequence comes from Burkholderiales bacterium, assembly GCA_947377275.1. Lineage (GTDB taxonomy): Bacteria > Pseudomonadota > Gammaproteobacteria > Burkholderiales > Burkholderiaceae_C > Aquabacterium. The sequence goes on along the minus strand of CANCFV010000093.1, from coordinate 6,899 downwards.
ACGGGCCGACATCGCCTTGTATGCCGCCAAGCGCCAAGGGCGCAACCGCTGCCTGCTGGCCGACGGCTCCCCGCCGCCCTTGTTGCGCCAAACACCGCCAGCAGAGGTGCTGCCATGACGGACAACCACGCCCACATGCAACAAGGCGACCCGATCGTCGATGCCGTTGGCCGCCTGGTCAACGGGGTCTTCGGGGGCGACCGGGCCACACGCGCACGCACCGCCGCCATCTTGCTGTGCGCAGTCATGTATGCCATTTGTTGCAGCGCCGCTTTCTACGCCGCCGACTTGGGTGTGATCAAGCCCTTCGCGCCACGCCTGCTGCTGGCCACTTCTTTGCCCGCCTACGCCTTGTTTTACATGCTGGTTCGCACCGGCAAAACCAAGCAGCTCAAAGACCCCACTTTGATGCTGCCGCAGAACATGTTCGCGCTGCTGGCGATCGCATTTGCCTACACGGCCGTGGGCCCCCATGACCGAGGCATCGTGCTGGTGCTGATCGCGCTAGTCATGGTGTTCGGCATGTACACCCACACCCCCAAGCAAGCCGTGGCGGTGGGCACAGGGGCCATGGTGCTCCTGGGCTTGAGCATGGCGCTGCTGTCTCGCTACGACCCGGTTTACTACCCATCTGACCTGGAGCTGCTGCGCTTCGAGTTGATGCTGGGCACCGTGCCATCCATGATCTATTGCGCCTACCAGATCTCGTCTTGGCGCAACAGGCTGTCAGCCCAGCGCAGCGACCTCAAAATCGCCCTGGAACAAGTGCAGCAATTGGCCACGCGCGACGCGCTCACAGGCTTGTACAACCGCCGCTTCATGCAAGAGCGCCTGGAGGACAGCGTCAAGCGCTTTGACCGCTACGGCGAACGCTTCACCGTGGTCCTCATCGACTTGGATCACTTCAAAAGGGTGAACGACCAGCATGGCCACCGCGTGGGCGACGAAGCATTGCGGGCATTTGCCTCGGCCGCTGGGATCGCGCTGCGCGACACCGACACCATCGCCCGCTGGGGGGGCGAAGAGTTCATCTGCCTGCTGCCCAACACGTCCACCCACAAGGCCGTGATCGCCCTGGAGAGACTGCGCCAAGCCTTGAGCCACTGCCAGGTGTCCGAAACCGTGCCGGCCCTGCGGGTGAAGTTTTCAGCCGGGGTGGCAGACCACGCCACCGTCAGCACCCTCGCCCACACCCTGGAGCGGGCTGACCGCGCGATGTACCAAGCCAAGAACGAGGGCCGCGACCGCTCGGCCATCGCCCTCCGAGACAAGAACTGACGCCAGCCAGGCCTTTGCGCCTGAACTCACCCATCAAGCGCGTTCGGGCAGGGATAATGCACCCCATGAATCCGCTGCTGAACAAACTCCAGCCCTACCCCTTCGAGCGCCTGCGTGGCCTCACGGCTGGCATCACCCCCAACGCCGCCCTGCGCCCCATCAGCTTGGGCATTGGCGAGCCCAAGCACCCGACACCGGCCTTCATCAAAGAGGCGCTGAGTGCGGCCCTGGACGGCTTGGCCAGCTACCCGGCCACCGCGGGCGAGCCGGCCCTGCGCCAAGCCTGTGCCGACTGGACCGAGCGCCGCTACGGCCTCAAGCTCGACCCCGCCACGCAGATCCTGCCAGTGAACGGTTCGCGTGAAGCGCTGTTCGCCTTGGCCCAAGCGGTGATCGACCCCAACCAGCACCGCGATGCCGGCGGCCCTGCCGTGGTCAGTCCCAATCCGTTTTACCAAATCTACGAAGGTGCAGCCCTGCTGGCCGGTGCCCGCGTGGTGTTTGCCAACTCAGACCCAGCTCGCAACTTCGCCGCAGATTGGTCTTCGATCCCCGAAAGCACCTGGGCCACCACCCAGCTTTTGTTCGTGTGCTCGCCGGGCAACCCCACCGGCGCCGTGATGCCGCTGGACGAGTGGGCCAAGCTGTTTGACCTGAGCGACCGCTTTGGTTTTGTCATCGCCTCTGACGAGTGCTACTCAGAGATCTACTTCCGCGAAGGCCCAGGCGCTGCCCCCTTGGGCGGCTTGGAGGCAGCAGCCAAGCTGGGCCGCACCGACTTCAGAAACCTGATCGCATTGACCAGCCTGTCCAAGCGCTCGAACGTGCCCGGCCTGCGCTCAGGCTTTGTGTCGGGCGACGCGGCCATCATCAAAGCCTTCTTGCTCTACCGCACCTACCACGGCAGCGCCATGAGCCCGTCCGTGCAGCGCGCCAGCGTGGCTGCCTGGAACGACGAAGCCCACGTGGTTGAAAACCGCGCCATGTACAGCCAGAAGTTCGAGCGCGTCACGCCCATCTTGGCCACCGTGATGGACGTGGCCCTGCCCGACGCGGGCTTCTACCTTTGGGCCAAGGTGCCCGCCCATGTGTGCGGTGGCGATGACGCCGCCTTCACCCGCGAGCTCTTGGCTCAATACAATGTGGCCGTGCTGCCTGGCAGCTACCTGGCCCGCGAGGCCGGTGGCGTCAACCCAGGCCAAGGCCGCGTGCGCATGGCCCTGGTGGCCGGCGTGGACGAATGCGTCGAAGCCGCCGAGCGCATCAAAGCCTTCATCCAGTCCCAAACAGCCTGACGGGCCTGAACCCAGGCCCTCACCTCACCCGATACCGACCGAAAGAAAGACATGACTCAAGCCCTGCAAACCGCCATCGACAACGCCTGGGAACAGCGCACCACCCTGTCTGCCGCCAGCGCCCCTGCCGAAGTGCGTGAAGCTGTGAACCACATCATCGATTCGCTGGACACGGGCAAGCTGCGCGTGGCCGAGAAGATCGACGGCGACTGGGTCACCCACCAGTGGATCAAGAAGGCCGTGCTGCTGTCCTTCCGTCTGAATGACAACGTGCCCATTGGCGACGGCCCCCTGCAGTTCTACGACAAGGTGCCAACGAAGTACGCCGGCTGGAGTGAAGAGCAGCTGCGTGCCAGCGGCGTGCGCGTGGTGCCCCCCGCTGTGGCCCGCCGTGGCAGCTTCCAAGCCAAGAACGTGATCCTGATGCCGTCCTATGTGAACATCGGCGCTTACGTTGACGAAGGCGCCATGGTCGACACCTGGGCCACCGTCGGTTCGTGCGCGCAAATCGGCAAGAACGTGCACTTGTCGGGCGGCGTCGGCATTGGCGGCGTGCTCGAACCCCTGCAAGCCAACCCCACCATCATCGAAGACAACTGCTTCATCGGCGCTCGCTCCGAAGTGGTCGAAGGCGTGATCGTGGAAGAAAACTCGGTGATCTCGATGGGCGTGTACATCGGCCAGTCGACCAAGATCTATGACCGCGCCACGGGCGAAGTCACGTATGGCCGCATCCCTGCCGGCTCGGTCGTGGTGTCGGGCAACTTGCCATCAAGCGATGGCAAGTACTCGCTGTACTGCGCCGTGATCGTCAAGCGCGTGGACGCCCAAACGCGCTCCAAGACCAGCATCAACGACCTGCTGCGCGGCGCCTGATCGCCTCGTGTTTTTGCCAACAGCCCCGGGAGGCACTCGATGAGCGGTGGGAATCTGGAACGGGTCTTGCGCCTGATGGCCGAGAAGAAGGGCTCTGACGTCTTTCTGTCGGCCAAGACGCCCATCCTCATCAAGATCGACGGGCAGATCATGCAGCTGACCAACCAGGTGCTGACGCCATCGCAGCCCCGGCAGTTGCTGTCCGAGATGATCTCGTCCACCCAGATGGAAGAGCTCGACGAGACCGGCGAGCTCAACCTGGGCATCACCATCCCCGGTGTGGCGATTTTCCGTTTGAGCGCGTTCAAGCAACGCGGCTCGGTGGCGGCCGTGTTCCGCCACATCCCTTCAAACATCCCGGCGCTGGAGACGCTCAACGTGCCCAAGGCCCTGGCCGATTTGGTGCTCGAAAAGCGCGGCTTGATCCTGCTGGCGGGCGCCACCGGCTCGGGCAAGACCACCACGCTGGCTGCCATGCTGGAGCACCGCAACCAGCGCATGACCGGTCACATCCTGACCATCGAAGACCCGCTTGAATTCTTGTTCAGCAACAAGAAGTCCATCGTGAACCAGCGCGAAGTGGGGCGCGACACCCAGTCGCTGCAAATCGGCTTGAAGAACGCGCTGCGCCAAGCGCCAGACTGCATCCTGATTGGTGAAATCCGCGACCGCGAAACCATGACGGCGGCGCTGTCGTATGCGCTGTCGGGCCACTTGGTGCTGTCCACCCTGCATGCCAACAACAGCTACCACGCGCTGGGCCGCATCCTGTCGTTCTACACGCCCGAAGCACGCCCGGCCTTGCTGAGCGACTTGGCCTCGGGCCTGAAGTCTGTCGTGTCGCAACGCCTGTTGATGAGGGCCGATGGTGAAGGCCGCATTCCCGCGTGCGAGGTGCTGCTCAACACCCAATTGGTAGGCGAGATGATCGAGCGTGGCGACTTCTCAGGAGTCAAAGAGGCCATGGAAAAGTCCATGGCCCAAGGCTCGCAAAGCTACGAGCAAGACATCGCCCGGCTGATCAACGAGGGCATCGTCTCCAGAGACGAAGGCCTGCTCAACGCCGACTCGCCCAGCAACCTCATGTGGCGCCTGGCCAATGACATGGGCACCAAGTCCAAGCTCGCGGCCAAGGCCGAGGTGCTGGAAGATGGCCCGTCTTTCACCGAGATCACGCTGGACGTCAACAACGACGACACCGCCAGCGGCTTCTCGAACACCCGAATCTGACGCGCTTGACGCGAACGCATCCACCGCCATGACCGCCACCGTGCGCCTGACCGAGGCGCTGATCGCACGCCCCTCCGTGACCCCTGTGGACGAGGGCTGCCAAACCCTCATGGCCGATCGCCTGCGGGCCATTGGCTTCGACTGTCAGACCCTGGTCTTCGGCCCAGCAGAGGCCCCCGTCACCAACCTGTGGGCCATCAAGCGCGGCTCAGGGCATGCCAGTGGTGCGCCCACGCTCGTGTTTGCGGGTCACACCGATGTGGTGCCCACCGGCCCGCTCGACCAATGGTCGTCGCCGCCTTTCGTGCCCACCTACCGCGATGGCCTGTTGTATGGCCGCGGTGCCGCCGACATGAAAACCTCGCTGGCCGCCATGGTCGTGGCCAGCGAAGAGTTCGTGGCCGCTCACCCGAAACACGCCGGCAGCATCGCCTTTTTGATCACCAGCGACGAAGAAGGCCCCTCGGTGGATGGCACCGTGAAGGTCTGCGAATGGCTGCAGCAACAAGGTGAGCGCCTGGACGCCTGCATCGTGGGCGAACCCACTTCGGTCAAGCAGGTGGGCGACATGATCAAGAACGGCCGCCGCGGATCGCTCTCAGGCAAGCTCAAGGTCAAGGGCGTGCAAGGCCACATCGCCTACCCGCACTTGGCGCAAAACCCCATCCACGTGGCAGCGCCGGCCCTGGCCGAACTCACCACCATTGTTTGGGACCACGGCAACGACCACTTCCCACCCACCAGCTGGCAGATGTCGAACATCCACGCCGGCACGGGCGCGAACAACGTCATCCCCGGCGAGTTGGTGATCGACTTCAACTTCCGCTTCTCGACCGAGTCCACGCCTGAAAGCCTGCAAGCGCGCCTCGAAGACGTGCTGCGCAAGCACGGCCTGGGCTTTGACATCGCCTGGACAGTGGGCGGACGCCCCTTCTTGACGCGCCGCGGCCCCCTGGTCGACGCCATGGCCGACAGCATCCGCGAGGTCACCGGCATCGAGACCGAGTTGTCGACCACCGGCGGCACCTCAGATGGCCGCTTCATTGCCCAGATCTGCCCGCAGGTCGTCGAATTCGGCCCCTGCAACGCCAGCATCCACAAGCTCGACGAGCACGTCGCCGTGGCCGACATTGAGCCCCTGAAAAACATCTACCGCCAGACGCTGGTGAGGTTGCTCGCGTGAACGTCATCGACCTGATCGAACAATCGGCCATCAAGCTCGACGAAGCCAAGGTGGGCTACGGTCACGGCACCACCAACGCCTTTGACGAAGCCGCGTGGCTGGTGCTGTGGCAGTTGGGTCAGCCAATTGACGACCTCGACAGCGCCTCGCAAAACCCCGTCAGTGCAGACCAAGCCGCGGCCGTGCACTCCCTGATCGCCCAGCGCATCAGCACCCGCAAGCCCGCCGCTTACCTCACGCGGCAAGCCTGGCTGCAAGGCGTGCCGTTTTACGTGGATGAGCGCGCCATCGTGCCCCGCTCTTTCATCGCCGAGCTGCTGGCCGAAGGCACCATCGATGCATGGTTGAGCGACCAGACCCGCCGCGTGCTTGACTTGTGCACCGGCAACGGCAGCCTGGCCGTGCTGGCCGCTCTGGCCTACCCGGACGTGACCGTCCATGGCGCCGACATCAGCCCAGACGCCCTGGCCGTGGCCCGCATCAACGTCGACCAGCACCAGATGGCCGACCGGATCAGTTTGCTGCAAAGCGACGGCTTGGCCGGCACACAAGGCCCCTACGACCTGATCCTGTGCAACCCGCCTTATGTGAACGCGCAGTCCATGGCCGCCCTGCCTGCCGAGTACCTGGCCGAGCCCGAGCTGGCTTTGGCCTCTGGCGAAGACGGCATGGACTTCACCCGTGCCTTGTTCGCTGCCCTGCGCGCCGAGCCCGACCGCCACTTGTCACCTGAGGCCGTTCTGGTGCTCGAAATAGGCAACGAGCGCGAAAACTTCGAACGCGCCTTCCCCGATCTGCCCGTGTTCTGGTTGCCCACCAGCTCGGGCGACGACCAAGTCTTGCTGATCACACGCGACGCTTTGCTCGCCTGATCCTTTCACCTTACTGCCATCCATGATCGTCATCAAAAACGTCTCCCTCCTGCGAGGCGTCAAACCCGTGCTCCAGCAAGCCAGCGTCACCCTGCACCCTGGTGAAAAAGTCGGCCTCATTGGCCGCAATGGCGCAGGCAAGTCCTCGCTGTTCTCGCTGCTGGC
>CANCFV010000092.1 GCA_947377275.1 Burkholderiales bacterium | reverse complement strand
TCGGAGGCGATCAGCTCGATGTGGTCTTCTTGACGGGTGTTTTCGGCCTGGATGGCCGACCACAGTTCAGCGTCGACTTTGGCGAGGGTGTGTTGGGCGCGATCGAACATGACTTGGCAGTCCTCTTCAAGGTTGAAGTCCCGCAGCCTCGGTCAAAGTGACCAAAGCATGAGGGCTGCCCAGGCGAACGGCTGAAACAGCAAGGCGCCTTCAGGCACCTGCCGGCCGCGCTTCCCAGTGGTTCACCACCTCAGGCCATCTCGAAAACGAGCGGGCCATGTATCGCCAGTTGCGCAGCTGGCCGCATTGTAGCGGAGCGTCTCCGCGCTGTCAGCCCACCCAAAACAAAGGCCCCTCGCTGAGGGGCCTTGAGATACGGGCAAGCCTGCGGGGGTGCCCTGGGCTCAGCGAAGGGTGTCAAGCAAGGCCACTTGCTCGGTTCGGCGGGCGGCAGGCGCAGGTGCAGAGTCGCTGGCGGCAGGCGCCACCGGGGCGGCATCGTGTGCCGCAGCGGGCACGACGCTCGCCGAGGGCGCTGTGGCGTTCACGCCCTGCGAATTGCCCACATCGGCCTGTGCAACAGCCTGTGGCAACGGCACGTTGGTGGCCAACTTGTGCCCGGCGGCGACCTGCCGGAGGTAAGCCTGCTCGGCCAGCACCTTCATGGCATAGCCGCCGTCGTCGACCAAATTGGCAGCGCCCACGTAGTACTTCAATCCGCCTTCCAGACTGCCCGCCTTGCGGATGCAGTCTTTGAGCACTTGAACACCCACGCGCAAGTTCGTCACCGGATCAAAGGCTGCGTTTTGCCCGCCAAAGATCTCGTACTTGTCATGGTGGATGCGCGTCATGACCTGCATCAGGCCCTGTGCACCGACATGGCTTTGCGCGAACGGGTTGAAGCCCGACTCGATCGCCATCACGGCCAGCACCAGCGTGGGCTCCATGTTGGCTCGCTGCCCGACATCCCAGGCCTCTTGCACCAAGCGGCTGATGGGTTCGGGCGCCACGTTGTAGCGGCGTGAAATCCAATAGGCCACAGCCGACTGCTGCCGGTTCAATTGCGCCGGGTTGGTGGCCGTGGCGCGTTGAATCGCATCGGGCTCGGCCATGGCCAGCAGAACGGCGTTGCCGTCCGGAACCTCGACACCGGCAGAGCCAGCCGCATGGACGCCGTTCGCACGCGCCGTCAACCAACCCAGGGCCTGGGTTTCCAAACCATGGCGAACGTCGGGACGCCCCATCAAGAACAAAGCCACGGCCACGGCGGCCAGGCCCAACATCGCCAGGGTGTTGTGACCCACGCAACGCAGGCCCCCCAACACATCAGACAAAAACAAACCCAGATCGATGCGCGCCACTCTCAGGCCACGCACCAAGGAAGACGGCTTCACATTCAGTTCAGCACCGGTTGCGGTGGGCTCCTGGCCCTCCGCTGCACGCTCAAACGCTGTCATGCTTCTCCTTTCCTCGCTGCCGCACCGGACACAGGGCTTGCCTTGGCAAGCGCCCGCGGCCCGAAAGGCGGCAGTGATAATGGCCCCGGCAAAACGGTGAAGCGAGCCGTGCAAAAGCTCAGTCATCACCACGAAAAGGCCTGTCAAAACGTCCACAAGCCATGTGGAACCGCCGGGGCTGGCAGCGTTGCGCCACCGGGTGGTGACGCAAAGTTGATGCGGGAAAACGCTCCCAGACACCAACGGGAGCGGATTCTAGGCAAGCCTGTAATAACCAGTCAAGCATAACGAATTGCTTTCTTATACAAAATAAAAGATGAAATACCGTGATTTGCGCGAGTTCGTGAGCGGACTGGAACGCCAAGGTGAACTCCAGCGCGTGAGCCAACCGGTGTCCGTTTACCTAGAGATGACCGCCCTGAGCGACCGGGTGCTGCGGGCCGGCGGACCGGCCTTGTGGTTCGAGCAAGCCGCGCGTCGCGGGGCCGACCTGAAGGCCCCCGCCAACCAGACAAACCGTTACAAAGTACCGGTTCTGACCAACCTTTTTGGCACCCCAAAACGTGTCGCAATGGGCATGGGGGCCGACGATGTCAGCGAATTGCGTGACATTGGTCGCGTTCTGGCGAGCCTGAAAGAGCCTGAACCCCCGCGCGGTTTGAAGGACGCCGGCAAGCTCATTCAGATGGCCAAAGCGCTCTGGGACATGAAGCCCAGCACAGTGCGCAACGCGCCATGCCAGTTCGAAAGCCGACAAAGCGGTGACGTCGATTTGACCGAATTGCCCATCCAACATTGCTGGCCGGATGATGCGGCACCCCTGCTCACCTGGGGTCTGGTCGTGACACGGGGCCCGCAAGGTGTGCCCAACCCCCGGCGCCGACAGAACCTTGGCATCTACCGGCAGCAGCTGATCAGCAAGAACCAGCTGATCATGCGCTGGCTGGCACACCGCGGCGGCGCGCTGGACTTCCGCGAGTTCGCCCTGGCCAACCCCGGCAAGCCCTTCCCGATTGCCGTGGCTTTGGGTGCCGACCCGGCCACCATCCTGGGCGCCGTGACGCCCGTACCAGACTCACTGAGCGAATACCAGTTCGCCGGCCTGCTGCGCGGCAGCCGCACCGAGGTGGTCAACACCAAGGTGGGTGAAGCCGACCAATGGCTGCAAGTGCCAGCCAGTGCCGAATACGTGCTCGAAGGGCACATCCCCACCGCCGCAGCCGGTTATGAGGGCGTGAGCGAACACGGCGTGCCACTCAAAGAAAAAGGCGGCTACCTGCACGCCCTTGAAGGCCCGTTCGGCGACCACACCGGCTACTACAACGAACAAGACTGGTTCCCCGTCTTCGAGGTCAACCGCCTCACCAACCGCCAAGACCCGGTCTACCACTCCACGTACACCGGCAAACCGCCTGACGAACCCGCCGTGTTGGGCGTGGCGCTCAATGAAGTGTTTGTGCCGATCCTGCAAAAGCAGTTTCCAGAAATCGTCGATTTCTACCTGCCACCCGAGGGCTGCAGCTACCGCATGGCGATTGTCAGCATGAAAAAGGCCTACCCAGGGCACAGCAAGCGCTTGATGTTCGGCATCTGGAGCTTCCTGCGCCAGTTCATGTACACCAAGTTCATCGTCATCGTCGACGACGACGTGAACATCCGCGACTGGCAAGAAGTGATCTGGGCCATCACCACGCGCATGGACCCGGTTCGCGACACCACCCTGGTCGACAACACCCCCATCGACTACCTGGACTTTGCCTCGCCCATCAGCGGCCTGGGCGGCAAGATGGGACTGGATGCCACCAACAAATGGCCGGGCGAAACCACGCGCGAATGGGGCCGCACCATCACCATGCCTGACGCGGTGAACGCGCGTGTGGACGATCTGTTCACCAGCATCTTGAAGAAGGCGTGACCGAAACCGCGAAGTTCGGCGGCATGAGCCCCCTTCGCCAAAGGGGGCACCCCAAAGGCCTTGCCCGAGCACGCGCTTTCGCTTAACCTGAGTCTGCCTCGAACAGGCAAACCAACCAAGCGCAGTCACTGCGCTTGTGGAAGGGTCGGACCAACACCTCCGACCTTTCCGCGGATGGCCCTCGTGCCGATCCAGCCCCCGGCTTAGCCCGGGGGTTTCTCTTTGTGGGATGCGTCCTGCGCCGTGATTTCCGCACCATGCAGGAGAGTGAGCGAGCGCCTCAGGGGGCGAGACGCTGCAAAACCCAGCCACCGCCCGCCTGCTGCACGAACACAATGCGGTCGTGCAGACGCGAGCTGCGGCCCTGCCAGAACTCCCAGCGATCGGGCACCAGGCGGTAGCCCCCCCAGTGGGGCGGGCGCGGGGGGGCTTCGCCCAAGGCAGCCTGCTGCTTGACCCAAGCGGCTTCCAGGTCGGCGCGTGAGGCCAGCACCTGGCTTTGCGGTGATGCCCATGCGCCGATGCGCGAACCCAAAGGGCGGCTGCTGTAGTACTCGTCAGACTCGGCTGGCGCAATGCGCTCGACCTTGCCCTCGATGCGCACCACGCGCTCCAACTCGCCCCAGAAGAACTGCATGGCGGCAAACGGATTCGCTTCCAACTCTTGGCCCTTGCGGCTGTCGTAGTTGGTGAACCAGACCAGCCCCCGCTCGTCAGCCCCCTTGAGCAGCAGCACGCGGGTTGAAGGACGGCCATCGGCACTCACTGTGGCCAGGGTCATGGCGTTGGGCTCCAGCGCCTGCGCCTTCATCGCCTCGTCAAACCACTGGTGGAACTGGTCCACAGGCTGAGGATGAACATGTGACTCATCGAGTGCGGCCTGTTCATAGCTTTTGCGCATTTGCGCCAGATCATGTCTAGGTTTGTCCATGGTCACAGTATCGGCCACTTCGATTGGCACCTGAAATGACCTTGATCAAGTCCTGAAGAGGGGTATGCACTTAAGTGAAGCCACGCTGGTGCGTTGCAGCAAAAACGGGAACACTTTGTTGCAAGAACTCAAAGCACACCATGCAGGCACGACCCACGCTGATCGTCTTGGCCCAGGCAGATAACGTCATGCCTGCCGAGCAATGCATGCTGCCTCACGAAAGCCTGGCGCTTGAGCAGTTCAATACATTGCAAGCGACCCTGATGACCGCTGACGCAACCGGATTGAACGTTGTGTGTGTGGCCCCAAGCCACCGTGTCAATGCCATTCGCCGCCTGCGCCCCAAGCTCTGCGTGCTTGATTTGCAAGACACAGGCAACGCCAATGCACAAGATCCGATGGCAAGGGCAGTGGCAACCGGCGTGATGGCGTCATCGATGGCACCGGGCTGGTTGCTCTTGCCATCGCACCTGCACAGGATCACGGCAAACACGCTGAACATCATGGCCAAAGCGCTTGATGAGCACCCCATCGTTCTGCCGCAGTACCAGCACATTTCGGGATACCCGCTGGGGTTTTCAGCCGAGTTCTATTCCGAACTGACCCGACTTCAACACGCCAATGACTTGCGCCGCTTGCTGAATCGATACCCTGGCTGCCACATCGATGTGCAGGATCCGGGCATTTGGGGAGAGGACTGGGCAACACGAGTGCCCCCGACGGTCATGCCAGCCTCTGCGCCCATCACATCATCCGGACAGGCCAGAAGCTAGCCCTCCCATGCTGCTTAGAATGATTTCTGGGCACCAAAACCCAAGGCCGTGATGTTGCCCTTGCGGCCCACCACATCGTATTGGGTGAAATCAAAACTGCCCGTCAGGCTCAAGCCGTCGCCGATCGAATAAGCGGCGCCCAAGCCAAGATATGGCTTGAATTTGGTTGCAGTTTGCCCGCCATCCGAAACACCGTCTACACGGGACAGCAAAGTGGACGACACATAAGCCACACCAAGCTTGGCACTCAAACTCGTCTGAGCGTCCAGAGGGAAATTGGAGACCAATGCCGCGTAAATGACCGTCGCCTCGACCGTCTCTGTGGCGGGGACAGAAACCACTTCGACGTCAGCCAAATCTGGGTTATAGCGGCGAATCACCTTGTTGCCAGAAGACTTGCCATTGCCGGGTCGGATGTAACCAACTTCCATGGCATTGATCGAACCCAAGCCCCCCAAGTCGACAACCTGAGATGGCTTGAGTTTCGTGCCGCCATACAAGCGACCACCCAAAGCAACCTGGTCACACTTGTAACCAGACGAGCAGCCCGACTGGATTTTGCTCAAAGCCAGAACGGCACCAAAATATCCGTCAGCCAATGCGACCGATGAGACACCGGCCAAACAACACGCGGCGATCACACGCTTCATATTCAATCCTTTTGAATTCATCCAGAAAACACGGCATGCCGGGGGGCGAAAAATCAGAAGCTTCGACCCAAACTCAACATGAACAGCGTGTTATCGAACACCACGGGTGCCTTGCGAACAAAGGTGCCGAAATTATTGCTGCAATTGGTATTGCCTGTCGTCAAACCAGCTTTGGCGTTGGCCAAATCGCACATCACAATCGAAACGCCTGCGATGGCGTTTTGAGGCACGCTCTGGGCATTTGAACCCACGATACCGGCTGCATCAAAAGCCCGTTGAGCGGCGGGACCAAACGCCTTCAACACAGCGGAGTTCTCGCTGATCATGGTGTTCCTGGTCGTCAAGGTGGCATCGGTTTTGTAGCGCAACTTGCCCACGTTCAGACCAAGGTGCCAAGTTTCGTCCATCTTGGCCTGGAACCCGACAAAGGGCCCCACGCCGAGTGCATTCTTCAGTTTCACCGTGGTATCGCCCGGATTGGAACCACCCACAAACGTGTTGAAAGAATCGGTGGCCTTCGCATCATAGAAAAATGCGTACGAGGCACCCAAGCCCACAAAAGGGCGGAAACTGTCTTTGTTAGAACCAAAATACTTGCCCAGAACCGCGGTCGGAGGCAGCATTTTCAGGTTGATCACATTCTGGCCATTCAAGGAAAGTGCGGCCACGCCATCCCCATAGGCTGAGACCTTCAAGGGCGCAGCCAGCACATAGGCTTCGACCACCCAAGACATTTCATCATCAAGGTAGTAGCCCAGGCTCAAGGCCATGGTACCGACGGTGTTCGAGCCCCGCGCACGAATGCCGCAAGGCGTGCCCAAGCCATTGCGTTCAGCCTCGCAACCGGCATCGGCATCTTCAGCAGCGCCGTCCTCGAACGCGGTCGCCACTCCGTCATAAATTCCCTTGCTTTTGCGCCCGGCATACGTGGATGTGTACGAACTGCCCGTTCCAAGAAAATTCCGGATGTCATTCTTACCAACCACCGGCCCGGTAACGTCATAAGCATCACCCGAGGTGGTTTTGACCTTGGCATTGATGTAGTTGATCCGCATGAACGCACGCTCGCGGAACGAAGGCGTCACCTTCGAAAAAATGGTGTCTGCTTGCTGCTGCGCCTGGACGGGCGCCGCGGGCAGCGCAATGGCTGCAGCCAATGCCAACACGAAGCTTGTTCGCGACAAGGCCAAAAAAGTCATGCTGTCTCCTCGAAGGACTACGCCCCAGTGCATGCGGGGGCTGTTTTGCAAACCTGTGAATGCGCTCAACGGCTTTGTGATTATCGGGCAGATGCACGTTTTTGCCGTGTTTGAGGCGCATCAAATCGGCGCAAAAAAGCCGCCAAGATATGCACAGGGCGGCTTGACCGGCAAATGAGGGGTGGGGAACCACTTATGAGCACTCGGCTCACACCCATCGCATGCACAAACAAAAACCGGGGCCCAAAGGCCCCGGTTTGGTTCATTGACGAAACGTCAATTACTTGGCGCGGCGGCGAGCAACCAGGCTCAGGCCAACCAGACCCAAGCCCATCAGGGCGTAGGTCGAAGGCTCAGGCACGGCAGGCGTAGCCACGATCACCGAAGTGATGGTGCCGTAGTCCTTCACGCTGTCCAGCACGACAACTGCGTTCTTCAACAGGCCCAGCGAAGTGATGAAACCAGCCTTGGCGTCAGCCGTGATGGCCAGACCAGAGATGTTGGTCGTGTAGGTGCCAGGGCCAGCAACGGCGGTTGCGCCGGTGATGCTGGCGATGTCCCACAGGTACTTGCCATTGGTGCCGTCGAAGTTCACGGTGCCGTAGCCGTTGGCGCCGATCAGAGTGCCGTAAACCTTCTTGGCAACCAGGTCAACGCGCAGGTCGGTCACAGCCAACGTGCCGCCATTCGACACAGCCTTGGTCTTTGGGGCGGTTTGCAGTGCACCGCCAGAGGTGCCAGCAGCCAAAACTTGGTTGGTCACGTCGTTGATGGTCAGGCTGGTGATCTGAGCCGAGGCCGAAGCCGAGGTGTACAGGCCATCAACGTCGAAGGTCGATTGTGCGGTGGCTGGGAACGCGGGGTTGGAGGTGTATGCATCCACGGTCACGCCAGCAGCGTCCAATGCGCCCAACAGCGAGCTGCTGAACGACAGCGTGCCGCTGCCCGTTGCGGTCAGGGGTTGACCGTTGTAGCTGAACGTGTCACCGGTCACAACGGTCACGGTAGCAGCGCTGGCTGCACCCACTGCCACGAACGCGGCGGCAGCGACGATGCTCTTCATTGCAAATTTCATGTTTATCTCCACTGGGAAGCGGCCCTTTGGTACTTCTCTGCTGTCGTGAGGCATCCGCGTACTCCTTCGACCAGCACAGACGCTTTGTATGTCTGTTCGCTGTAAGCATAACGGGCATCGTCTAAGGGGCACAACAGCTGTTGTCCCTCGAACACGTGCGAAACGCCTCAGGAAAACACCAAGTGAGAGAAGTTCCCCCCGCATTCAGGTGTAGTGGTTACCCCCGAGGCTGGGGTTACTGCCCCAGGAGGGTCACTTTGGCGAACTTGCGCTTGCCCACCTGCACCACAAAAGGGCCGCCCTTCAACTTGAGACCTCTGTCACCAACCGTTGCACCGTCCACGCGCACGCCGCCCTGGTCGACCATGCGCAAGGCCTCGCTGGTGGAGGCGACCAGGCCCGCTTGTTTGAGCAATTGCCCAATTGGCAAGCCATCACCGCCAGGAGGCAAGGTCAGTTGCACTTCTGGGATGTCGTCAGGTACGCCGCCCTTGGATCGATTCACGAAGTCGGCCAAGGCCTGCTCTGCCGCAGTCGCACTGTGGAAGCGCGTGACGATTTCTTGGCCCAGCATGACCTTGGCGTCTCGCGGGTTGCGCCCGGCCGCGCACTCGGCTTGCAAACGGGCGATCTCGTCGAGCGGGCGGAAGCTGAGCAAGGTGAAGTACTTCCACATCAGCTCGTCGCTGATGCTCATGAGCTTGCCGAACATGTCGTTGGGCGCTTCGCTGATGCCGATGTAGTTGTTTTTGGACTTGGACATCTTCTCGACGCCGTCCAAACCTTCCAGCAAGGGCATGGTGAGGATGCACTGAGGCTCCTGGCCGTATTCAGCTTGCAGGTGGCGCCCCATCAGCAGGTTGAACTTCTGGTCGGTGCCGCCCAACTCGAGGTCGGACTTGAGCGCGACGGAGTCGTAGCCCTGCATCAAGGGGTACAGGAACTCGTGCACGCTGATCGAGGTTCCGGCGTGGAAGCGCTCGTGGAAGTCGTTGCGCTCCATCATGCGGGCCACCGTGTAGCGGCTGGCCAGTTGGATCATGCCGCGCGCGCCCAAGGCGTCACACCACTCGCTGTTGTAGCGAATTTCGGTGCGGGCAGGGTCGAGCACGAGGCTGGCCTGCTTGTAATAGGTCTCGGCGTTGGCTTTGACCTGCTCGGCGGTCAGGGGTGGGCGGGTGGTGTTGCGGCCAGACGGGTCACCGATCAGCGAGGTGAAATCCCCGATCAAGAAAATCACGGAATGGCCGATATCCTGAAGCTGACGAAGCTTGTTGAGGACCACGGTGTGACCCAGGTGGATGTCGGGCGCGGTGGGATCCAAGCCCAGCTTGATGCGCAAAGGCGCGCCTGTGGCTTCAGATCGGGCCAGCTTTTTGACCCACTCGGTTTCGGGCAGCAGCTCTTCCACACCACGCTGGGTGACGGCCAAGGCCTCGCGCACGCGGTCGGTCACCGGGTGAACTGGCGGGGTTTGAACGGCTTTTTCTGCGTGCGACATGGCTTACCATTAAGTGAAAATCGGCAGTCTGGGCGCACCCAGGTCACGGCTATACTCCGCCCACTGTGGGTGCACAGGCAGATGCCTTTGCATACGACAAGGGGCCGATTTTAGGGGACAGCGTCTCCTGTCACCGGATCGAGATGGGAATTCGCGATTTGTCTTCTTTCAAGCATCCCAAGGGCGCCCTGCCCTTTGAGCGCACCAACTGGAAGCGCCACGCCCTGAGGATCCAGTCCCTGGCGCACGAGCACCCCAAACGGGTGAGTGCCGCTTTGCTGCTGGTCTTGGCCTCCACCGCGATGACCGCGTTTGGCGTTGCGCCCCTGTCAAGCCTGCCCGAAACCAGCCTCCCGGCCGTGACGCAAGTCAGCGAACCCGTGACCTTGCCCGGCTTGACCCAGCAGCTGGAGCGCCTCGACGCCCAACCCCTGTCCCTGTACCGCAGCGACGCCACCCGCAGCTCAGACACCGCAGACAGCCTGTTGCGCCGCTTGGGTGCAGATGACCCGCAAGCCGCCGAATTCCTGCGCAGCGACGCGACCGCCGCCAGCCTCTTCCTGGGCCGCGCCGGCAAAGCCGTCAAGGCCATCATCAAAGATGGCCGCTTGCAGCAACTGGTGGCGCGTGGCGCCCCCGATTCTGGCGAAATTGACACCCACTTCACCCGACTGACCATTGAGCGCATGCCTGCCGATGGGATGGGCCACTGGGAAGCACGCAAAGTGACACTGCCTCTGCAGGTGACCCAGCGGTTCACTTCAGGCGTGATCGAGTCGTCTTTGTTTGCTGCTGCCGACGAAGCCCACGTGCCCGATGGTGTCACCAACCAGATGGCCGAAATTTTTGGCAGCGACATCGACTTCCGCCGTGAACTGCGCAAGGGCGATGCGTTCAGCGTGCTGTACGAAGCCCACACCGCCGACGGCGAGCCCGTCAGCTGGGCCAGCACCTCTGGCCGCGTGTTGGCCGCGCGCTTCATCAACAAGGGCAAGGCGCACGACGCGGTCTGGTTCCAGGAACCTGGTCGCAAGGGCACCTATTTCGACCTGGACGGCAAGAGCAAAACGCGGGCATTTCTGGCCTCACCGCTGGCCTTCTCTCGCGTGACGTCGGGTTTTGCCATGCGCTTTCACCCGATTTTGCAGAAGTGGCGCGCTCACCTGGGCGTGGACTTTGGCGCCCCGACGGGCACCCCGGTGCGCAGCGTGGGCGATGCGGTGGTGAGCTTTGCCGGCCAACAAAACGGCTACGGTAACGTGGTGGAGCTGCAGCACAGCGGCGGCCGCACCACGGTGTACGCCCACCTCAGCCGCATTGACGTGCGCAAGGGCGCCCGGGTTGAGCAAGGCCAGTTGATTGGCGCGGTGGGTGCCACCGGTTGGGCGACCGGCCCACATTTGCACTTTGAATTCAAGGTGGGTGGACAGCAGGTCGACCCGATGGCGATTGCCCGTGCGTCTGAAAGCCTTCAGCTGTCAACAATGTATGTGGCGCAGTTCCGCCGGCTGGCCAGCAAGGTCGCCGCCCAACTGCAGCAGGCCGATGACTGGCAGGCTGCGGGGGCACAGGCCAGCGCGCGCTTTGAATGACGCAGTCACAAACAGGTCAGACCATGACAAACCATGCCCCTTTGGACCTGACACCCACAGCCCGCGCCAGCGGGCTTTTTTCTGAGCATTACATCGGGCTGATGTCAGGCACCTCGCTGGACGGTGTGGACGGGATTCTGATGCAACGCACGGGCGAGGGCTGGCGCACGCTGGCGCACGCCCATCGCCCCCTGCCCCCGCCGCTGCGAGAGGCCCTGCTGGACCTGAACACCCCTGGGGAGAACGAACTCCATCGCAGCGCACTAGCTGCTCAGGCCCTGGCGGTGCTGTACGCCGTGGTGGTGCACGCCATTTGCGAAGCGGCAGGGGTGCTGCCCAGCGAGGTACAAGCGATTGGCGCGCATGGCCAGACCGTCAGGCACCGCCCCGATGCGGGCTACACCTGGCAGCTCAACAACCCCGCCCTGCTGGCCGAATTGGTGGGCATCGATGTGGTGGCGGACTTTCGCAGCCGCGACATCGCCGCGGGTGGCCAAGGCGCACCACTGGTGCCCGCCTTCCATCAATCGGTGTTTGGCCACCCCGGCCACACGGTGGCGGCATTGAACATCGGCGGTTTTGCCAACGTGAGCCTGATCCGCCCGGGCGAAGTCCCGCAGGGCTTTGACTGCGGACCCGGGAACGCCCTGCTGGACCTGTGGTGCACGCAGCACACGGGCCAAACTTACGATGCCGACGGCGCTTGGGGCGCGACTGGCCAAGTCAGGCCAGACTGGTTGGTGAGCGCCTTGGCAGAGCCCTTCTTCCTGCAAGCCCCACCCAAGAGCACCGGCAGAGACTTGTTCAACCCGGACTGGCTGTCACGCTGGCTGTCAGCACATGGTGTGGACACCACAGCGCCACTCGATCCACAGACCGCGCGCGATGTTCAAGCCACGCTGTGTGAGCTGAGCGCACGCAGCGCGGCCGAGGCCATTTTGGCGCACGCGCCAGAGGCCGAAGAAGTGATCGTGTGCGGGGGCGGCGCCCTCAACGGCGACCTCATGCGGCGATTGAAGGCACACTTGCGCGGCATGGACGTGGTGACGTCCAATGCCAAGGGCCTGGATGTGATGCAGGTCGAAGCCGCTGCGTTTGCCTGGCTGGCGTGGACGCATGTTCAGCGGTGGGCAGGCAACGTGCCCGCTGTGACCGGTGCGCGCGGCCCGCGTGTGCTGGGCGCGCTGTACCCGGCTCGCTGAGCCGGGTTGGGCCGGGTTGGGCCGGATCAGACCGAGAAGCTCGAACCGCAGCCGCAGGTCGTCGTGGCGTTGGGGTTGCGGATCACGAACTGGGCGCCTTCGAGGTCGTCCTTGTAGTCGATTTCGGCACCGGCAAGGTACTGCAGGCTCATGGCGTCGATCAGCAGTGTGACGCCGTTCTTTTCCATCTTCGTGTCGTCTTCGTTGGCGATTTCGTCGAACGTGAAGCCGTACTGGAAGCCCGAGCAGCCGCCGCCCTGCACGAACACGCGCAGCTTCAGGTCAGGGTTGCCTTCTTCGGCCACCAGTTCAGCCACTTTGCCCGCAGCCGAGTCCGTGAACACGATGGGCACGGGGATGTCTTGGGCGAAGCTCTCGGTGGTTTGGGCAACAGCGGTCATGTACGTTCTCCGGAATCAAATCAAATCTTGTGCACCTGCCCTGCCGCGGCTGGCTGAGCAAGTTGAGCCCGTTCGGCAGGTGCCGCGCTGGCCGCCAGCTTCAGTGCTGGCTTGTCGTCGGTTTTGAGGGGACGCAACTCACCATCGATGGTGGCGCCTTGGTGCATTTCAAGGGCTTCGTAGCGAACATCGCCCACGATGCGGGCTTTGG
>CANCFV010000091.1 GCA_947377275.1 Burkholderiales bacterium | reverse complement strand
CAGGTTCAGTTGCACGTCGACCTGGGGTTGGCCTTGTTCCAGCAAGATCTGGGGCGCGTTGGGCAGCTCAAGGGACAGGTCCTTGAGGTAAATGCGTTGGATGCTGAAAGACGGTTGTGCGGCTTGGTCGCTCATGAGGGATCCTGAAGAAAGGTGGATACGGCCAGGGCACTGCGGTGGGCGCAAGGGGTCCAAGCCAGAATGACAATCGGGCTGGATTATCGCCCAGCCCGATGACGGCTTTGTCACAGACGCATGAGGGTTTGCGACCGGCACCCCCCGTGATCAGTGGCCCTGGCTGCCTCGGTGGGCCCAAGCGGTGGTGCGCTTTTCAACGAACGAGAACAACTCGTACATCACCATGGCCATGGCGCCCACCACCACCAGGCCGGCAAAGGCCAGCCCCATCTGCATGGCCGAGCCCGCAGAGATCAGCAAATAGCCAATGCCTTCGTTGGACGCGGTCATCTCAGAGACCGTGGTGCCCACAAAGGCCAGCGTGATGGCCACCTTCAGCGAGGCGAAGAAGTACGGCATCGACCGGGGCAGGCCCACCTTGATCAGCACGTCCCAGCGGCGCGCGCCCAGCACGCGCAGCACGTCCTCCAGCTCGGGCTCGAGCGTGGCCAGGCCCGTGGCGATGTTGACCGTGATCGGGAAGAAGCTGATCAGAAAAGCCGTCAGCACCGCCGGCCCCACGCCAATGCCGAACCACACCACCAGGATCGGGATGAAGGCGGCTTTGGGCAGCGCATTGAAGGCTGTCATCAAGGGGTAGATGGCGGCGTAGGCCAGGCGCGAGCTGCCAATCAAAAAGCCCAACATCACGCCCACCACGATGGCCAGGCCAAAGCCCACCATCGTGACCCACAGCGTGCGCCAAGCGTGTTTGAGGATCTCGGCATGGAACTCGACCATCTGCTCAGCAATGCGGGCCGGGCTGGGGAAGATGTACTCCGACACCGACAAGGCCGAGCACAGCGCCTGCCAGATCAGCAGCGTGATCACCAGCAAAGCCCAGGGCGCCCAGCGCTCGAGTTGTGCAGGAGGAATGCGATTCAACAGCGTGCTCATTGCGCCACCTCCGTTGTGGTGCCGATGGTGGCGGGCTTGCGCATGGCGCCAATGTGGGCGCGCAACTCATGCACGATGCCCGTGAACTCGGGGTCGTAGGTCACCTCTAAATCGCGCGGCCGGGGCAGCTCGATGGGGCGCTGCGCCACGATGCGGCCAGGGCTCTTGCTCATCACATACACCGTGTCGGCCAGGAACACCGCTTCGCGCAAATCGTGCGTGACCAAGATGACGTTGAAGCCGCGCTGGGCCTGAAGGTCGCGCAGGGCGCACCACAGCTCCTCGCGCGTGAAGGCGTCGAGCGCGCCAAAGGGCTCGTCGAGCAAGAGCATCTTGGGCTCGTGGATCAGGGCGCGGCAGATGGACGCACGCTGCTGCATGCCACCCGACAGCTGCCAAGGAAATTTGTCTTCATAGCCGCCCAAGCCCACGCTTTGCAGC
The DNA here is from genome assembly GCA_947377275.1 of Burkholderiales bacterium. GTDB lineage: Bacteria > Pseudomonadota > Gammaproteobacteria > Burkholderiales > Burkholderiaceae_C > Aquabacterium. The sequence continues at coordinate 11,437 of CANCFV010000091.1, read as the reverse complement.
AGGGCACGCGCCTTGGCGTCGTACTCTTTGCGCTTGGCCTTGAAGTTCGAGCGGTAGGGCTCGACGATCTCCAAGGGCAGCAACACGTTGTCGACCGTGGTGCGCCAAGGCAGCAGCGAGGGCGCCTGAAAGGCCATGCCCGTGATCTTGAGCGGACCCGTGACAGACTCACCACCAATGGTGATGCGGCCTTTGGAGGGCATCTTCAAGCCCGTGGTCAGCTTCATGAAGGTGGACTTGCCGCAGCCCGAGGGGCCCACGATGGCAACGAACTCACCTTCTTTCATACGCAGGCTGAGGTCTTCAACGGCAAACTGCGACTTGGCCAGCAGCTCGTCGTTGTAGGCCAGCCAGACCTGATCAAAATCAACAAATGCGCTCATGGCGATGGGCTCGGTGGTTGCTGTGGTTGGGGCTGCGGCTTCACTCACTTGACGGCGGGCAGCACGTTCAGCTCAGCGGCGCTGGGCAAGAAGGCGGGTGTCCACACCGCATCGGGGTTGATGCGTGTTTTGGTGTTGAAGGCATCGGCCACTTGAGAGGCCATCAGCGACAGGCGCGGCAGCTTGACCTGGCCAAAGCCTTCGGCGCGGGCGTCGGGGCTGTTGATGACCTGGGCAATGGCCATCTTCAAGCGGCGTGTTTCGAGATCGACATTGATGATGCCGTCGCGGGCCTTGACCGTCTCGATGCCCGCTTCAGGCTTGAGCAAGACTTCTTTCGTGCCCTTGGCAAAGGCCTTCAAGAACGCCTTGACCGCCTCTGGGTTCTCTTTGAGGATCTTGGGCGAGGCGATGATGGCGTTGCCATAGAGCTTGACGCCGTACTGCGCGTACGGGAAGGACACGATGTCGGCGGGTTTGACGCCACGCGCTTCAAGGTTGAGCATCGAGGTGAACGAAAAGCCCGTGATCACGTCGATGTCACCGCGCGCCAGCATGGTCTCGCGCAGCGAGGGGTCCATGCTGACCCACGTGACGGGCCCGACTTTGTTGGCCTTGGCAAAAATCGGCCAGGCCTTGCGACCGGCGTCAAACACGGGCGCGCCCAGCTTCTTGCCGGCCATGTCGGCTGGCGATTTGATGCTTGACGACTTCAGGGCGAAGGCCGCAGCAGGCGTGTTGTTGTAGACCATCATGATGGCCACGGGCTTGTTGGGCGCATCTGGGTTGTTGGCGTGGAACTCCATCAGCGCGGCCATGTCGGCCAGGCCCAGGTCGTAGCTGCCCGAAGCGATCCGCGTGACCGTGCCGCCAGAGCCGTTGCCGGCATCGACCGTGACGTCCAGGCCAGCCTGGCTGAAGTAGCCCTTGGCAACGGGGTAGAGGAACAGCGCCGACGGGCCTTCAAAGCGCCAGTCGAGTTGGAATTTGATCGGCGTGGCAGCGTGTGCTGGCAGGAACGATGCGGCACTGAGGGCCACCGCAGCGGCAAAGCGGGTGAAGGTGGCGCGGCGGGTCAACGTCGATGCGGTCATTGCAAAAGGCTCCAGTGAAGGGTGTGAGCCAAAGATCAGCAAGAACCGTGCGCATTGTGTATACAGTTTCATGCACAAGTTGTATGCACTTTCGATCCGATTTGGGGCGGGGAAATCGGACAAAACGCCCAAAGCGTGCATGGAGACTGTCTTTTGGGGGCAGTTTCAACTCGGCACAGAACCTGCAATTCAGGCGGCGCTGCGTACCCGATGGTCGGGTGCGCCAAGCCACACTCACGGAGTTGCCCCCATGTCCCTTTCCAAATGCCTGCTGCCTGTGCTGGCCGTCTCTGCTGGTGTCTGCACCACTGCACATGCCCAGTCCAGCTACAACCTGTATGGCGTGGTTGATTTGTCGATTGCCTCGATGCAGCTCAGCGGCACAGAGGGCAGCACTGACAACAAGCACCTCACCAAGGTCGACAGCAACAACATGATCACCAGCTACATCGGCCTCAAGGGCGTTGAAGACCTGGGTGATGGCCTCAAGGCGGGCTTTGTGATGGAGGCTTTCTTGCGCCCTGACACCGGCGCTTCGGGCCGCAACGACTTGACCACCAACTCGTCTGCCGTCGTCACGGCCAAGGCCGACCCCTTCTGGTCACGCGCAGCCAACGTTTACCTGCAAGGCGGTTTTGGTAAGGTTGTGTTGGGTCGCCAAATTGACCCGGTCTATGCTCAGATGGTTGCCTACAACCCCTTTGGTGGCGCGTTCGGCCTCTCGCCCGCCATTCGACTGAGCTTCAACAACAAGTGGGGCAACGACAAGGGTGACTCGGGCTGGAGCAATGCGGTTTCTTACGCCACGCCCAGCATGGGGGGCTTGACCTTGAGCACCGCCGCCCAAGCTGCGGAAGTGACCGATGGCAGCGAAGGCAGCAGCTACAGCCTGGCCGCCAACTATGTCAACGGCCCCTTGGCCGTGGGCGGTGTGTGGCAAACGGTGCGCTCGGTTGAGGCGCCCAAGGTCGACCTGACCAAGGGCCAACGTCAAACCTTTGGCTTGGCCAACGTCAGCTATGACGCCGGCTTTGCCAAGTTCTTTGCTGAATACGGCAAGATCGGTAACCATGGCTTCACGGGCGCCACCCGCATCAACACGATGCTGTACCAGCTGGGCGCGTCGGTGCCCGTGACCTCGGCCGGCAAGGTGCTGGCCTCTTTTGGCCAGAGCAAAGAGCGGGCTGTTGAAGGTGGCACCACGCCCAAGACGCTGCACAACATCTTGACCGTGGCCTACGACCACTTCTTGTCCAAGCGCACCGACACCTATGTGGCCGTGATGATGGACAACGAAAAGCTCACGGGTTTCAAGAAGGGCTACTCGTACGTGGCGGGCATGCGCCACGCGTTCTGATCGCCTGATGGTGCGTCAAACGAAAGGCCTGGGGGTTTGCGCTCCCAGGCCTTGTTCATGGCTTCGCACCCGCTAGGCGTTCAGCCATGTCATGCGTCTTTAAGCGCCGTTGAGCAAAGGCAGTAAGCCGCCCTTTTGATCCAACTCGATCAGGTCGTCGCAGCCACCCACGTGGGTCTCGCCAATGAAAATCTGCGGCACCGTGCGGCGGCCAGTGATGGCCATCATGTGGTCGCGCTGCACCGGGTCGAGGTCGATGCGGACCTCTTCGATCGTGGCCACGCCACGTTGCTTGAGCAGCATCTTGGCCCTTTGGCAGTAAGGGCAGACCTGCGTGGTGTACATCTTGACGGCTTGCATGTTGTCGGGTCCCAGTTGCTTGCTGGCTGAACAATAAAACGGCATTGTCGCGCGCCTGCCTGCCCCTTGCGCCAGCGTGGCCTCCCGTTTCATGGAGACACCTTCATTTTTTGGCAAGTGCAGCCGATATGCAGGGATCTACCTTTAACGGAGCCCTCCATGCGCCTTCCCTCGACCCATCGCCGCGCGGCACTTGTTTTGATGGCTGGTTTGTTGACCGGCTTGCCCGCGTTTGCGGGCGAACATGGCTCGCGTGACGAAGCCACTGCCATGGTCAAAAAAGCCGTGGCTTATATCAAGGCCAACGGGCCAGACAAGGCTTACGAAGAGATCACCACGGGCAAGTCCTTCAAGGACCGTGACCTGTACGTGATCGTCTACGACCTCAACGGCAAGAACCTGGCCCATGGTGCCAATGCAAAGTTGGTCGGTAAGGATCTGATCAACCTGAAAGACCCAGATGGGTTTCCTTTGATCCAGAAGTTCGTCGAGCTGGCCAAAGGCAAGGGCAGCGGCTGGGTTGAGGGCTACAAGTTCATGAACCCCGTGGCCCAGAAGATGGAAAGCAAGGCCATGTACCTCGAACGCCTGGGTGACACCTTGGTGGGCTGCGGCATTTACAAAGACTGATGACGGTCGGGCTCAGGCCCGGCTCGAAGAGAGAAAAGGCGGCGCCATGCAGGTGTTCAGACGTGTTTCGATCGGGTCCCGGCTGGCGCTGGGCTTTGGGACCATCCTTGGCTTGATGGCTTTGCTGTTGGTGGGCAGTTCGTGGCAAGCCTCACGAACGCGCCAGCAGGGCTTTGAGTCGCTGCAATCGAGCCACCAGCGCACAGAGCTGGCTGCCACCATGCGGGCCGAGTTGCTGCAAGCCGCGGTGGCGGTGCGCAACATGGGTTTGGCCACCGATCTGGATGTGGTCAACAAGCAAGAGCAGTCGGCGCGTGCGCACCGAGAGGCCTATGGCAAGGCGCGCGCTGCACTCGGACCTTTGTTAACGTCGGCCGATGGGACCCGCAGCCTGGAACGCCTCGACCAGCTGGACCATCAGATCGAGCCCCTGTTCAAAGAAGCCTTGGGCGTGTCCCTGGCCTTCAACACCGAGGTGGCCGCCAAGATCATTGGCACCCAGATCGACCCTTTGTCAGACCAGCTGATCCAGGAGTTGAGCCAGCTAGACGCCTTGCAGGGCAAGGCAGCCGGCCAAGCGGTGATGGCAGCGCAAGACACTGCACGCGCCCACGACATCTGGGTCATGGCGGCCAGCGCAGCGACCTTGCTGCTGGCGGCGGGCTTGGGTTTGGCGCTGACCCGCAGCATCACCCAGCCTTTGGCGCAGGCTATGGAGGCCACCGGGCGATTGGCCAAGGGTGATTTGGTCAGTGACATCGCTGTGGAGGGGGCCGACGAGCCCGCCCGCTTGCTGCTCGCCATCAGGGACATGCGTGATGGCCTGGCCACGATCGTCTCGGGCGTGCGTGAGGGCACGCATGGCATCAACCATGCGGCGGCCGAGATCGCCAGTGGCAATGCCGACCTGTCGACCCGCACCGAATCTCAGGCCAGCGCTTTGCAGCAAACCGCCTCGACCATGGGGCAGCTCTCGCACACGGTCAAACACAACGCGAGCCTGTCGGGGCAGGCACAAGACATGGCCTCGCATGCGGCCGAGACGGCCACGGCCGGACAACAGGCGGTCGATGGCGTGATCAAGACCATGCAGGCCATCGAGGAGAGTTCGCGCCGCATCGTCGAGATCAACGCGGTCATCGATGGCATCGCGTTCCAGACCAACATCCTGGCGCTCAACGCTGCGGTTGAGGCCGCCCGCGCTGGCGAGCAAGGACGTGGCTTTGCCGTGGTGGCATCCGAAGTTCGGGCTTTGGCCCAACGCACTTCAGGCGCGGCCAAAGAAATCAACGCGCTGATCAAGTCGGCCGCCGAACGCGCTCGCGACGGCAGCGCGATTGTCGACGCCGCGGGCCAGACCATGAGCGCGATCACCAGCGAGGTGGCTCGCGTTCACGCGATCGTGTCTGAGATCAGCCAAAGCAGCAGTCAGCAGGCGCACAGCCTGAACGAGGTTGCCAGGGCTGTGACGGACATCGACGGCGCGACGCAACAAAACGCGGCGTTGGTGGAGCAAGCCGCCGCAGCGGCCGAGTCCATGCGAGATCAGAGCGCCAAGCTGACCCAGGTGGTCAGCACGTTCCGGCTTTGATTGCACCAGTGAAGGCGAGTCTCAGGCCTTGTCGATGGGCAAGTTGGCTTCGCGCCAGGCCTTGAGGCCACCGCCCAGCACCTGCACGTTCTCGTGGCCCAACTCGCGCAGCTTGGCGGCCGCCTTGGAGGCACGTGCGCCCGTGGCACACACCACCACTAGCGGGATCTTCTTGTTGTTGGGCAGGCCTTTGGCCGAGCCGATCTCGCCCAGGGGCACGTTCTTGGCGCCGGCCACGTGGGCGGCGGCAAACTCAGCGGCCTCGCACACGTCGATGACCTGCGCTTTTTCGCGGTTGATCAGCTGCACGGCGGCGGAAGGGCTCAAGCCACCGCTGGCCACGCCAGCTTGGATTTGTTGCCACAGCAAGAGCGCGCCAGAGGCGCCAGCGGCCACCATCCAGTACCAGTTGTCAGCGACGTAGCTCGTGGAATTCATCAAATGCTTTCTGTGTGTGAGATGCGCCGCAGCGCTGTGCCCGTGGCCAACCCTTGAACAAGGGGCGACAGGGCAGTGAGAGATTATAAAATCGCGGGCTGTCTGGCAAACGCTGCCAGCCCACTTTCACTTCGATTGGGATCGAACGTCATGTACAAACTCGTGCTGATTCGCCACGGCGAATCGACCTGGAACCTGGAAAACCGCTTCACCGGCTGGACCGATGTGGAACTGACCGACACCGGCGTGGCCCAGGCCAAGCAGGCGGGTCGTTTGCTCAAGGCCGACGGTTATGAGTTTGATGTGGCCTACACCTCGGTGCTCAAGCGCGCCATCCACACCCTGAACTACGCCCTCGACGAGATGGAGCGCAGCTGGTTGCCCGTGGTCAAAAGCTGGCGCCTCAACGAGCGTCACTACGGTGGCCTGCAAGGTTTGAACAAGGCCGAGACGGCCAAGCAGTACGGCGACGAGCAGGTGTTGGTCTGGCGTCGCAGCTATGACACGCCACCGCTGCCCCTGGACGCCAACGACCCACGTGGCCAGCGCCAGGACCTGCGTTACGCCAAGCTCGACCCCGCGCAGATCCCGCTGACCGAGTGCCTCAAGGACACCGTTGAGCGCGTGCTGCCGTTCTGGAACGAGTCGATGGCCCCAGCCATCAAGGCGGGCAAGCGCATTGTGGTGGCCGCACACGGCAACTCGATCCGCGCCCTGGTCAAGTACCTGGACAACATCAGCGACGACGACATCGTGGGCCTGAACATCCCCAACGGCATCCCGCTGGTGTATGAGCTGGACGAGCACCTCAAGCCCATCAAGCACTACTACCTGGGTGATGCCGAAGCCGCTGCCAAGGCCGCAGCGGCCGTGGCCACGCAAGGCAAGGCCTGATCAGGCCGCGCTGCAGCCCCTCAGGGTTGCAGTGACCAGATCAGCGGGCAGTGGTCAGACAGTTGTCGGCCACGGTCTGCGGGGTCATAAGGCAGGCGCGCAAAGCGCCTGTTTTTTTGCCTGTCGGCCAGACTTTGGCTGATGAGGATGTCGTCGATGTAGGCTTTGTGCCGATCGTCGGCATCGCAGGGCACATAGGGTGCGCCTTCGCTGGCGCGCAACAACACGGCCCCTGGTGGGCTGTTGTCGCTCCAGGCCTGCATCAGGTTGAAGGGCGCGTCCTCATCAGGCCCTGCGGGGTAGCGGGCGTCTTTGTCGAGGTGGCGGTTGAAGTCGCCCAGCAGCGCAAAGGCCACGCCTTCGCGCACACGCCGGTCAATCCATTGCTCGACCACGGGCACTTGCTGGCGCAGGCGCTCGCAAGGGGCAAAGCGGCGGTCGAGCTTGCCGTCAAAGCAGCCGCTCTTGAGGTGCATGGCCAGCAGCCGCACTTCTTTGGCGGTGCCTGGGAAAAGCGTGATGTCGGCGCCTGCGCGGGTGCTGCCGTCGATGTCGAGGGCGCTGAGATCGCCATTGCAGCGGTAAGGCAGGCCTTCGCGGATGGCAAAGCCCACCTTTTGTGGATGGGCCCGCTGCACGAAGCAGTCGAGCTTCCAGCCTTGCCGAAACACCTGCCGCGCGGCATCGGGCCCGTCCACCTCTTGCAAGGCCACGACGTCCACCTGCTGAGCCTGGCGCAGCTGCTGTGCGCTGCGGCTGAGGGCATCGACGTCGGCGCTGGTGCGGCTGGGCGGCGGTGTGCGGCCGGGTGAGCAGGGCAGGGCGCGTTCGTTCGAGGCCGGCTGTTGGCGCACGCAACGCGAGGCCAGCTCGTCGTGAGCCTGCGGCGTCATCAGCCACTCGAGGTTCCAGGTGACCAGTGTGAGGCCGCGGTTGGCGTTGCTGGTGCCTGTGTCTTTGCCTGTACCACTGTCAGATCCACCCCAACCGAACAGGCCCGCATGGGCACTGAGGCCGATCAAGCTGGACAGCAAGGCGATGCAGGCCGCGTGTTTGCGTGTAGAGGCGCTAGAGGCGCGTTGGCTGCCGGTGGACGAGCGCGGCGTGTGGCCAGGAAAGTGTCGCAAAGGGGGCTCCGGTTTTGTCGTTGTGGGTGTCACAACGCGCAAGCCCCTTGGCAGGCCGACCCCCATCGGAGTGGCCTTGTCACAGGGTGTGTCGCTCAGGCCAGGCCAGTGAGCGACACCGCTACATCACAGGCCGAGAGCAGCCTTGTCCAGCGTGTAGTTTTGCGGGCCGGCCGCGGCGATCTTGATGGCGCCGATGCGGTTGGCCAGGGTCACCGATTTGACCAGGTCCCAGCCTTGAGACAGGCCGTACAGCAGGCCGCCACGGAAGGCATCGCCACAGCCGGTGGGGTCGACCACGGCGCTGGCTTTCACGCCGGGCACGTGGGTCTTTTCGCCTTGCACATAGACGTTGCAGCCATCGGCGCCCAGGGTCTCGATCAGGCCCTTGAGGTGGGACTTGGACAGCTCGGCCAGGCTGGTGCCGGTGCGGTCGGCCAGCAGCTTGGCTTCGTAGTCGTTGACGGACACCCAGGTGGCTTGGCTGACAAAGCGCTTGAGCTCTTCGCCGTCGAACATGGGCAGGCCTTGGCCTGGATCGAAGATGAAAGGGATCTTGGCTTCTTGCAGCTGGGCCGCGTGCTGGATCATGGCATCGCGGCCATCAGGGGCCACGATGGCCAGCTGGATGCTGGGGTCGGCCTGGATCTGGATACGGTGGGCCTGGCCCATGGCACCAGGGTGGAAGGCCGTGATCTGGTTGTTGTCCTGGTCGGTGAGGATGATGGCTTGGGCCGTGTAGTCGTCTTCCACCGTCAGCACATGCTGCAGGTTCACGCCGAGGTGTTCGAGGTGATTGCGGTAGAGCGCGCCGTCTTTGCCCAGCGTGGCCATCACGAGCGGGTCGCCGCCCAGTTGCTTGAGGCTGTAGGCGATGTTGCCGGCGCAGCCACCGAATTCCTTGCGCAGCGTGGGCACCAGGAACGAGACGTTGAGGATGTGCACCTGCTCGGGCAGGATCTGCTGCGCGAAGCGACCTGGGAAGGTGGTGATGGTGTCAAAGGCCAGAGAGCCGCAGATCAGGACAGACATGGTGTTGCCTCAGGGGTAGAAGAGTTCAGCGGTGTAGCCCGCCGGACGAAGGTCGGTGGCACGCAGGCGCCATTGCAAGGTGGTGCTGCGCTGGCTGGGCGCTGCGGCCGGCAAAGGCGCGCTGGCCGAGGGCCGTGCGCTGGCCGTGGGGGCGTCGGCTTTGGGCTCGGCGGTGTCCAGCCATTGCGCGTCGCGCGGATCGAAGACGCGTCGGCCGATGACGGCACCGTTGTCGTCGGTCAGGGTCAGGTCGATGTGGGGCCAGGCCAGCCCGATGGCGGCCCGGTTGTGCACGACCACGGCCAGGCGGTAGTGGTCGGGGCCTTCGGAGTTGGCGCGCACGAGCGTGGCGCTTTCCACTTGCAGGCTGTCGAGCTTGAGTGGCGGCTGGATCTGGCAGTCGGCCACGGCGCACCACTGGCTCAAGATCGGCCTGGCCTCAGGGTAGTAGGCGGCCAGCACATCGCGGAACTGGTGGGCGATTTGCAGCGCCAGGCCCAGGCTCAGACCGATCAGCAAGACGCTGAGCACGCCGCGCACGGCCGGGTGGCGCCACACAGCTTGGCGTTGGGCCCGCTTGACGAACTCGGGCGTTTGTTGCGCGGGGTCACGGCCGCGTGTGCCGGGGCGCCCCTTGCGCAGGCTCGGTGGCTCGACGGGCAGCTCGGGCACGTAGTTCTCGCCAAAGCGTGAGGGCTGCGTGGTGGGCACCGAGTCGTCATCGTCGTCGGTCGGAGCTGGCGTGGCGGCTCTGCTCAGTGCGGCGATGAGCACTGGGCCACTGGCGGCAGCGGGTGATCCCAGCGTGCCCGTTCGCAGGGCGTTTGCAGGGGGCGCCACCACGGGGGCAGGTGCAGCTGCCGGTGTCGGTGCGAATTCAGGCTCGATGGGCAGGTTGCCAAAGTCAGAGGCCCAGTCGTCCTCGGCGTCCTGCATGGCGTCGCTGGGGAACTGGGCGTCGGCGAACTCAGGGCCGCGGTCCCGGCGCCGCGCTGCCTTGCGTTCGCGCGTGGAGGGCAACAAGTAGCGCGAATCGAGCGCATCGGCCTCGTCGGTGGCGGGCAGCTCGGGGTCTGCTTCGGGCGCTTCAGACAGCCAAGGGCTGGGCGAGGCCTGCAGGTCGAGGTTCATGGACGTGGGTGGCTCGCCCGTGTCGTCAGGCCCGTCCACGTCCACGGCCGTGTCCAGGTCGAACTCGGTGGCAGCGACCACGGCTTGCGTGGGCTGCGGGATGGGGTCGATGGGGCTGTCGGCTTCGGTGTGCACCCAGCCGGAGGGCTGGCTGTCTGGCCCGGCCTCAGGCTCAGGCGGTGAGGGCTGCGGCTCGGTCGGGGCGCTCACCCGAGGCGGGGGCGACTCGGTGTCGAGGTCGAACAAGGCCGGCATGGCATTGAAGACCTCGTTGCAGCGGCCACAACGCACCCAGCCATCGGAGGCCTTCAATTGGTCTTGCACGACCTTGAAGATCGTGCCGCAATGGGTGCATCGTGTGGCCAGGCTCATGGGGCCTGTTTATGCCACCGATTGCGCATGTTTTTGCGCGGTCATCAGGATCCAGCCTTCTTCTTCGTTGGCGACTTGCAACTGCAAGCCAACTTCGGCGTAGGCGTCTTTGAGCTCTTGCTCTTGGCGGGCCAGGATGCCGGCCAGCACCAGATGGCCACCGGCGGCCACGTGGCCAGCCAGCAGCGGTGCCAGCATGCGCAGGGGTGTGGCCAAGATGTTGGCCAGCACCACGGGGTAAGTGGCTTGCGCGTGGCCCACCAGGTCAGGCAAGCCGGCGTTGATGGGCAGGCGGCCATCGGCCGACTTCAGGTGCGACAGGTTGGCTTCGGCATTGGCATGGGTGGCTTCGACGGCAGCCGGATCAATGTCAACCGCATCGACCACACCCGAGCCATGCAGCGCCGCGCCAATGGCCAAGATGCCCGAGCCGCAGCCGTAGTCAAGCACGCGCTGGCCCTGGTAGGCGGCGGTGTTTTGCGCCGTCCACTTCAGGCACATGCGCGTGGTGGGGTGGGTGCCAGTGCCAAAGGCCAAGCCTGGGTCCAGACGCATCACGGTCTTGGCTGCGGCGGGCACGTCGTGCCAGGTGGGCACGATCCAGAAGGTGTCGGTGATGGGCACAGGCTTGAACTGCGATTGCGTCAAGCGCACCCAGTCTTGCTCGCCCACCTCTTGGATGCCTTGCACGTGAACGTCCGCAGCCCAGTCCTGCGCCAGGATCAGGGTGGCGGCCTCAAGCGCTTCGGCTTCTGAAGGGAACAGGCTCTTGAGGGTGGAGCGCTGCCAGGCTTCGCGTTCGACCGGCATGCCGGGCTCACCCCACAGGGCTTCTTCTTGTTCCGTGTCGGCATCGGCGTCTTCGACCGACACAGACAAGGCGTCGATCTCCATGAGCGCGTCGCTCAGGGTTTCGACTTCGGCCTCTTTGGCCAGCAGGGTGAGTTCAAACAACATGGGTCGTGTCCAGCCTGGGGCTCAGCGCTTGCGCGCAGCCATCCAGCCTTCAAGGTAATGGATGTCGGTGC
>CANCFV010000090.1 GCA_947377275.1 Burkholderiales bacterium | reverse complement strand
ATGGCGGCGCCGTCGGCCTTGGCATCCCAGTCGCTGTAAACGTCTGCGGGGATCACGAAGGGCTCGTGCGCCCAGCCGATGGTTTCACGCGTGAGCTTGATCTCGTCGCCACCCAGCGGCTCGCCGTGGGCCTTGGCGGTGTTGGCGCGATTGGGCGAGCCCTTGCCAATGCTGGTCTTGCAGATGACCAGCGAGGGCTTGTTGCCGCTCAGCTTGGCCTTTTCGATGGCGCCGTCCACGGCGTCCACGTCATGGCCATCTACCGGGCCAATCACGTTCCAGCCACAGGCTTCGAAGCGCTGAGCCGTGTTGTCGATGAACCAGGGCGTGACCTGGCCGTCGATCGAGATGCCGTTGTCGTCGTACAGGGCGACCAGCTTGTTCAGCTTCCAGGCACCGGCCAGAGCGGCGGCTTCGTGGCTGATGCCTTCCATCAGGCAGCCGTCGCCCATGAAGGTGTAGGTGTGGTGGTTCACCACGGCATGGCCGGGGCGGTTGAACTCGGCGGCCAGCATCTTTTCGGCCAGGGCAAAGCCCACGGCGTTGGTGATGCCCTGACCCAGCGGGCCGGTGGTGGTTTCCACGCCAGCGGTGATGCCCACCTCGGGGTGACCGGGCGTTTTGCTGTGCATCTGGCGGAAGGCCTTGAGGTCGTCGATCGACAGGTCGTAGCCGGTCAGGTGCAGCAAGGCGTAAATCAACATCGACGCATGGCCGTTGGACAGCACGAAGCGGTCGCGGTCGGCCCATTGCGGCTGGGCTGGGTTATGGCGCAGGTGACGGCCCCACAGTGCCACCGCCATGTCGGCCATGCCCATCGGGGCGCCGGGGTGACCCGAGTTGGCTTGCTGGACGGCATCCATCGCGAGCGCGCGGATGGCATTGGCCATCGCGGTGATGTTCTTGGTGGTGTTGGGCATGGTGGGAAGGGGGTTGGGGCGGGAAAACGTGGATTTTAGCGGGTCAGACGGAGAACGCGTTTCGCGTGCGTCTCACCCTCCTCGTGATCAAGGGAAAATGGACATCAATGCGGCAAGCCGGTGGCCGAGGAAGCCCTCGCCTCCGCATCACGCAAAAAGACCAACTGGAGGTGCCCCTCACGCCGCTGAGGCACCATCACTCCGCCACCAGAGCCCAAACATGGCTTTGGCATCTGGCCTGGAATGAGTCTCAAAGGCGTCATGCGAAGTGCGCCACCACCACTGCCCGAAGCGACAACACGCAACGCATCTCGGCCACCACCGGTGTTCAACCTCCAAATCGCGACCCATCGGTCCATGGTGAAGAGTTCGCCTCGGACAACCAGATGCACGTCGTCGTAATACCTGTGCAGCGTCGGATCTGAAATCACATTCCCACCCAGCATCAAGGACTCGATATATTGGCTGGGAACAACGCGCTCGAAATGACCAACGCGAACAGGCCCAGGACGCAGTGGCATGCCAGCCAAAAACCGGTCGCCCAGCGCGAGAGGATCAACGATTTGCGCAGATCGAGGCGCGTGATACCCCAGTAAACCCACGTTGCAACTGAGGTAGACCGGGTGCCGGGGCGCGTTGGCCATCTCGGCAGCCCCGTCCACATAAGGATGCTGTGGGCCGGAAGCCAACAACGTCAACAAGTCCGTTGCACCTTGGTAATGGCGTCGCTCATCTGCAATCCCGTGCACGAGTGGCATGCGCGCCGTCGCGGACCGTGACGCCCCCTTCTCCGCCAGGACCTGAGTTGCGAAAGCGAGGACGGGGGCCAGAAGAACACCGCCGCTCGCCCAAACAGGCCATGCACGCCAATGTCCCGCCGGCACACTTGCCGCTGCATGCGCCAACAGTGAGACCGACAAGGCCAAGGGCGCCACAAAAAATCGCCCAGCCATGTAGTCAGCACCCACGAACAAAAGGTAAAGCGTGAACAACACCATACCCAAAACGAGAGGCACGCCCTCTTTTGTGCGCAGAACAATGTTGGTCAACATCGATATCAGTATCAAAAAGTATGCCAAGGGATCGAAATGCAGCATGTACTGGAAATAGTGCATCGCCTGAGCTGGGCCATCAAAACCGCCCACCATTTTCGCGGCAGCGGTGTTGGGCACAGGAGATCCAAAATAAGCGAGGGAGAACGCCGTCCAAACCCAAAACGGCCAGCTGCCCCAAAAAACATCTCGGGCCAGAGCGAGCAAGCGAGATCGCCCAACACCTCCGGCGAGGTCTTGGAGCGACCGCTGTACCAAGAAAGGCGCCACAAGCAGTGCCGTGTCGTGCCTCACCAAGACACACAAAGCAGCCACAAAACACAGCCGACGCAAAGAGATCAGCGCGCCTCGGACGACACACGCCGCGAAAATCGCCAGCGTGGTCATCAGCAAGGGGGTCTCCAAGCCAGAGGTAAAGTAGTCCCTCATCGAGGGTGCACAGGCGCACACAACGCCCAAGACAAGAAACAAAAATCTGTTTTGCAAGCAAAGCTTGGCCAAGATCCCAAAAAAGAAGAGTGACAAGGCGACTGACACCAACAGGGTTGCTTGAATCACCCCCCCGCCCAGCCACGTCGCGGCTGCCGTCAACAGCAGCCAAAGGGGTGAGGTGAATACCTGAACTCGCTCACCGACATTCCAAACAAGCCCATCACCTGACAGCAAATGCTCGACCACTCGGAAGTTGATGAATGCGTCCTCAGCAAGCCAAGCGTATTCGGCGATCTGCAGGAGCAATAAAACCCAAAAGAGGCGCACCGACCATTTTTGAATCAGCAACAAGCCATCGTGACCAGACCGCATCCCGCCCCCTGAAATTTATGTACCATCGCCCGCAAACCGCATGCCATACACATTGCAACGCAATGCAGCCGCCATGAAAACCACAAGAACCTTTTCGTTGGCCATGGTGCTCTTGGCGTCCATTTTATTGACGCTGATGGGGGCCAGATATATCGAGGCCGGGAAAAGCGTGGTGGATCACCCGCCATCGGCCGACTTCTACAAGTTTTATTTGTCTGGCGAGCGCCTACAGCGTGGCCAAAGCATGTATTGGGTGATACCACCCAAAATTCGCCCGGGTGATCCGTGCCACCCTGATGCCGTGCGCGAAAAGGGTCAACCCACAGGAGAAAGCGCAGACGCACTGACGCTGGGTGGGGCCATTCCGTGCCTCGCACCCAACCTCAACCCTCCGTTTTTCATGGTGTTCATGGGGCCGCTGGCCATGCTCGACTTCCACTGGTCGTGGTGGCTGTGGAGCGCGATGTCCATGGGTTGCCTGGTCATGAGCACATGGCTGATGGCCGGTGAAATCGCCCCATCGAGCTTGAGGCGAACGGCACTGACCATCATTGGCACAGCCTTGCTGATGGCCTATCACCCGGTGTACATCAACTTTGCGCTGGGCCAAGTCGGCACCTTGCTCCTGCTGCCACTGACACTCGCATGGCTGAAAATGCGAAGAGGCGATGAAAAACAAGCGGGGCTTTGGTTGGGGCTGGCAACCGGACTCAAGCCGTTCCTGGCGCTGTTTCTGCTGCCCCTGCTGCTGACCAAACGTTGGCAAGCATCCGCAGCGATGATTGCCAACCTGCTCATGACCTTGATGGTGGGTTGGCTGTGCTTCGGCACCGAGCCTTACGCCCATTACCGCTTGGTCGCAGACCAAGTGACCTGGACCACATCCAACTGGAACGGCTCGCTGATTGGGTTTACCGATCGAGCGTTCAGTGGCATTGACCCACGGTCTTGGCCCAACGTCAAAATGATCAGTCGTGCGATTGGATTGTCGTTGTGCGCTGCGGTGATCGCCGCCATGTGTGTGAAGTTGCGACAAAGCGCCTCAGGAAAAAGCACACGCGGATCCGACACCGCTGACCAGCTCTTTTTGCTGACCATCCCTGCTGCCGTTCTGGTGTCGCCGCTGGGGTGGCTTTACTACATGCCGTGGATGTGCCTGTGCGGGCTGATTGTTTGGCAAAGAACCGCCAACGCCCCCCATGCGCGCGCATGGCGCTTGGCGTTCATCGCTTCGGTGATTGCCACGGTGGCCCCGATCGAGATGAAATCAATTCCAACGCCGAGGAACCCAACCGAGTGGTGGGGCATCGATGCGCTGTATTGCTACGCCCTGGCTGGGATGTTTGTTGTTCTGCTCAAACTACCCGGCTCAGCAGATCAAAAGCTGAGAACATGAAAAAGGGGCGCCGAAGCGCCCCTTTTGCGTTTGCGTCAGCCGACGCTGCCCGATCAGGTGCCGGTGCCGGTGCCGGTGCCGGTGCCAGTGCCAGTGCCAGTGCCAGCAGCGAGGTTGTTCTTCGTGATTTGAGCAATCACAGCCGTCTGCGCAGCGTTCAGCGTGTGCGTCACGTTCCAGGTAACAACCGACGCCCCGGCCGTCATCGTGGGGGTGAAAGTGATGGTTTGACCATCAATGCCGGTACCGACGTTACGCAGAGTCGCTGTGATCAAGCCAGCGTTGGTAACCGTGATGTTGCTGACCTCGGTGGATGCGGTGAAGGTCGGGAGACCGGAAGTGGTGCTGCTGGTGTTGCAGTTCGTCAGGTCGCCGCCAGCTTCCTGACCACACAAGGCCACAGCCGTCTTGAACGACTCCACCGCATTCAGCGCATTGGCCACCTTGGCCTTCTTCGTGTAGTCCTGATACTGCGGAATCGCCACAGCCGCCAAAATGCCAATGATCGCCACGACGATCATCAGTTCGATCAGGGTGAAACCTTGTTGTACGCGCTTCATGGTCAACTCCTTGGGGCTTGAGCCCACTGCTAAAGACATTGCTGCTGGAAAGTGCCCCGCCAAACCCGGGGCCGTGGGTTCAATAAGGCAGATGGCGTGCCAGCCTTCAAACCCACTCAAAACCGTGATTCAGCGCACGCTTACCCTCAAGCAAAGCCCGAACTGAGCCAGATTTGGTCGCCTTTTGTCCGAATCGGTCGCCCAGAAATGTCACCCACTCAGGCAAGGTGACAATTTTCGTCACCCCTGGGCAAGCGGAACTCAGGCGTCGGCCGGCACGTTGAAGCGCTGCCCTTCGCGCAGTGGCTCGATCAAATGCCGGCTGTCCAACGCCCTGATTTGCGACAGCACCGCAGGCACCTCGCCCGGCTTGGGGTGCGTGATGTACACGCTGACTTCGCCATCGAGCTGGGCCAGCTCTTGCGCCAGGCTCTGCGGCGAGAGGTGGCCGCTGATGTGTGCCAGGTGCGCCTCTTCGTTGCCGAAAGCCGTTTCAATCACCAGCTGGGCAATGCGCTGCCCGTTCAGGGCCTTCCACAGGTCCGGGTTGGGGCCCGTGTCACCCGTGAACACCCACCAGCCTGTGGGCGTGTCCACTGCGAAGCCCACGCCGGGCACGGTGTGCGCGGCGGGCAACACGTGCACGCGCCGGTCAGGCAAACCACCCCGCGAGGCGAATGCCAAGTCTTGGCCCACTTCGATTTCGTGGAAAACGATGATGGGGCGCGCGGCGCTGGGCAATCGCGTGAAGTCGGGCCAGATGACGCCGTTGAAGATGTGGGCGCGCAGGGCCTCGAGCGTGGCCGGCAAGGCGTGCACGTGGATGGGCCGCAAATCGGCCATGCCATTGGGGCCTTGGCGCAGCTTGATGACGCTGTCGGCCAGCAAGGGGATGCCCAGGATGTGGTCCAGGTGGCTGTGGCTGATCAGGATGTGGTCGATGCGGGCCAGCTCGTCCAGCCGGAGCTCGCCTACACCGCTGCCTGCATCGATCAGGATGTCGTCGTCGAGCAAAAAGGCGGTGGTGTGGCAGCGGGCCGCGATCGATCCGGAGCAGCCCAACACACGGATCATGTGGGCCGCCTCAAGCCTGCACGAATTGCATTTGCGTGCCAGCCAACTCGATCACGTCGCCGCTCTTGAGGTGCACGGGCTCCGCCTCAACGGCCTGGCCGTTCACCGTCGGGCGCGCGCTGCCTTCGACGTGGGCAAAGACATAGCCACCCGGGCGCTTGGTGATCGAGGCCACTTGCACGCCAGGCTTGCCCACCGTGGTGACCACCTTGGTCAAGGCCACTTCTCGGCCTGCGGCAGCACCGTTGAGCACCTTGATGGAGGCCGGCGCCTGTGGCGCAAGGCCGCCAAAGCCCGTGCCCAGGGTGCCGCCCAGGGTGTGCCCAAAACCAGAACTGGGCGCAGGGGCGGCCGGCATGGACGTCGGCAAGGGGGTGCCGGGTCGCATGATCATGGTCTTTTCGTAATCAGAGCCTTCGTCGACCAGGTACTTGATCTTGTACTTGCCGATCTCAACGGTGTCGTTGTGTGAGAGCAATTGCTTCTTCACCGCCTTGCCGTTGATGTAGGTGCCGTTGGTGCTGTTGAGGTCTTCAATGAAGACATCGGTGCCGACCAATTGCAGCACCGCGTGCTCGCCACTGACCGCCAGGTTGTCAATCACGATGTCGTTGTATGGGCGGCGGCCAAGCGAGGTTTTGTCCTTGGTGATTTGGACCTCCTTGATGACGACGCCGTCGAGCGAGACAACCAGCTTTCCCATGCAGAACCTCTCGGTATTGATCTTTTTTGATTTGACGTTCAGCCAGCGCCACCGAGGCGCTTGAAAGGCCACCAAGAGCGTGGCGCCAGTTCGTGCGCCCCCTGGGCACGCACGAGCACGACGGCGATATTATCCCGTCCGCCAGCCTCATTCGCGGCGGCCACCAACGCCGCGCCCATCTCTGGCAATCCGGCCGAAGCGTGGGTTTGCATGACGTGGGAAATCTGGCCGTCCAGCAGCATGTCCGACAGGCCGTCCGAGCACATCAGGTAGACGTCGCCAGACTGGATGTCGTGCAGGTGGGTTTCCATCAAAACCAGGTCTTCAACGCCCAAGGCCCGGGTCACCAGGTTCTTGTTGGCCGAATAAAGCGCTTGTTCAGGTGTGAGGATGCCAGCGTCGATCTGTTCTTGCAGTAACGAATGGTCTTTTGTGATCTGCTGCAATTGGCCGTCGCGCAAACGGTAACCGCGTGAGTCACCAATGTGCCCCATCAGCAGGCGCCCCGAACGGAACACGCCCAGCACGAGCGTGGTGCCCATGCCGGCGTACGTGGGGTTGGAGTTGGCCGCGCCAAAAATGGCCCGGTTGGCGTTGTCGACGCAGATGTCCATGGCGCGCTTGACGTCGCCATCGCTGGCATTGGTCGCCGCCTCGTGCAACCAGCGCCCCAGTTCGGCGCGGATGAAGTCGCAGGCCATGCCGCTGGCCACCTCGCCGGCGGCGTAACCGCCCATGCCGTCGGCCAGCACGGCAATCGCGCAGGATTCGTCCACGGCGATGGCGTCTTCGTTGTTCGACCTCACCCGTCCGGTGTCAGTTTGGCTGTAGAACTCAAAGTCCATGGTCAGATTGTCGCTGGGTTTCGGTGGACGGCGGTGTGTTCAATGGGCGACAACAGGGAGCTGGCTCAGCCCAAGCGAATGTCCAAGGACGCCAAGCTGGCATGCACCGCACGCAGGTCGTCTGCCAACTGTTGTCCGGTGGCGTAGCGCGTGTTGGGGTGTTTTTCAAGCGCCAAGGCCACGATGTCACCGAGCGCGGCAGGCAAGTCAGAGCGCAAACTGCAGACGTTGGGCGCCACTTCACGCGCAATGGCGCGCATCAACACCGCCATGGAATCGTTGCGATAGGGCAGCTGCCCCGTCAACAGTTGGAACATGGTGACGCCGAACGAGTACAGGTCGCTGCGACCGTCGATGGTTTGCCCAGAGAGCTGCTCGGGCGACATGAAGGTCGGGGTCCCCAGGACCACGCCCGTGCGCGTGCGGGCGGCATCGGCCACGCGGGCCACCCCGAAGTCCATCACCTTCACGCCCGCGCGGGCCAGGTCCACCATGATGTTGGCAGGCTTGATGTCACGGTGGGTGACGCCACGGGTGTGCGCGTAAGCCAAGGCCTCGGCCACACGCGCCAGGATCGGCAGCAACTGCATCAGCGGCAACAAGGTTCCCACCGAGGTGTGCTGACTCATGTCCACCCCGTCGACCAGCTCCATGGCGATGTAGGCCAGGCCACTGGTCTCACCTGCATCAATGATGCTGACGATGTCAGGATGGCGCAGGCGGCCAGCCATTTCGGCCTCGCGCAGAAAGCGCGCGCGGGCATCGGCCAGCTCCGCGCCGCTGAACTCTTGGGCCAGGGCCATGGTCTTGAGCGCGACTTTCCGGTCGGTGGCGGGGTCATGCCCCAGGTAGACCGCACCCATCGCGCCCTTGCCAATCTGCCGTTCAACCACGTAAGGCCCCAACTGCGCCTGCGTGAGCTGCGGCATGGGCCGCGGGGGCACCGTGCCCCAGGTGTTGACCGTGGCAGCCTGGGCCAGCCCTCGGGCACGCATCAAACGCACCTTCACCTGGCGCCATTGCGGGGAGATGTCGGCCATGTGCTCATAGACGTCTCTGGCGCAGTCGTAACGGGCTTCGCGCTCGAAGGCCAGGGCAATGCGCTCAAGAGTTTCTAGTCCTGCTTCGCGGTGCGCAGCCTCTGGGAAAAAGCCCCGCAAGGTTTCCCAAGCGCGATCAACCGGGCCATCGCCCAAGGCGGACAGCGCACGGTGGATGCGCTGGAGCCCGGGCACACCACCAGGCTGCACCGCCTCACCCAGATCAGCCAGTGCCTGGGGCAGCGTGGTGGGTGCGAAGTCCTCGGTGAACAAAGAGGGTACGCTGACCCCGAACGCCGAATCGTGGCGCCCGCTGTGCGGCACATCCATGTAAGACAAGACCGTTTCAGGGCCTTCGTCACGGTCGTGGTCCGAGTCGGTGAACCAAGTGCCGCCAGGTTCGGCGCCTGGCACCGTGTCGGCATGATTGGAACGCGTCGGCACAAAGCCTGGGCGAGCCAGGGCCGCGCGCCGGCGCTGACGCAACAACCACCACACCAGCCACACGCCCAACGCGAGCAGAAGCGCAATCAAGGCATAGGGCACAGCCACGGCAGAGGTCACAGGCATGTGCCGTCAGGCTCCAGCAGCGTCCGAAGGCGGGCGTTTGGCAATCAATGTGCCCAACGCCAACACCACCAAAGCCCCCAGTGCGGCAGCGGCGATGTGCAGCCATTCGAAGCTCGGCAAGTGAGGTGCGACGGCCGGGTCTGTGACCGCCAGCCCACCCGCAATCCAGCCAAGCAACATGCCGCCGGCGGTGATGATGAGCGGGAAGCGGTCCATCAGTTTGAGAACGATGCTGCTGCCCCAAACGATGATGGGGATGCTGACCAACAAGCCAAAAATGACCAGCGGCATTTGGTGACCTTCGTGCCCGGCACCCTGTGCGGCGCCGGCGATGCCAATGACGTTGTCCACGCTCATGACGAAGTCGGCCACGATGATGGTCTTGATGGCGCCCAGCAGCTTGTCACTGCCTTTCAGGTCGCCGTGCCCGTCGTCATCGGGCACCAGCAACTTGATGCCGATCCAAAACAACAGAAGCGCGCCCACCAGCTTGAGGTAGGGCAGCTTGAGCAGGGACATGGCGAAGAAAATCAGCACCACGCGCAGCACGATGGCCCCAGCGGTGCCCCACAAGATGCCCTTCTTGCGCAAGTCGGGCGGCAGGTTGCGGCAAGCCAGCGCAATCACCACGGCATTGTCACCACCCAGCAGGATGTCGATCATCACGATCTGACCCACGGCCAACCAAAACTCTGGCGTCAAAAAGGCATCCATGTCGCTCACACAAAAGAAAACAGCCCCTGAGTGTAGGGGCTGTTTCGGGCCCCTCAACAGGGGCATCTGAACGTCGATGGAGTCAGATCAAGCTCTTGAGGATGCGCCCCATCTCTGACGGGTTGCGCGTGACCTTGAAGCCGCACTCTTCCATGATGGCCAGCTTGGCGTCGGCCGTGTCGGCCCCCCCGCTGATCAAGGCGCCGGCGTGACCCATGCGCTTGCCGGGGGGCGCCGTGACGCCCGCGATGAAGCCCACGATCGGCTTCTTCATGTTGGCCTTGCACCACTGTGCCGCCTCGGCCTCGTCGGGGCCGCCGATTTCGCCAATCATGATGACCGCGTCGGTGTCGGGGTCGTCGTTGAAGGCCCTCATGACGTCGATGTGCTTGAGGCCGTTGATGGGGTCGCCGCCAATGCCCACAGCGCTGGACTGACCCAGGCCGATTTCGGTCAATTGAGCAACAGCCTCGTAGGTCAATGTGCCCGAACGGGAGACCACGCCGATGCGGCCCTTGCGGTGGATGTGGCCGGGCATGATGCCGATCTTGATCTCTTCAGGGGTGATCAGACCAGGGCAGTTGGGACCCAAGAGCAGCGATTTTTTGCCGCCGGCGGCTTCTTTGGCCTTCATGCGGTTGCGCACTTCGAGCATGTCCTTGACCGGGATGCCTTCGGTGATGGCCACGATCAGGTCGAGGTCGGCCTCAACGGCCTCCCAGATGGCAGCCGCTGCACCGGCTGGCGGCACGTAGATGACCGACACAGTGGCGCCCGTTTGGCCCGCTGCTTCCTTGACGGAGGCGTAAATGGGGATGTCGGAGAACTTCTCGCCCGCCTTTTTTGGGTTCACACCCGCGACGAATGCGTTCTTGCCGTTGGCGTAGGCCTGGCAGCCCAGGGTGTGGAATTGACCGGTCTTGCCCGTGATGCCCTGGGTGATGACCTTGGTGTCTTTGTTGATGAAAATGCTCATGGCGAAGTCTTTCTGGTCAAGTTCGTTCAGGCGACTGCGGCGACGATCTTGGTCGCGGCTTCGGCCATGGAATCGGCGGCGATGATGGGCAGACCGGAGTCAGCCAGCATCTTCTTGCCCAGTTCTTCGTTGGTGCCCTTCATGCGCACCACCAGCGGCACGGTCAGGTTCACGGCCTTGCAAGCCGTGATGACGCCGTCGGCGATGGTGTCGCACTTCATGATGCCGCCGAAGATGTTGACCAAGATGCCCTTGACTTCAGGGTTTTTGAGCATGATCTTGAATGCTTCGGTGACCTTCTCGGCCGTGGCGCCACCGCCCACGTCGAGGAAGTTGGCAGGCTCGCCACCAAAAAGCTTGATGGTGTCCATGGTGGCCATGGCCAGACCAGCACCGTTCACCAGGCAACCGATATTGCCTTCCAGCTGGATGTAGGCCAGGTCGAACTTCGAGGCCTCAACCTCTGCCGGGTCTTCTTCGTCCAGGTCGCGGTAAGCCACGATTTCAGGATGGCGGAACAGCGCGTTGGCGTCGAAGTTGAACTTGGCGTCCAGCGCCATGACCTGGCCCTTGGCGTCGCGGTTCAGCGGGTTGATTTCAACCAGCGAGGCGTCCGTGTCCATGTAGCACTGGTAGAGCTTCTGGAAGATGTCCTTGGCCTGCGCTTGCGAATCAGCAGGCATGCCGATGGCGTCGTTGATCTGCTGCGCTTGTGCGTCGGTCAGGCCAACCAGCGGGTCGATGAAAACCGTGACGATCTTCTCGGGGGTGCTGTGGGCGACTTCTTCGATGTCCATGCCGCCTTCGCTCGATGCGATGAAGGCGACCTTTTGTGTGCCACGGTCGGTGACCACGGACACGTAATACTCTTTTTGGATGTCTGCGCCATCTTCGATGTAGAGGCGATTGACTTTTTGGCCGTCAGGGCCGGTTTGGTGCGTCTTGAGCTGCATGCCCAAAATCTCACCTGCCAGGCGACGCACGTCGTCGATGGACTTGGCCACCTTCACGCCACCGCCCTTGCCGCGCCCACCGGCGTGGATTTGTGCTTTGACCACCCACACAGGGCCGCCCAGTTTTTCGGCTGCCGCCACGGCTTCGTCAACGGAAAAAGCCGGGATACCTCTTGGGACCGGCACGCCAAATCGGCTCAGGATCTCTTTGCCTTGGTACTCATGAATCTTCATGGGGATCTCGCAGTGTGGTGTTGCGTTCTCGTCGAACATGACAAAACCTGCCTAGACCGATCAGGCCCGAGGCAGGCGCACGACGCGCTCAAGGGTTGCTTGGTTGCGGTGCAGCATTCAGCATAGCACCGCACACCCCTCATTTGCAGGGGTGTTTTTGCTAGGCTGTGCCGGCGTGACCGCTGTCGCTTTCGGGCTCAGGCAGGCCCTCGCCACGCACCACACGGCGCACCACATCAGAGGCAAAGCCGCGAGAGAGCAAAAACCGCATCTGGCGCGCCTTGTCTTGCGGCGTGTCAGGCACCTCGCCGTAGCGACGCACCCACAGGGCGTGGGCGCGCTCGAACTCGGTGTCGCGCAAGCCACTGGCGGCATCGCGCGCGACGTCGGGTGGCAACTGGTGCTGCGCCAATTCGGACTGCACCCGCGCCGCGCCATAGCGCGCCGCCTTGCGGTGCACCACGGACTCGGCAAAGCGCTGCGCCGACAAGAAGCCCCGTGTCTCGAGTTCGTCGAGCACGCGCTCAACTTCTTCGGGCGATTCGGCGTGGGGCGCCAGCTTGCGAACCAACTCCAAACGAGAGTGCTCGCGCATGGAGAGGTATTTGAGCGCCCGGCCTTTGAGGGACAAGGTCGGGCGTCGGGGCGATGAAGGCTTCATGCCTTCACGGTTGTCCCAGCTCAAGCTTCGTCGTCAGCCTTTGGGGCTGCCGCCTTGGGCTGGGCGTTGAGCAAGGCAACGCCCAAGGACTCGCGGATCTTGTTTTCAATCTCGCGAGCCAAGTCTGGGTTCTCACGCAGGAATTCGCGCGAGTTGTCCTTGCCTTGGCCAATTTTTTCGCCGTTGTAGGCGTACCAGGCACCGGCCTTGTCCACGATTTTGGCGGTCACACCCAGGTCGATGATCTCGCCCTCACGCGAAATGCCTTCGCCGTAAAGGATGTCGAACTCAGCGGTTTTGAAGGGTGGCGCGACCTTGTTCTTGACGACCTTGACCTTGGTTTCGTTACCGATGATGTCGTCGCCCTTTTTGATCGAACCAATGCGACGGATGTCCAGGCGCACGGAGGCGTAGAACTTCAAGGCATTGCCGCCGGTGGTGGTTTCTGGCGAG
>CANCFV010000089.1 GCA_947377275.1 Burkholderiales bacterium | reverse complement strand
ACCGTCTGGGGCAACCACTCGCCCACGATGTACGCTGACTACCGCTTCGCCACCACGAACGGCCAGTCGATCAAGGACCTGGTCAACGACCAAGTCTGGAACGCTGACACCTTCTTGCCCACCGTGGGCAAGCGCGGCGCCGCCATCATCGCTGCTCGCGGTCTGTCGTCGGCTGCTTCGGCTGCCAACGCTGCCATCGACCACATGCGCGACTGGGCCCTGGGCTCTAACGGCGAATGGGTGACCATGGGCGTGCCTTCGAACGGCGAATACGGCATCCCTGCCGGCATCGTGTTCGGCTTCCCCGTGACCACCACGCCTGATGGCGAGTACAAGATCATCACCGGTCTGGAAATCGATGCCTTCTCGCAAGAGTGCATCAACAAGACCCTGGCTGAGCTGCAAGGCGAGCAAGACGGCGTCAAGCATCTGCTGTGATGCGGCATTGAGCCCTCAGCCCTTCCTGTGGGGCTGAAAAAAAACCGGCGATGTGGTGACACTCGCCGGTTTTTGCTTTTGCCGATCAACTCACCATCAGTTTGCAGGCAGACCAGCACCAGCGCTCACGGCTCAAGCCGTCGCATCGGCTGTTTTGATCTGCTCATTGCCCACGGCTCATCAATGCCGATTTGACGCTAGTCACGCTGGCGCGCAGCGATTGGCTGAGTGATTGCACAAGCTCTGTAGGCGCTTGGCTGCCTTCGCGCAGGGCCTGATTGAGCGATGCACTCGATCGCGCCACCAGCATGGCACCCACGGCCGACGCAGAGCCCACAAGGGTGTGTGTGCGAAAGCGTGCTTCTTCGAAACGCTGCGCCTGCAACAGGACTTCCAACTCGTCTGCAGTCACGCCTTCCTGCTCCACAAACGCCTCAAGAAGCCGCCAGACCAGGCGTTGGTTGTATTGCACACGCGCCATCACCCCAGCCAGATCGAACCCGGGCAGATCGGGCAGGCCATGTGTTGTGGGGAGTGATCCAGCAAATGCAGGCGAGATGGCGCTGACCACACCAGGGGGCAGGCTGAAACCCTGCTTGTCGGCAATGGCACGCAAAGCGTCAACGAGGCGATCTGGCTCCAAAGGCTTCGGGATGTGATCGTCCATGCCTGCAAGCAAGCACGTGTTGCGGTCTTCGGGAAGCGCAGCGGCGGTCAAAGCCAGGATCGTCAGGCCCTCGCCCTGCGGCAGCGCACGAATCCGGCGCGTGGCCTCCAGCCCGTCCATCACAGGCATGTGCACATCCATCAGCACGGCGCCAAAGAATCCAGATGGCTTCGCACTGACTTCGTCAAGCGCTTGGGCACCATCGCTGACCACAGTCACTTCATGCCCCATGCGCTCAAGAACCGCCCGGCTGACCACTTGGTTCAACGCGTTGTCATCGGCAAGCAGCACGTGCATGCCAGGCCTGATGCTGACAGCGCCGCACGTGATGCCGTCAGCGCCTGTCGCTGGTGACGAATCAGAGGCCGAGATGTCCGAACCCTCCACCGGAGAGTCCGTCGCCTGCGATTGCGCAACCTCGAAGCTTGCGGTGAACCAGAACTCGCTGCCTTGCCCTAACTCGCTGTTGACACCGAGGCGGCCACCCATCATGCCAACCAAGCGCTGGCAAATGGCCAGCCCCAAGCCGCTGCCGCCAAATCGGCGCGTGACGCTGGTATCGCCTTGTGTATACGCCTGAAAGAGCGACTCCCGCACCTCGGGCGCGACGCCCATGCCGGTGTCCCGCACGCTGAAGCGCAGGCTGCACCAACCTGGCTGGAGCGCCGCAGAATCTGCAGGCGTAACGCCGATGCGAACCTCGCCCTTCGAGGTGAATTTCAGGGCATTGCTCACGAGGTTGTTCAGGACCTGAGAGAGTCGATAGGGGTCGCCCATCAGCGTCAACGGCACGCCAAACGGCAGATCCATGGCCAGGCCCAGTTGCTTTTCCTGCGCGTTGGCGGAGAACAGGCTGTTCACGGTGCTCAAAATCTTGTGCAGCGTGAAGGGGCGGCGCTCAAAGCGCAGGGCACCGGCTTCAATCTTAGAAAAATCAAGCACGTCGTCAAGGATGCGTGTCAAAGCTTGCGCGGCTTCGTGCACCTTGGACAGCTGATCGCGCGCCACGGGCGTCAATTCGCCTTGCAGGGTCATGCGCGTGAGGCCCAATACGGCATTCAAGGGCGTTCTGATTTCGTGGCTCATGTTGGCCAAAAAACTGCTCTTGGTGCGTGCCATGCCCTCAGCGGCCAGTTGCGCGCTGTTGGCCGCCAACAAAGCGGCCTCTGCCTGCTTGCGGCGGGTGATGTCCAGCGCCTGGTAACACACCCCTGACACAGCGCCGTCGGCATCGAGCAGTGGGTAGTAGGAAGCCAAAAAGCTGCGCTGCTCACCGCCAAGGTCAAGCGATTCTTCAAGCTCCACGGGTGCCAGGGTGCGCATGGCTTCGAGTTGAGCATCGCGAAAGGCCTGCGCGCGTGAGCCAGGCAAAACCTCCAGAACCAGTTTATTGGCCGCGCTGCCCACTGTGAGCATGTGCGCACGTTCGAACTCTGGGTTGGCCATTTGCAGCCGCCCGCCAGGATCGCAAATGCACACAAGCTGCACCGAGCGCTCGACCAGTTGGTGCAACTGCGAGGCGCTGCGCATCGCGGCCTGCTGAGTTGCGCGCAACTCGGTGCAGTCCTCCATTTGAATCAGCACGCCCGCCCTTGACCCATCTGCGTTGACGCGCGGCATGATCCGCAACACCCAGTCTCGTGAGCCCACGTTGGCCAGTTGCAATGTATGCGATCGACCCTCGCTTTGCACCGTCTCTATCTCGGCAAAAATCGTGGGCATGCCTGCGGGCCAGGGCAGCGCCGACGCGTGACGGCCCATCCAGTTGCCGCCCATGCCCAGCTGCCGTTGCACGGCACTGTTGGTGCGGGCAAGCAGGCCGCGCTCATCAAATGCCAGCAGTGGGAAATCGACCGTGGAGTAAATGCCCTCGAGTTCTGCATTCACCCCCTGCCACTCCAGGCTCTTGACCTGCAGCTCTTCGTTGACCGTCGTCAACTCTTCGTTGGACGCCTGCAACTCTTCGTTAGAGGCCTCCAACTCTTCATTGGTGGATTGAAGCTCTTCATTGGCCGTCTGGAGCTCTTCATTGAGAGACTGCGCCTCTTCGTTGGACGTCTCCAACTCTTCGATCACGGTGTAGAGGTGCTCTCGGGTGGTGGCCAGTTGCTCTTCAAGTGCCGCCGTGTTGCCGCCATGGTCTTCGGTATCGCTTGGCGCAATGGTCTCGGCCAGCGGGCGACTCTCAAAGCACACCAACAGCATGGGCGAGGCAGCGTGATCAAACACCTGTTGCACCGACATCCGGATGGCATGATCAGCGCTGATGGCCCGGTTGCTTCGCCAACGTCCCATCACCGGCGAACCATCGGCGCGCAGCATGCTGCTGCCTTTGCTTCCAAGTCTGGACATGGCTTGGCTGGCTTCACGCGCTGTGCGAATCAAACGAGCCAACTCAGGCCGCAACTCGCGCCGCAGCAAAGTCATCACTTGAAGAACTGGGCGCCCATCAGGCAAGGACATGATGCCTTGCAGATCACCCTTGAGGTGGCGAACGTCACCCGCTGCATCCACCAACACTGTGGCAGGCGCAAAGCGCTGGGCAGTGGCGTGCACCACGACATCATCCAGCGTCATTTGGGGCAATGCACGCTGCCTGCGACCAGGCTCATCGCGATCCAGGCTGACCGAGGGCATGCGATTTACCCCGCTCAAACGCCGGAACAGGTGCGCACTGCGATCCACCACATCGAAGTGGCTTTCACCGTTGTGAACGCCTTCCGAACGCCCCAGAAACAAGATGCCATCGGGGTTCAGGGCGTAATGAAAGGTTTTGATCAAGCGTTCCTGCAACGGTGCTTGAAAATAAATCAGCACGTTGCGACAGGAAATCAGATCCAGGCGCACGAATGGCGGGTCTTGCACGATGTTATGGCGGGCGAACATGACCATCGCGCGCGCGCCTTTACCGACCTCATAGCCATCTGCATGGCGCACGAAGTGTTTGTCGAGTGTGGTCGGGTCGATCTCTCCTAAAAGGCTCGCAGGGTAAATGGCTCGGCGAGCACGCACCAGCGCGGCCTCGTCAATGTCAGAGGCAAAAATCTGCACGCGGCGGGAGACTTTCTGCCCTTCCAGCGCATCACGCAAGATGATGGCCAAGCTGTAGGCTTCTTCACCACTGGCGCAGCCGGCCACCCAAACACGCACATCTTCGCCAGCGGGTTTGGCCTCCAGCATGCGCACCACTTCTTCGCGCAGGCGCTCAAAAGCGATGCGGTCTCGGAAGAAAGACGTCACCGAAATCAACATGTCTTGCGACAACGAATGCAATTCAGCCGGCTGTGCGCGGGTGAACTCAACATATTGATCAAGCGAGAGGCACCCAGTCGAGGTCATTCGCCTTTCTAGCCGCCGCAGCAAGGTGGCTTCCTTGTAACCCGTGAAGTCGATTCGGGTTTGCGCATACAGGCTGTGCAACAAAGCTTGCAGGGTGGTCGACGGCAATTCGGTGACCTGCGTGGCCTGCCCTTCTGTGATTTGCTGGCGCTGAACCACCCGGGCGATTTCTGCACCCATGGCCTCAGCTGCCAGCACCCAGTCCACGCCCCCCGCCTCGATGGCCGCACGCACCATGCCGTCGTACTTGGCCTCAGTAGGCTCTTGCGCAAACGAATAACCGCCCGCGGCCTTGATGGCGTGCAGGCCAATGGCGCCATCGGTGCCCGTGCCAGACAGCACCACGCCAATGGCCCGCTCGGCAGCGCATTCGGCCATGGATGTGAAAAACAAATTGACCGACGGCTTGGGCACCAACTCGTTTGGCGGCTCCATCAGGCGCAAGCTACCGTCTTCTTGCAACACCACATTGCTATTGGGCGGCGTCACATAAACCGTGTCCGCTTGAGGGATGCAACCGTCGCTGACATGCATCACTGGCATCTGCGTGATGCGCCCCAGCAATTCGGCCATCATGCTTCGGTGTGTGGGTGACATGTGCTGCACCACCACATAACGCAGGCCCAAGCCTGTAGGCAAGTTCGGCAGCAACGCGGTCAGCGCCTCCAAGCCTCCGGCAGATGAGCCGATACCCACGAAAAACGGGCGGGCGTCCAGCGCGGTCATTGAACCTGCGTCTGATGAGGTGGGCGCGGTCGAATCATCTCGCATGGCTTCGCTTCCGTTTTGCATGGGCTCAAACCCAGGTTGTGTTGCATTCAGATGAACAGCGCCTTCGCGCAGTCTTGACACACGTCGCTCACCAGTCTGGTGTCGAACTGATCATCAGATTCGAGCCATTCGTCGCTGCCAGTCAAACGCACCCGACAGCATTGACTGCAGCGCCACCCAGCCATGGCGCGCACCTTGAGCAACTGGCGACGCGGCACTGCTGCTTCCGCCAAGACCAGTCGGTGCGCCACCTTCACGTGGCCGTTGGCAAGCGGGCTGATCACCATCTCGCAATAACGGCGCTCGCCCGGTACGTCGCAGCGGTATGGCAAGACACGGGTTTCACCCAGAACCCGCGCCGCATCGAGCGCGGCACGCACAAACATTTTTGTGGCATCGCCCGTCATGAAAGACTCTAAAGGGTGCCCAACGATGCTCGCACGCATCGCGCCAGAGCCGCCTTTCACACGCGCGGCTTCGGCGTCCCATTCACCATCGACATCGACAACGATGTTTTGCGCATCGACCTCATACATCATGTCTTTTGGCCTTGCATCTTCACGCCGGTCGACACCAAGCGAACGCCTTCGCTCGCTTGGCTATCCTGAGTGTTCATGAGGCATCTGGGAACCCAGCCCAGGGTGAGAATCCACCCCTTCAGGTGACCGAAAATGTAATATGAACGGATGTGGATGGCAATGATTTGTGACGCTCTTGGCCAATTTATTTGCGCAGCTTTTGAGCTGCGTCGGATCACACCCTGAGGGGCCCACAAACCCACCACAAACACTGGTCACGGGCTTGACGTTTCGCCCGATTGAGCAAACATTTCAAGCGCACTTGCGGCAAATCACCGACGATGGCGCACTGAACAAGAAAGCAGCCTGAGCGGCACGTGCCATGTCCACCCTGAGCGTCATCCATCCCCGCCACGCGCTGTTCGGCGCTGAAGCCCCGCGCCCTCATCTTCCCGTGTGCGATCACTATGCTGGCTTGGAGGCGCGCATGCGCAAGAGCCTGGCGCTGCAAGCGGAGATGGCGGCCAAGGCTGGGCGCGCGGTGTTCGATGTGACCCTTGACCTGGAAGATGGCGCCCCGGTGGGCGGCGAGCACGAGCAAGCCTTGCTGGTGGCCGAGTTGCTCAACAGCGCAGCCAATGCCTGTGCACGTGCTGGCGTGCGGGTGCATGACGTGCGCCACCCTCGTTTTGAAGACGACATCGACACGCTCATCAAGCTGGCAGGCCACCAGCTTGCGTACATCATGGTGCCCAAGATGGCAAACACGGTGGATGCGCGCCGCGCCATCGATGCCATCAAGGCTGCACGCGTCAAGCATGGCGTCAACCACATCGTGCCGGTGCATGGGCTGATTGAGACACACCAAGGCTTGCATGAAGTGTTCGACATCGCGGCCCTGCCTGGCATGGAGTCGCTGTCTTTCGGCTTGATGGATTTTGTGTCGGAACACCGCGGGGCCGTGCCTGCCTCGGCCATGAGCGTGCAAGGGCAGTTCTCTCACCCATTGGTCTTGCGGGCCAAACTGGACATCGCAGCGGCATGCCACGCGGCAGGCATCACGCCATCGCATTGCGTGGTCACCGAATTCAAAGATGCCAAGGCCTTGTCAAGCGCGGCCACCAAGGCCTGCCGCGAGTTTGGCTACACACGCATGTGGAGCATCCACCCAGACCAGATCCCGATGATCGTTGACGCCTTTGCGCCTGTGGCCGCCGAGGTGGACGATGCGGTGGAGATCTTGAGCGCTGCGCAAGCGGCTCATTGGGCGCCCACGGCCTTCCATGGCGTGCTGCACGACCGCGCCAGCTACCGCCATTACTGGCACGTGCTGGAGCGCGCTTGGCTGACCGGCCAGCCGCTGCCGAGCGAGATCGAGCACGCCTTCTTCCCGAAGTGACAGCCATGCCAATGCACTACACCTTGCTGTGGGATGGCTCTGAGGTCGCGTGGGTGCGTGCAGAGGGGGCCGATGTGCTGATCAAGCTGTCGGCCGCAGCGGTGAGCAAACAAGAAGGCCCGAGCAGTGACGCCATCGCCCAGCGAGAGACCGGTTTCCTTCGCCCAGTGGCGTTGCGCTTGGTCGGCGCATCGGGCTTGACGCATGCCAGCGACTGGTTTGGCGCGCTGAGCGACGGATGCGTGGTGACCAACGGTCAGGCGATGCGCGCCCTGCCCTTGCCTTGTCGGCTCAGCGGCGGCTTGAGCCTGCAACTGCATTTCAAAGCGCGTGACACCTTGACCTTGCAGGCCGAGGCCTTGCATGGCGAGGTGGACGCGGACAGCGTGTACGCCGAGTCATACGCCTGCTGAGAGGCGGTGGCACTCACAGGGTCGACAAGGCCCGCTCGATGCGTTGGCGCGAGACAGTCGGTCGCGGCACCTTGCCTTTGAACCAGGTGCGCACGTCTTCTTCAACGCCGATGCCGTGCATGTAGTTGTAGATGGCCTTTTTGAGGGCCTTGCCCAGGGCATCGTGGTCGACACCGGTGGGGTCGATGAAGCCGATGTCGTTTTTGGCGAAGGTGACCGGCGGCAGCGGCACGAGTTTCACCCCGTATTCATCGGGGTTCTGGCCCACGGGCGAATGCACGGTGCAGGCAAACCGGTGGAAGAAGCCTGACTGGATGCAGCCGGCCTCAAAGAGCTGGCGCACGTATTCCAAGGCGTCGACCGTGTCCTGCACCGTTTGCGTTGGGAACCCGTACATGAGGTAGGCGTGGACCAGGATGCCTGCGTCTGAAAAAGCCCGGGTGACGCGCGCGACTTGCTCGACCGAGACGCCCTTTTTCATGAGGGTGAGCAGGCGATCCGAGGCGACTTCGAGGCCGCCGGAGATGGCGATGCAACCGCTGTCCGCCAGCAGTTGACACAGCTCGGGCGAGAAGGACTTTTCAAAGCGCACATTGCCCCACCACGAGATGGACACCTTGCGGCGAATGAGCTCCAGCGCCAGCGCCTTGAGGGCCTTGGGCGGCGCGGCCTCGTCCACAAAATGGAAGCCGGTCTGGCCGGTCTCTTTGACGATCGCCTCGATGCGATCGACCAGCACCTCGGCCGACGTGCCCTCGTAGCGTGAGATGTAGTCCAGGCTCACATCGCAGAAGCTGCACTTCTTCCAGTAGCAGCCATGGGCCACGGTGAGCTTGTTCCAGCGCCCATCGGACCACAAGCGGTTCATGGGGTTGAGCATGTCCAGCAGCGAGAGGTACTGGTTCAAGGGCAAGCCATCCCACGTGGGCGTGCCGACTTCGGCAAAAGCCACGTCGGGCTCGACCATGTTGATGTAGCGCACCTGGCCCGTGTCGGCGTCGCGCACAAAGGTGCGCACCAAGCGCTGTTGTGAGCGCTTGCCTTGCAGGTGATCGAGCAGCGCCAGCAAGGGGCGCTCGCCGGCGTCTAAGGTGACGTAGTCAATGTGGTCGAAGACACGAGCATCCGACAGCTCGCGGAGTTCGGTGTTGACGAAGCCGCCGCCCAACGCAATGCGCGTTTGCGGGCGCTGTGCCTTGATGGCCTGGGCGATGCGGAAGGCCGCATACACCGCACCGGGAAACGGCACCGAGATCAGCACCAGATCGGGCTGGTGACGCTCAAGCGCTTGCAGCGCGAGTTGGTGCAGGGTGGCGTCAACCAGGTTGTGGGGCTGGGCCAGCGCGTGGGCCAACGGGTCGAACGTGGGCTGGCTTTGCGCCAGCGACTCGGCATAGCGCACGAACTCAAAGCGCGGGTCGATGGCATCGCGCAGCACGTCGGCCAGGTCATTGAGGTAAAGCGTGGCCAGGTGGCGTGCGCGGTCTTGCATGCCCAAGGCGCCAAAGGCCCAGGCCAGTGGGTCGCCGCCATCGTCGTCCACATAGACATCAAGCGAGTTGAAGCGCGGCCCCTCAGGCAAGAACTGCCGGGTGTTGATGCGGTGGCCCAGCGTGGCGTCGCGCCCTTGCAAAAAGGCGATGGTGGGATCGATGGTGGCCAGGTAGCGATCGAACTGATCGGCAAAGGCGTTGACGGTGGCCGAGCGCTTGGCATCGGGCAAAGCGTCAACCACGTCTTTGACAGATCGCAAACCGCCGCGCGAGAGCAGTTGCAGCACCAAGGCCAAGGCCAGGTCTTCTTGCACGGCATCGACCCCGCGCGAGCGCAAAAAGCCGGTGAGGTAAGCCGTGGACGGGTATGGCGTGTTGAGCTGCGTCATCGGGGGGATGAGCGACAGCACGCGAAAGGATGCGGATGACATGGGGCGCGCCAAACAATGCCCATGCAACACGGGCCGATGTGGTGAACAGAGGCCGCGCGGAAAGCCCCCTCAAGGGCCACGATGCGCAATGCCCTTGCATTGTGCCAGCCCAATCGCCATGAGGTTTTGTGAGATTTGCACGCTTTGGCGTAACCTGTTGAGGTTAGCCCCTTTGATGCGGGATGGCGGACCAACTAGGTCATGCCTCAGCATTCAGGGATGACGCGCGGCGGGCCTGCTTTTCCAGGCTTGAACGGAAGCCGCGATGTGCACCATTGCACTTTGTCCACGCAATCCGTTTTGCATCAGCCTTGGTAGTACCCACATGGCCACTCTCGCCCGATACACCGCCCGCACCGCCACCGCCGTGGCCCTGGCTTGCGCCTTCGCTGCTCAGGCGGCCCCCAACTTGGTCAGCAACGGCTCATTGACCGCTGAAACGGTGAACAACGGGGTGCCGGCCAGCTGGATGGCCTTGCTGGGCACACCAGATGTGATGGACGCGTTCAACAACGTGGGCTTGCCCAACACGCAACGCTTCGGCGCGGCCCCAGCATCGGCGTCGCCCGATGGCGGCACCTGGGTTGGCTTGGGCGTGAACTCCGAGCAGAAATACACCGAGCGTTTCGGTCAGACCTTGACCGGCCTGGCCGTTGGCCAGACCTACCAGGTGTCCTGGTTTGAAGGCAACTTCGGGTACAACTACGGCTCGGTGAGCTACCTGGGCAGCAACGCCATTGAGGTGCTGCTGAACGGTGTGTCTCTGGCCAAGGGCAAGACTCTGGGCTTGGATTCCAACTGGTCGAGTGAATCGTTCAGCTTCATCGCCACGTCCAGCAGCGTGCAACTGGCCTTCCAGTTGGCCAGCATGGAAAAGTCCTACCTCTCGATCGACGGCATCGCGGTGACCACAGCGGCGCCCGTGCCAGAGCCCGCCACTTACGCACTGATGGGCTTGGGCCTGATCGGCTTGTCGCTGGTGGCACGCCGCCGCGCACGCTGAAGCAGCCCAAGCACGCCGGGCCTCATTCGGCCCGCAAGCGACGCCACAAGGTGGTGCGGCTGATGCCCAATTGAGCGCAGGCCAAGGCCTTGTTGCCGCCGCATTGGGCCAGCACCGCATGGGCTTCTTGGGCCAATGCTTGCGTTTCATGGCTTGAGCCATCGGCACTGCTCCGCACCCAACTTGCCCTCTGCACCCGGGCATCCACCACCTGGAGCGAGCGGGCACCTGAGCCGGTGAGGGTCATCTGAAACAACTCCGGGGCCACGGCACGCAAAAATGCCGTGGCATCGCTGGCCGGCGTGACGGGTGCGTAAGCCAAGACACGCTCGATGACGTTCTCCAGTTCGCGCACATTGCCCGGCCATGGGTAGCACGGCGCCTGATCCAACAAAGCCGCCATCCAGGGGCGAGCACGTGCCGCCACCACGCCCAGCCGCGCGCCCACTTTGCGCTGCAACGCCTCGATGAGCGGGGGCAAGTCTTCGAGGCGCTCACGCAAGGGTGGCATGTCGATGCGCAAGATGTTGAGCCTGTAGTACAGGTCGAGCCTGAATTGCCCTTGTGTGACCTGCTCCATCAAATCACGGTGCGTCGCGGCGATCACACGCACATTGACGGGCGTGGGCTCGGTGGCCCCCACACGCAGCACCTCGCGCTCTTGCAGCACGCGCAGCAGCCGCGATTGCAGTGACACCGGCATCTCGGCGACCTCGTCCAAAAACAAGGTGCCGTTGTGGGCGGCCTCAAACAACCCGATCTTGCCGCCACGGCGCGCGCCAGTGAAGGCGCCCTCTTCGTAACCGAACAGCTCGCTTTCGAGCAGGCTCTCGGAGACCGCCGCGCAGTTCACGGCCACAAAGGGCATGTCGCGCCGATCGCTGGCCTGGTGGATGCCTTGCGCAATCAACTCTTTGCCCGTGCCGCTCTCACCGGTCAACAAGACCGTGGCCTGGCTTCGCGCACAACTTTGTGCCATGTGCTGCACGCGCTGCACCGCCTCGCCCTGCCCCGAGAACTGCTGCAGCTCGTAGCGCGCGGCCACCGCGGCCGGCTTGATGCGGGTGCGGATGTGGCGGTCCACACGCTGGATGCTGATGGGGTCTTGCCCACTGAGCACCGCCCCCGTGAGCACACCCTGCTCGATGATGGGCATGCGGTTGACGATGAGTGCCTTGCCTTTGACGCGCTCGATCTTTTCAAGCTCGGGCAAGCCCAAGCGCAGCGTGCCCTGCAGGCTGAGCTCTGGGCAGACCTCGCTGAGCTTGCGGCCCAGCCACTGCGCAGGGTTCACGCCCAGCCAATGGGCCATGGCGGGGTTGAGGGTCTGGATGCGCTCTTGCTGGTCAACGGCCACCACGCCGTCGCTGAGTTGCGCCAGAATCGTGTTCAGGCGCTCGCGCTTGGCCAGTTCGATGCGCGAGGCCCGCGCCACCTCAACCGCGTCTTCCAGGGCGCTGCGCACCGCGTCCATCGAATACAGAAAAATACCACGCAGCCCCAGCTGATCTGCCACGTCTGTAGCGGCCCCCGAGCCCACCACCACGTCCACGCCTTGCGCTTGCAGGTCACGCACGCAGGCGCGGGCCTCGTCTTCGGTGCGGTAGCTGCGCTGCACCACCGCCAACTCGAACAGGCCATCGAACTGGGCCATGTCGGGCGCCATGCCCTCGTAGGTCAGCAGCCCGACTCGGTTGGACAAGGCCTTGGCCTGAACCAGGGCCTGCATCAAATCGAAGCCGCCCACCTTGACCTGCACCACCGGCAAGTCGAGGTGCTGACGCAGGTAAGCGCCGTTCGAGCCCGCAGCCACCACCACGTCCACCGAGCCGCTAGCCTGCAGTTCTCGCACGCGGGCCACTGCCAGCTCGAAGCCCACGTCCAGCACCTCGACAGCGGCCGTGTCCACAAAGTCTGGCGCCAGCGCCTGAAGCATCTTGTTGATGCGCCGGTAACCCACGGCCACGATGCGGGGCGGGCCGTTGAGTGATGGGGCTTGGCCACTCAAAGCCGCGGACTGCAAGGTCATGGCGTTTCAACCGTTTCACGTAATTTCACGCATTGTTTCATCAATGAAACAATGAAACAAGCGCGCCAAACCGTGTGAGGCACATCGGGCGCTCAAAACGCTTGTGAATCAAACACTTGGCTGGCACGATGCTTGGCTGACCGGCGTCGCTTGGGCGCTGGCACACACGTTGCAAACACACAGGGCAGCACACCTGCTGACCCGTTTCAAACTGGAGAGACCCCCATGGCCCAACTCACCCCAGGCGCACGTTTTCGCCAAGCCCTCGCGGAAGAATCCCCACTGCAAATCATTGGCGCCATCAACGCCAACCACGCGCTGCTGGCCAAACGTGCGGGTTACCGCGCCATCTACTTGTCGGGTGGTGGCGTGGCCGCGGGCTCGCTGGGTTTGCCAGACCTGGGCATCAACACCCTGGACGATGTGCTGACCGACACCCGCCGCATCACCGATGTGTGCGACCTGCCCTTGCTGGTCGACATCGACACCGGCTTCGGGCCCAGCGCCTTCAACATCGAGCGCACCGTCAAGAGCCTGATCAAGGCCGGCGCCGCCGCTTGCCACATTGAAGACCAAGTTGGCGCCAAGCGCTGCGGTCATCGCCCTGGCAAAGAAATCGTCACCACCGAAGAGATGGTCGACCGCGTCAAGGCCGCTGCCGATGCCAAGACCGATGCGAGCTTCTTCCTGATCGCCCGCACCGACGCCATCCAGGTGCACGGTGTGGACGCTGCCATCGAGCGCGCCATAGCCTGCGTCGAAGCCGGCGCCGACGGCATTTTTGCCGAAGCCGCTTACGACCTGCCCACCTACGAGAAGTTCGTGAACGCCGTGAAGGTGCCCGTGCTGGCCAACATCACCGAATTTGGCAAGACCCCACTGTTCAGCGTGGACGAGCTGCGCCCCACCGGCGTGGGCATGGTGCTCTACCCCTTGAGCGCCTTCCGAGCCATGAACAAGGCCGCCGAGGCTGTTTACACTGCCATTCGCCGTGACGGCCACCAAAAGAGCGTGGTCGACATCATGCAGACCCGCGAAGAGCTCTACGACCGCATTGGCTACCACGCCTTTGAAGGCAAGCTCGACGCGCTGTTTGCCGCCAAAAAGTAATC
>CANCFV010000088.1 GCA_947377275.1 Burkholderiales bacterium | reverse complement strand
CTTCAGGATCCCTCATGAGCGACCAAGCCGCACAACCGTCTTTCAGCATCCAACGCATTTACCTCAAGGACCTGTCCCTTGAGCTGCCCAACGCGCCCCAGATCTTGCTGGAACAAGGCCAACCCCAGGTCGACGTGCAACTGAACCTGAACGCCGAGATGGTGCAAGAAGGCCTGTACGAAGCCGTGGTGACCGCCACCGTGACCACCAAGGTCAACGACAAGGTGCTGTTCTTGGTGGAAGCCAAGCAAGCCGGCCTGTTCGAGATCCGCAACGTGCCCGAAGACCAACTGCAGCCCATCATCGCGATCGCCTGCCCGCAAATCGTGTATCCCTACCTGCGCGCCACGGTGTCGGACGTGATCAACCGCACCGGCTTCCCACCCGTGCACCTGACCGAAGTCAACTTCCAGGCCATGTACGAGTCGCAATTGCAGCAAGCCGCCGCTGGCCAAGTCGGCAACGCCTGAATGGGTGAGCATGAACCCAACGGTTCAAAGCGCGCCCTCGCCCGACGCGCCAGCACCACGGCCCGCCCCGCAGAGCCTGACCGTTCTGGGCGCGGGCGCCTGGGGCACGGCGCTGGCCATCAGCGCCGCGCGGCACAACCCGCGCGTGATGCTGTGGGCACGGGACGCCAGCCAGGTCGACGCCATGGCAGCCGACCGCGCCAACACCCGTTACCTGCCGGGCGCAGCGTTTCCTGAGTCTTTGCAGCTCACGGCCGACTTCGATGCGGCCGTGGCGCATGCGCACGCCAGCCAAGGCCTGATCGTCATTGGCACGCCCATGGCGGCCTTGGGGCACGTGCTGGCCCAACTGCCGCCAGACGCGGCCGTGTTGTGGCTGTGCAAGGGCTTTGAAAAAGGCACCGGCCGACTCGGCCATGAGGTGGCGCATGCCTTGCGCCCTCGCGCACGCAGTGGCATATTGTCGGGCCCCAGCTTTGCGCACGAAGTGGCCATGGGCCAGCCCACCGCTTTGGTGGCCGCCAGCGCCGACCCCACCGTGTGTGCGCAAGCCGTGGAATGCTTCCACAGCGAAAGCCTGCGCGTTTACACCTCCAACGACCCGGTGGGTGTGGAAGTGGGTGGCGCCGTCAAAAACGTGTTGGCCATTGCCACCGGCATCGTCGATGGCATGGACTTGGGTCTGAACGCCCGCGCGGCCTTGATCACCCGAGGCTTGGCCGAGATGACGCGCTTGGGCGTGGCCCTGGGCGCGCGCACCGACACCTTCATGGGCCTGTCGGGCTTGGGTGACTTGGTGCTGACGGCCACCGGCAACCTCTCACGCAACCGCAGCGTGGGTTTGCAGCTGGCCACGGGCAAGTCGCTCGATCAGATCCTGCATGAACTGGGGCATGTGGCCGAAGGCGTGTACAGCGCGGCCACCGTGTGGCAACGCGCGCAAGGCCTGGGTGTGCCCATGCCCATCACCGAGGCCGTGGTGTCGGTGATCGAAGGCCGCCAAACGCCTCAACAGGCCGTGGTGGCTTTGATGCGCCGCGAGGCCAAGGCCGAAGGCTGATCGCTGGTTGAAGGTTCAGGCGCCGCCGGCATAGCCGTTTTGGCGCCAGGCCTCGAACACAGCCACCGCCACGGCGTTGCTCAGGTTCAAGCTGCGCTGCTCGGGTCGCATGGGCAAGCGCACGCGCTGTGGGCCATCGAAGGTGTCGCGCACGGCCGGGTCCAAGCCGCGCGTTTCGCAGCCAAACACAAACCAGTCGCCCGCCTGCCAGCTCACATCATGGAGCGGGCGGCTGCCGCGCGTGGTGAAGGCGAACATGCGGGTGGGATCAGGCTGCATCGCCTCGATGAAGGCTTGCCAGTTGGCATGGCGGCGCACGGGCGCGAACTCGTGATAGTCCAGGCCGGCGCGGCGCAGCAGCTTGTCGTCCATCGAAAAGCCCAGGGGCTCGATCAGGTGCAGCTCACAGCCGGTGTTGGCCGCCAGGCGGATCACATTGCCGGTGTTGGGCGGGATTTCAGGTTCGACGAGGACGATGCGGAACATGGGACCGCATTATCCCCGCAGGACACCGCTCGCTGCGCGCGCACGACACCAGCCACCGACCGCGCGGCATCCAGACACACCCGCGTATCACCAAAGGGGCTCATCCGGTACCATCGTCGCGCGATACAAAGTCGTTTCAGGGTCACGTGGGCCGGCCCGAGCCTGCGTTGGAAGGAAGAGCGTGCCTCCCCAGGGTCCACCAATCACCGTCAGGCTACACCGACGCGCTTTGCTGCGCCTGACCTGGCAGTCGATGCTGGGACTTGCAAGCCATGGCACAGCGCTCGCGCATGCCGATGACGACACGCAGGGCATGATCGCCGTGGTCTACCCTGACATCGCCGAGCCCTATCGCAGCGCGTTTTCCGCGATCACCCGTGGCATTGAAGAGCGCCTGCCGGGCCGCATCACCCGCATTGCCTTGCCGCCCGAAGCACCCAGCAGCAACTTGGCCGATGAACTGCGCACGCGCAATGCCAAAGCGGTGATCGCGCTCGGACGCAGCGGGCTCAAAGCCGCGTCGGCGCTGGAGCGCAAGCTGCCCCTGATCGCCGGCGGCGTGCTGTCGGTCCCGGATGCCGACACGCCCGCATGGTTGATCCAGAGCCTGGCACCCGACCCCGCGCTGCTCATGTCCAGGCTCAAGGCCTTCGTGCCGCGCACACGCCGCATCGCGGTGGTGTATGACCCCAAGCAGAACGAGTGGTTGATCCGCCTCGCTCGCGAGTCTGCACGTGCGCAAGGTCTGGACATGCTGACGCTGGAAGCTGAGGACCTCAAAGGGGCACTCAAACGATACCAAGACCTCATGGGGCAACTGCAGCCCAAGCGTGACGCCTTGTGGCTGCCACAAGACTCGTCGACCGTGGACGAGTCCAGCGTGCTGCCGTGGTTGCTGCGAGAAAGCTGGGAACGTGGGATCCCCGTGTTCTCCAGCAACGTCAACCACGTGCGACGGGGCGCCCTGTTCGCCCTGTACCCAGACAACGCCGACATGGGGCGCCACCTGGCCGGCGCCATCGTGGCTTTGTTGGCCGCGTCGGGGCTCCAGCCTGCAAGGGGACTGCAGCCGCTCAAGCAGGTGCTCACCGCCGTGAACGCACGCACCGCCATGCACCTGGGGCTGGACCTCCAGTCCTCGGGTCAACCGATTCACCTGGTTTTGCCGGAGCAATGAGATGACAGAAGTACGCATCCCGCTGCTCAAACGACCACTGGCCCGACTGGCCAGTGCCATGACCTTCCAGCAACAGCTCAATCTGGTTGTGGCGGCGGGCGTGCTGAGCATGACCATCCTTTCTTCCCTGGCGAGCGCCTGGCAGGCGATCCGCCAAGTGGAGGGCAACCTGCTCCAGCAGGGCCTGCAAGTGGCCAGCAGCGTGGCCATGCAGAGCCAGCTCGCGCTGCTATCTAGCACAGCCGACAACGCGAGCGACGCCATGTCGGCGGCGCTGGCGTTTCCCGATGTCACGCGCATCGAAGTTCGTGGCTTGGGTGACAAGCTGTTGGCCGCCCGAGGCGCTGAGCCCAGCCCGAGCCATGTTCTTCCTCCGATGCCGCGGGACCTGCCCCATCAACCCTTTGTCGCAGCCGAAGACGCCACCAGCTGGTTGCTGGTTGCACCCGTGTGGTCAACCCGCAGCAGCAGCCCCTTTGAAGTCGAGCCAGCGTCAGACGAACCGCTGGGCCACGTGGTGCTGAGCATCAGCAAACAAACGCTGTCCCGCACCGTGACCGGCATCGTGGTGACCAATGTGGCCACGTCTTTGGTCATCGCGATGCTGTTCTTGTGGGTGCTTCGCTTGCTGGCAGATCGACTCAACCGGCCTTTGCAATCGCTGTCAAGGGCCATGGCCAGCGCCGAGCAAGGTGAAGTGCAGGTCCGCACATCGGTCCAGGGCCCCAGTGACCTGCAACGCATGTCGCACGCATTCAACCGCATGATTTCGGCGCTGCAAGAGCGCGGCGAAGAGCTGCAGCGCCACCGCGACAACCTGGAAGAGCTGGTGCGTGATCGCACGGCCGAACTCAAAGTGGCCAAAGAGCGCGCCGAGGTGGCCAGCCAAGCCAAGACCGACTTCCTCACGCGCATGAGCCATGAGCTGCGCACGCCGCTCAACGCCATCATGGGATACGCGCAGATCCTGGAGATGGACCCAGCCTTGTCAGAGCGCCAACGGCACATCGTGCAGACCATGCACGAAAGCGGCGATCACCTGCTCAAGCTGATCATCGACATCCTGGACCTGTCGCGCATCGAGTCAGGCCACACCGATTTGCACCCCACGGGGGTGCAACTGCGCGCCATGGTGGGCCAACTTGACAGCGCCTTGCAGATCAAGGCCTCCGAACAAAGCCTGACCCTGGAGACCCGGTGCGCAGACACCGTGCCCAAGGCCGTGCTGGTCGATGACAAGCGCTTGCGGCAGGTGCTCTACAACCTGATGGGCAACGCCCTGAAGTTCACGACGCAGGGCAGCGTGACGCTGGAGGTGCTGTGCCAATTCCCATCGGTCGATGATGGCCCCGCCACCGTGCGCTTCGCGGTGCACGACACGGGCCCGGGCATCCGCCCTGCCGACCAGGCGCGCATTTTCGAACCCTTCGAACAAGCCGGGGATGCGCGCAGCCGTGCCCAAGGGACCGGTCTGGGGCTGGCGATCAGCCGGCAACTGGTGCGCCTGATGGGGGGAGAGCTGCGCCTTCAGTCCGAAGAGGGCCGCGGCAGCACCTTCTGGTTTGACCTGCCTTTGACACCCACCCTGGCCAGCCCGATGCCGCAACGCGCGATCGCACGCGTGACCGGTTACGAGGGCCCGCGCCGCAAGGTGCTGATCGCAGACGACGTGGAGGCCAACCGCCACGTGCTGGTGGAGTTGCTGCGCCCCTTGGGCTTTGACACCATCGAAGCCACCGACGGCCAAGAGGCCATCCAGGCATGGCAGGAGCACCGCCCTGAGCTGGTTTTGATGGACCAGGCCATGCCGTTGATGGATGGCCTGAGCGCCACAAGGCACTTGCGCCAAGTCCTTCAAGCACAAGACACGGTCATTGTCATCCTGACGGCCCACGCTTCAGCCGAACACCAGGCCACGGCACTGGCGGCGGGGGCCAATGCCTTTTTGCCCAAGCCCTTTGAATGGACCGAGTTGCTCGGTTTGATCGCTCAGCATCTGTCCTTGACCTGGCGGCAAGCCTCCTTTCCAGACGCCTCACCGGAGCCGCAAGCATGAGATCACCCAACTCGCCTCGCGTCCGTCCTCGAACCTTGTCCATGAGCCTGCTGCGCCTGGCGATGGGCTCTGCGAGCCTGTTGAGCGCCACGCTCTTGCATGCGCAGCCGAACCCCGATGAAGACGACCTGGCCAGCGCGTTTGGCGACAAGGTGGCCACGCAGGGGCCTCAAGTGAGCATTGGCACCGGCCGCACCCAGCCTTTGCGCCGGGCGCCAGCTGTGGCCAGCGTGATCACGGCGGCCGACATCGCCCAACTGGGCGCCACCGACCTGGACGATGTGCTGGAGACCGTGCCCGGCGTGCACGTCAGCCGCAACGTGCAAGCCTACAACCCGCTCTACCTGATCCGAGGCATCTACGGGCAGTTCAACCCGCAAACGCTGGTGCTGCTCGACGGGATGCCCCTGACGATGCAATTCATCGGCAACCGGGGCAACGGCTGGTCCAGCATGCCGCTGGAGAACATCGCACGCATCGAGGTCATCCGCGGCCCGGGGTCGGCCTTGTACGGAGCCGATGCCTACGCGGGGGTCATCAACCTGATCACCAAAGACGCCCATGACATCAACGGCACCGAAATCGGCGCGCGCGTGGGCAGCTTCAAAACGCGCAGCGCGTGGGCTTTGCACGGCGGGCAATGGGGTCCGTGGGAAGTGGCGGCTTACCTGCAAAGTGGACAACGCGAGGGCGA
Organism: Burkholderiales bacterium; assembly: GCA_947377275.1. GTDB lineage: Bacteria > Pseudomonadota > Gammaproteobacteria > Burkholderiales > Burkholderiaceae_C > Aquabacterium. The sequence continues at coordinate 8,320 of CANCFV010000088.1, read as the reverse complement.
CCGCCCCACCATCACCGCAGATGCCCAAACCCAGATCGATGCTCTGTATGGCAGCCATGCCAGCCTCGCGCCAGGGCAGGTGCAATTGGGCAACCGGGTGCTCGATGCCCAGCTGACCCTCAAGTGGGGACACGCCCAGGTCCGGCTGGGGCACATGGGCCGCGACCAGATCGGGCTGGGCGGTGGCGCCGCGAGTTCCTTGGACCCCAACAGCACGGGCCGCACCGATCGCACCTACTTCGGACTGACCCTCAATGACCTGCCCGTGAGCCCCGATTGGCGCGTGCAAGCCGACCTCACCGGCATGCGTTTCGTGGCCTCGAACGACCCCCTCCTGCTCTTCCCAGCGGGCGCCTGGGGAGGTGCCTTTCCCAACGGCATGTTCGGCTCACCCAATACCTGGGAGCGTCAATGGCGCGGCAGCGTCATGGGCACTTACAGCGGCCTGAACCAGCATGTGATCCGCTTGGGTGCCGGCCATGAAGACCTCAACCTGTACCAAACCCGTGAGTACAAGAACTTCACGCTGTCGCCGAACGCCGCCCCAACGCCTCTGGGCAATGGGGATGTGGTTGAAGTGCCTGTCGAAAATTCCTTCGTCAAGCCCCACCGCCGCCAGGTGGAACACATCAGCGTGCAAGACGAATGGAGCTTGGCGCAAGACTGGACGCTGACCAGCGGCCTGCGCCACGAGCGCTACTCGGACGTCGGCGACACCACCAACCCGCGCGTGGCCCTGGTGTGGGACACCAACATCGACCTGACCACCAAGCTGCTTCATGGCCGCGCCTACCGCGCGCCTGCGTTCATGGAGCTGTACAGCATCAACAACCCGATCTTGCGCGGCAACCCGGACCTCAAACCCGAAACCATCCAGACCACGGAACTGGCCTTCGCCTGGCAAACCCGGCCCGACACGCTGCTGCAGCTGAGCCTGTTCCGTTATGAGATGCGCGACATCATCGCGGCCACCGGCAGCCCCCAGGTCTTCCAGAACACGGGCAAACAAAACGGCTCGGGGTTCGAGCTGGAAGCCAGGCACGAATTGAACCGTGCTGTGAACCTGTCTGGCAACTACGCGTGGCAGCGTGCCGTTGACCAGACCAGCGGACAAGACGCTGGCTACGCGCCACGCCACCACCTGTACGCGCGCGCAGACTGGCGCTGGAGCGAAAGCTGGCAGCTGAGCAGCCAGGTCAATGTGGTCGCGGGAAGGCGTCGCCCGCCCGGGGACACCCGAGACCCGGTGAGGGACCAGACCACACTGGACCTGACCTTGCGAACGGCCCAGGAAAGCCGCCCCTGGACCCTCAGCGCCACGGTGCGCAACCTCTTCAATGCCGATGTACGCGAGCCCAGCCTGTACTCGCCTGGTGACGCCATCCCGGTGTCCATTCCCAACGACCTGCCCATGCCCCGTCGCAGCGTTTACCTGCAATGGACCTGGCGGATGTGATGCTCATACGCAAACAAAAAAGCCCCTGATGTGGACACCAAGGGCTTGATCGCGTGTTCGAGAGGTGGTGCGCCCGGCTGGGATCGAACCAGCAACCCCTGCCTTCGGAGGGCAGTACTCTATCCATTGAGCTACGGGCGCAGTACATAGGATTCTAGCAGCGGCTTGGCGCTTACCCTGCTCACAGCCAGCGCCCCCGCCCTATAATGACCGTTTGGTGAGCAGGCCTATGCCCCTGCCCACGGTGTACAACCCAACCTGCACCTCATCAACACCCATGAGCCAAGCGCCCCAATCCCAAGAATCCGGTCATGAAGGCCCGATCAGCACCCCCAAGCAACTCGTTGCTGCTGTGGCCGCTGCGTTCATCATCCCGGTGGCCGTGATCGTGCTGCTGGTGAACTACGTGTCTGCTGGGGCCACTGGCTCGTCGGGCAGCGATGCTTTGAGCGTGCAAGCCACGGCCAACCGCATCATGCCGGTGGGCACCGTCGAGATCAAACTGGCATCGGCCAACACCGGCCCACGCACAGGCGAAGAGGTCTACAAAGGCCAATGCACGAACTGCCACGGTGCTGGCATGTTGGGCGCGCCCAAGTTCGGTGACGCTGGCGCTTGGGCCCCTCGCCTGGGTCAAGGGCTGGAAAAGCTGCTGGAGCACGCGCTCAAGGGCTTCAACGCCATGCCCGCACAAGGTGGTGGTGATTACAGCGATTACGAAGTCACGCGTGGCTTGGTCTACATGGCCAACGCCGGTGGTGGCAAGTTCGCAGAGCCTGCCGCACCTGCAGGCGCCGCATCGGCCGCCTCGGCTCCCTGAGTCAAGGCCGCCACATCGGGGCGACCGCGCCCCTGAACGCCCACAAAAAACCGGCCACTTGAGCCGGTTTTTTCATGTCCCAAAGCAATCGGCATCCTGAAGCAGGATGGGGCCCCTCTCACACGGCTGGGGGTTGAGGCTGCAGCACGTAGCCAAACCGCCCAGGCATCTCCGCAAAAGGCAGCTCTTGGGGCGCCCACAGGCCCGCCTCCACGGCGCTGGCGGCTGCGTCCATGTCCATGGACATCACCACGCCATAGCCCAGGTCGGTGTCCAGGTACAAGCGACCGGACTCGTCCATCCACGCCGACTTGACCGTGCTCACCCGCTGCCCGGTGTGCGAGACCACCTCAAAGGCAAGCTCGCCGTCGGCCCCGTGGGCGCGCACACCCCACACCCAAGGCGCGGCCTCGAGTTGCAGGTACACCCGCTGCGGCCCGTTCTGGAAGAACCAGGCCCCGCGTTCGTCCGGCAGGTAATTGCGGTGGATGAACTCTTTGAGCTTGTCGTGGATGACCCGGCTGCCTTTGACCTGCGGGAAGGGGCCCGAGGCCTGGATGCGGTCGTCGCGCATGTACCAATCGCCGCGGGCGTCCAGCGCCAGCCAGCCGTAGCAATGGGGAACGTTGGGCCACTTCTTGAGCGCGGCCTTGACGATGTCGTCCATGTGGAAAGTCCTCAGAGGTGCTGGGTCAGCCAGCGGCCCACGGCATCCGGCAGATCGGCCACATGCCCCGGGAAAGCGCCCACCGCAAAACCCACGTGGCCGCCTTGCGCGGGCTGCCACAGCGTGACTGCTGAGCCTACCTCAGTCGGCAAAGGCAGGCTGTGTGCAGGCACAAAGGGGTCGTTGCGGGCGTTGAGCACCAAGGCAGGCACGTCGCGCATGGCGCTCAAGCCAGGCTTGGCCGAGCAGCGTGCCCAATAGTCTTCGGTGTTGGCAAAGCCGTGCAGGGGCGCGGTGAAGGCGTTGTCGTATGCGTAGAGGTCGCGCGCGGCGCGAAGGGCCGAGCCGTCGAACAAGCCAGGGAAGCGCTGCAGCTTGGTCAGGGCCTTGGGCTTCATCGAGTTCAAAAACATGCGCGTGTACACGTGGCGGTTGAAGCCCTGCCCCAGCGCATGCCCCGCCGCAGCCAGGTCCAAAGGGGAAGACACAGCCACCACGGCGCGCACCACCTGCGTGGCTTGGCTGGCAGCCTCTTGCGCCCAGCGCAGCAAAGCGTTGCCGCCCAGCGAAATGCCCACGGCCAGCACCGGACCGGCGTGCTGCGAGGCCAAGCGGCGCAGCACCCAGTCGATCTCGGCGTGGTCGCCCGAGTGGTAGGTGCGCGGCGCGCGGTTGGGCTCGCCCGAGCAACCCCGGAAATGTGGCACCACATAAGACCAGCCCTGGTCGTGGGCCCAATGCGCAAAGGCCCGGGCGTAGTGGCTTTGCGATGAGCCCTCTAAACCATGGAACAGCACGAGCAAAGGCTCATGCCCTTGTGCCTGGGGCGCTGACCAACGGTCGATGTCGATGAAATCACCGTCGGGCGTGTCCCAGCGCGCACGCTGGTAGCTCACGGCATCGCTTTGCTTGTCGGCCCGCGCGCGGCTGTACAGGGCCGGCCAGATGGTTTGCAGGTTGCCCCCCAGCGGGCCAGTGCCTGCCAGCCATCGAGGGGCGCGGTGGTGCTGCATGGGCTCGACGTGGCTCAGTGCAAGGTCGAGGGTGGCTGCTCGGTGATGTCAGGCAGGTCGTGTGCCAGGCCCGGGCTGGCATGGTGCGCCACCATGCGCCAGCCATCGGCCGTGCGCAGGTACACATTGGTGGCCATCACAAAAGCGGTCTGCATGCCATCGGCCGTCATGGCCTGCACCTTTTCGGTGACGTGGTGAACCGCACACACGGCGGTTTCCAAGCGGCGCACATGCACCACCGAGACATGCACGGGCCCGCTGGCGAACACGGCCTCGAAGGCCGCCCTCACGCCCACGGTGCCCACGGTGCGGGGCCCGCCCGGGTGCACACACGCAATCTCTTCGTCATCGGCCCAGGTGGCCATCATCTTGGCGATGTCGGCCTGCTGCATGGCCTCGTAAAACGAGGCCTCTGTGTCGTCGGCCGTGGCCATCAGGGCCGCTTGCGAAACTTTGCGTGCACGGGAGTCGTTCATGGCGCCGTCTACTTGAAGACCACGGTCTTGTGACCGTTCATCAGCACGCGGTGTTCGGTGTGCCATTTCACGGCACGCGCCAGCACCACACATTCCACATCGCGGCCCACGGCGGTGAAGTCCTCGGGGCTCAAGGTGTGGTCCACACGTTCCACGTCTTGCTCAATGATCGGGCCCTCGTCGAGGTCGGCGGTCACGTAGTGGGCCGTGGCCCCGATCAACTTCACGCCACGGTCATGTGCCTGGTAGTAAGGCTTGGCGCCTTTGAAACTGGGCAAAAAACTGTGGTGGATGTTGATGGCGCGGCCTTTGAGGAAGGCACAGAACTCTGGGCTGAGGATTTGCATGTAGCGTGCCAGCACAACCAGGTCGATCGCCTGCTCACTCACCAAGGCCTCCACCTGGCGCTCTTGGGCTCGCTTGACTTCGGCGCCCGAGCCCGTGGGCAATGACAGGTGGTGGAAAGGGATGCCGTAGCTGGCCGCCAACTCGGCGTAATCCGGGTGGTTCGAGACGATCGCCGGGATGTCGATGGGCAACCAGCCCGAACGCCAACGGAACAGCAGGTCATTGAGGCAGTGCCCATGCTTGCTGGCCATGACCAACACGCGCGGCTTGCACGACAAGGCATGAATGTGCGCGTTCATGCCGAACTGCTGGCGGACATGGCCAAACAGGTTGTCGAGCGTGCTCACTTCGGCCAGGTGGTCAGGGGCGGCAAAGTGCACGCGCATGAAAAACAGGCCCGTGCTGTCCTCGCTTTGCACATCGCCAAACTGCTGTGAGTCGATGATGTTGCAACCGGCTTGGTACAACAGGCCCGACACGGCATGGACAATGCCCTTGGTGTCAACACACGACAAGGTGAGAACGAATTCGTGGGTGGTCTTCATGATTGACGGCGATTGTAGGGCGAGCGCATGACAGGGGCGCAAAGCTTCCTAGAATGGGCCCCACACCGGTCCACCTGAGTTTTCATGGCCACTTCACCTGACTTGAACGCGCGTCAACAATCGCTCTCGGAGATGCTTGCTCGTGTCGCTCTCGGGAACAAAGCGGCGTTTGACACGCTTTACCGCGAAACCAGTGCGCATCTGCTGGGCGCGATCCTGCGTATACAGAACAACCGGGCTTTGGCAGAGGACGTGCTCCAAGAGGTGTACGTCAACGTCTGGCGCTCGGCACAGAGCTTCAACCCCGCCCTGAGCCAACCCACCACCTGGCTGGGCAGCATCGCCCGCAACCGCGCGATTGACAGCCTGCGCCGACGCCAATCAGAGCCCCAAACCATCAGCCGCTACCAAGGCGGCCCTGACGACGACGAGACCGACATGCTCAACGACCTGCCCTCGGGTGCCCCCGGGCCGCTGGACCTGCTCGAACAGGCCAGCAACGCCCGCGCCCTGGGCACGTGCATGCAGACCCTGAGCGGCGATCAAAAACACAGCCTGGCCTTGGCCTACTACCAAGGCCTGTCGCACTCTGAAGTGGCCGAGCAGTTGGGCCAACCCCTGGGCACCGTGAAAAGCTGGGTGCGTCGTGGTCTGCAGAGCCTCAAGTCTTGCCTGGAGCGGGCCTCGTTGGCCCTGAGCTGAGATGGATTACAGCCGCCCCTCACTGGCCGACCGGCTCGCCGCCGAGTACGTGCTGGGCACCTTGCAAGGCCCGGCCCGCCGTCGCTTTGAAAACCTGCTGCCCGCGCACCCACAACTGCGTCAGGCCACCCGCGACTGGGAACGTCGCATGGACACCTTGAGCGCGTCGATACCTGCCGTGGCTCCGTCGCCCAAAGTTTGGCAAGGCCTGCAGCGCCGACTGTTCGACGCCACGGGCGATGCCCTGAACCCGGTCAGCAACGCCATCGGCCAGGCCGCGCAAGGCGTGGTGCGTTGGTGGCAGCGCGTGGTGTTGTGGCAGGGCGCCGCGGGCTTTGCCACCGTGGCTGCCGTGTCCCTGGGTGTGCTGCTGGCCCAACCCACGCCCGTGCAGCCACCCATCGTGGTGGTGATGGCCGCGCAACCCGATGCAGCAGGCAATGGCATCGTGCCGGCCTCGTTCGTTGCCAGCGTCAGTGGTGACGGGCGCAGCCTGGTGCTCAAGGCGCTCAACGAGGGCCAGAGGGTGGCCGTGCACAAGGCCTTGGAGTTGTGGGCCGTGCCAGCGCAAGGGGCACCTCGCTCGCTGGGCTTGGTCTCGACCGACAAGGCCACCACGGTGCTGCGCACGCAACTGCTGCAAAACACCGCCGCCTTCGCCGTGAGCGTCGAGCCTGAAGGCGGATCGCCCTCGGGCGCCCCCAGCGGCCCCATCGTGTCCGTGGGAAAGTTGCAGCTCTGACCAGGTCAATGTGAATTTTCACGCGCCAGGTGCATCCATCTGGCGGGCTCGCTCGTAAAGGCTGTATCCGCGCACAAAGCGGGTCCAGCCTTTACCCATTTAGGAGCCCCAGCATGAACGTTTCCTTCTCGCGCCCCCTCACCCTGACCTTGCCCCTCTGCCTGGCCGCCCTGACCGGCTGCGGCATGCACGCCACCATGGTGCGCAATGCCGACCTGCCTGAGGCAGTGCGCGTGCCCGCTGGCCAAACGCAAAGCGGCTACACCAAGGCCGCGGGCGAGCTGACTTACGAGTGCCGCAACAAGAAGGACAGCACCGATGCCTTCGAATGGGCCTTCGTGGGCCCCGTGGCCACGCTGAGCAGCATGGGCGGCGAGATGGTTGGCAAGTACTACGCCGGCCCCACCTGGGAGTCCAAAGACGGGTCGAAGGTCACGGGCAAGCAACTGGCCATCAGCCCTGGCGCACCCGGCGCGATCCCCCTGCAACTGGTCAAGGCCAACCCTTCCATGGGCGACGGCAGCATGAAGGACGTGAGCTACATCCAGCGCCTGAACACCGTCGGGGGCGTGGCACCTGCCCTGCCTTGTGGTGCCGAGCAAAAGGGCCAGCGCCAGCAAGTGGCCTACAAGGCCGACTACGTGTTCTACAAAGCGGGCATGTGAGCTGAATTGCCGCTCCGGCGATGGTTTGATGGGCGTGGCCCGCGGCCGCCGCGGCTCACGCCATGAAAAAAGCCCGGTCAATGACCGGGCTTTTTCTTGGGCGCTCGCGGTGTGCGACGCGACGATCAGTGGCCGTGGCCGATGTGTTCGCCTTCTTTGACCTTGTAGACCGTGCCGCAGTAAGGGCACTTGCCTTCGCCCGTGGTGGCCACGTCGATGAACACGCGGGGGTGCGTGCTCCACAGAGCCATTTTGGGGTTGGGGCAAAAGACCACACCGGGGCCTTGCACGTCGGCGGCGGTCACTTCAACCACGGCCTTGGGGGTTTGGGCGTTCGTGCTCATGCGTTTGTCCTTGTCGGTCAAGCAGGGATCAGACCTTGGTCAGCCACTCGGCGTACTTGGGGTTGCGGCCGTTGACGATGTCAAAGAACGCGGTCTGGATCTTCTCGGTGATCGGGCCACGCGAGCCAGCGCCAATCTCGATGCGGTCGAGTTCGCGAATGGGCGTGACTTCAGCCGCGGTGCCCGTGAAGAAGGCTTCGTCGCAGATGTAGATCTCGTCGCGCGTGATGCGCTTTTCTTTGACTTCCAGGCCCAGGTCACGGCAGATCGCGAAGATCGTGTTGCGCGTGATGCCGTTAAGCGCACCGGCCGACAAGTCAGGCGTGTAGACCACACCGCTCTTGATGATGAACAGGTTCTCGCCGGCACCTTCGGAGACGAAACCCGAGCTGTCGAGCAGCATGGCTTCGTCGTAACCGTCGTCCGTGGCTTCCATGTTGGCCAGGATCGAGTTGGTGTAGTTGCTCACGGCCTTGGCCTGCGTCATCGTGATGTTGACGTGGTGGCGTGTGTAGCTGGAGGTCTTGACGCGGATGCCGCGC
>CANCFV010000087.1 GCA_947377275.1 Burkholderiales bacterium | reverse complement strand
CAACACAAAACGCATCGCCGACATCACACAACGACCCTCGCTGAAATGGAATCCATCATGAAGACCAAACTGATTGCTGCCGCTGCCATTGCCACCGCTTTTGCCCTGCCTGTGTTCGCTCAGAACACCATGCCAGCAGCGGCACCCGCCCCCGTTGCGGCCAAGGTCGCACCCGCTGCCAGCGCCGTCAAGGCCGACACCCAGGCCATCCGCGCCGACCGTGCCGAACTCAAGCACGACCGCAAGGAGCTGACCCAAGAGCACAAAGAGCGCGCTGTGGCCGAGCACCGTGAAAACGTCGACGTGAAGAAGGGCGACCTGGCTGGCGCGCAAAAGCAAGAAGCCAAGGTTGAGCACGAGCAAAAGGAGATCAAGCACGAGCACCGCGAGATCGCCAAGGACAAGGCCGCGCTCAAGCACGACAAGGCCGAGCGCCGCCACGATGTCGCCCACAAGCGCCACGAAAAGCCTGAACTGGCCAAGTGATCTGGCTTGATTGATGCGGTCTGGGTTCCCCGTGGTTGGGCGGGCCCAGACCCGCAGCCGACGACAACTCGTCAAACAAGGGTCGGCTGCCTGTTTGCTGTGGCACCGCTGAACGACGCTGGCAACCGCGATAATCGGGGCATGACCGTTTCAGCTCACTCCTCCACTCACGACCGCGCTGTGCGCCCTCGCCTGAGTTGCGTCATCCCCTGCTACAACGAAGCCGCCAACCTGCGCCTGCTCTTGCCCATCCTGGGCCAGCAGCTCTCGCAATGCGCTGCCGAATGGGAAGTCATCCTGGTCAACGATGGCAGCCGCGACGACACCTCGGCGGTGTTTGACGAATGGACGCGTCAACCCGGCATCCGCGCCATCGAGTTCTCGCGCAATTTTGGCAAAGAGGCGGCGCTGACGGCCGGCCTGCAAGCGGCCAATGGCGACGTGGTCGTCCTCATGGACGCCGACATGCAACACCCGCCCAAGCTGGTGGCCGACATGGTCAAGCAGTGGGCAGAGGGCGCCGACGTGGTCTACGCCTTGCGCGCCAACCGCGACGACGAGAGCCTCTTCAAGCGCGTGGGCACCAATGCCTTCTACCGCCTGATCAATGCCAAGTCACGCTTCGAGGTGCCACCCGATGCGGGCGATTTCCGCCTGATGGACCGCACCGTGGTCGACGCCTTGCTGGCCTTGCCCGAGCGCAACCGCTTCATGAAGGGCCTGTACGCCTGGGTCGGCTTCAAATCGGTGGCCATTCCCTACGAGCCCGCAGAGCGCGCCGTGGGCACCACCAATTACAACGCGCTCAAGCTGATCGCGTTCTCCATCGACGGCCTGACCGCCTTCACCACCTGGCCGTTGCGCGTGGCCAGCATCGCCGGCATGGTCATGGCGCTGATCGCCTTCCTGTACGGGGCCATCGTCGTGGTCGACTACCTGCTGTACGGCAATTCGGTGTCCGGCTGGACCACCATCGTGGTCGCCTTGATGTTCTTCGTGGGCATCCAGCTCATTGGCCTGGGCATCTTGGGCGAGTACATCGCCCGCATCTTCGAAGAGGTCAAGAACCGGCCGCTGTACGTGGTGCGCCGATCGCTGGGCAAGGGCCTTGACCTGAGCATGCCCGGTCATACCGGCGACTGACGTTGGCCATGCCCCACGCCCCTGTGTCTGAGGCCGTTGCCATGCGCGAGCTGGCGGTGTGTGTCGACGACTTCGGCTTGCACGATGGCGTCAACCAGGCGGTGTTCGATTTGCTGGCGCTGCGCCGCATCTCCGCGGTGAGTTGCCTGGTCGACGGGCCCTCGTGGGCCAGCGGTGCGCAAGCCTTGGCCGCGGCGGTGCATCCCCAGGGCGAGGCCGAGCCCGTGGCCGATGTGGGCCTGCACATCAATTTCACCGAGACCTTGGACGTGGCTGCGCAAGCTGCCTGCCCAGCCCGGCCCTTGGGCGCCTTGATCCAAGCTTGCTACCTGCGTCGCTTGGACGTGGACCAGTTGGAGCGCGAGATCGAGCGCCAGTGGCAGCGTTTCGAGGCCGTGTGGGGCAGGGCGCCCGATTTCATCGACGGCCACCAACACGCTCACCAGTTGCCTCAGATCCGTGATGCCCTGGCGCGCGTGCTGCGTCGGCGCTGCTCGGCGCAGGGCGCGGGTGACTCGGTCAAGCGCCCTTGGGTGCGCCAGTGCCGCTCGCCCGGTTGGGCGGCCTTGCGGGCGGGCATCAGCCTGTCAGACACGGTCAAGGCACACATCATCGCGGCGCTGGGCGCAGCGGTGGTGGGGCGGCTGGCACGTCAGCTGGGCTTGCCGCACAGCCAGCGCCTGTTGGGTGTCTACCCGTTTGACGCCGATGCACCGGCCTACCTCGCCCGCTGGCGCGGCTGGCTCCAACTCGTGCGCCCGCGTGGCGACCTGCTGATGTGCCACCCCTCGACACCTTTGCGGGCTGCCCCGCCGTGGCCTGACGTGATCGCGCCTTCGCGCCAGATGGAGCACAGCGTGCTCACCAGCGCCGCCTTTGGCGAGATGCTGGCCCAGGCCCGCGTGAAGGTGTCTCGCCTCGGGCGCTGAGCCGGACGTGGACGGCGCTTGGCTACACTGGGCGCCTTTCATGGCTGAGCAGGATGGCCCGCGTGGCGAACACACCCCCTTTCGTTGACAAGCCTTCATCGCGCAGTTGGCCGCTGTGGGCCGTGGCCTTGGCGCTGTTTGTCTGGCTTTCGTGCACCGCGTGGTTGCGTCCTTTGGCTGTGCCGGATGAAGGGCGTTATGCCGGTGTCGCCTGGGAAATGATCCGCAGCGGTGACTGGCTCACCCCCACGCTCAATGGCCTGCCGTTTTTCCACAAGCCGCCCTTGTTTTACTGGATCACGGCGTCGTCCTTGTCGACCTTCGGCCTGACCCTGTGGGCCGCTCGCCTGGCCTCGGTGCTGGGCGCCTTGCTGGGGGCTTGGAGCCTGTACGCGCTCACGCGGCGCTGGGTCGGCCCGCAACTGGCCGCATGGTCGGCCATCGGCTTGGTCACACAGCCGTTTTATTTCGGCGGTGCTCAGTACGCCAACCTCGACATGCTGGTGGCCGGCTGCATCGCCGCCACCATCGCCCTGGGCGCGCACGCGGTCTTGTTGCGTGAAGCCGGGCAGCCCCACCGAATGGTCCTGTGGGGTACGTATGCCCTGGCGGGCTTGGGTCTGCTGGCCAAGGGCTTGATCGGACTGGTCTTGCCCGGTGCCGTGCTGGTGCTGTGGTTGCTGGTGACCGGTCGCTGGCGCAGCCTGCTGGCCATGCTGTCGGTGCCCGGCCTGCTGGTGCTCGGCCTCGTGGCCGCGCCATGGTTCGTGGCCATGCAGCGCCTGTACCCTGATTTTTTTCATTACTTCTTCGTCTACCAGCACTTCCAGCGCTTCACCCAGACGGGCTTCAACAACATGCACCCGGTGTGGTGGTACGTGCCCATGATCGTGGCACTGACCCTGCCGTGGGTGCCAGCGGCCCTGGTGTCGCTGTGGCGCAGTTCGCCTGCTCAGCTGGGCGCCGCCCAGCCTTCGGTGGACGAGGCCATGGCTCGCCACCAACGCGCGTTGCGCCACCTCATGTGGGTCTGGTTGGTGGTGATCGTGGGCTTCTTCTCTATCCCTGCGTCCAAACTGCCAGGCTACGTGCTGCCGGCTTTGCCCCCGCTGGCCTGGTTGGTGGCCGAGGCCCTGTTGCGCCGTTGGCCGAGGCCAGCATCGCGTGTGGTGCCCGTCTTGGGCGGTGTGGCAGCGGTCGTCTGCCTGGCCTTGATCGGTGCGGCTGCGCACTTCGACAAGCAGTCATCGCGTGCCGCGGTGCCGGTGATTCAGCCTTGGCTTGACCAAGGTGCGCCCCTGGTCTACGTCGATGAGTTTGTGTACGACCTGCCCTTCTACCTGGGCCGCAAGGTGCCGGTGCCCGTGATCAGCAACTGGGACGATCCCGACCTGCCCCGCCACGACAATGACCGCAAAGAACTCTTTGATGCCGGCGAGTTCCGCCCGGCTGTGGCGGCTGAGGTGCTGGTGGCCAAGTCGCAGTGGCCTCAGTGGCTGTGCCGCCACGAGCGCCTGATCGTGTTCGGGGCCGACGACGCGCCCGAGAAGTACCCCGAACTGCGAACACAGGCCCCGGTGCTGCAACTCAAGCTGTGGCAGGTGTGGTTGCTGGAGCGCTCGCGCCTGCAGGCTGCCGGCCTGCGCTGCCCCGCCGAGTCTGCCGCCGATGTGCCCCTGCTGGACAAGGCCGCCGCGGCGCACTAACATCTGCTCATGCCCATTGCACACATCACCGTCTGCCTGTCCACCCTGTGGTGGCGCCGTCTCTAAACGGCGGCCTTGACGCACCTGTGTGCACCCAAGAAACCGCCTTTCAGGCGGTTTTTTTGTGGGTGATGTGATGGCACCCCTCTCCTGAAAGGCGGCATTCGTGTCCCCTTGCTTTGGAGATGACCATGACCCCTTGCGACACCCTGGCCGACGTGCGATCGGCCATTGACCAGATCGACCACCTCATCGTGGGCCTGCTGGCCGAACGTGGCCGGTACGTGCATGAGGCTGCGCGGTTCAAGCACGACGCGGCAGCCGTGGCCGCGCCGGAACGTGTCCAGCAGGTGCTGGACCAAGCCTTGAGCCATGCCCGCCAGATGGGCGCAGCGCCCGAGGTGGTCGAGGCGGTCTACCGCGCCATGGTGGGTGCGTTTGTGCAGCAAGAGGCCCAGGTGGTGGCGGCGCGCCGGCAAACAGCACAGGCACAATGCCGGCTTGCTTGTTGAAGCGCCACCTGATCCCCCGATCTGACCGATCGCCGTGCCTGAGCCATGATCTGGACCTTTCTGAACCGCCTTGTGGACCAACGCCGCGCACGCCACCCCGCGCGCGTGTTGCTGGCCGATGCCGCCCTCATCGTGCTGGCCTGGCACACCACCTACCTGTTCCGCATGGGCATGGAGCGTTGGCTGTACGAGCGCCCGGCCTACGACTGGGCCGTCTTGGCCGGCGTGGTGGTGATCTACAGCGTGGTGTCTTGGGCGCTCGATGTGCCGCGCGCCACCTGGCGTTACACCAGCTTCCCAGACATCACGCGCCTGGGCTGGGTCTGCCTGGGCGCAGGCCTGGCCAGCGCCGTGATCGTGCTCATGGCGCACTTGGTGGAGGTGCCCCGTGCCGTGTTGGCTTTGCATCCCGTGTTCACCTTGGTGGTGTTGTCGCTGGCCCGCATGACCGTGCGCATGCTGACCGAGTCGTCGCGCGCGCGCCGTGCCGGGCGTCAGCCCACGGGCCAGCGCGCGCTGGTGCTCGGCGCCGGGGCCGCGGCCAAGCTGCTGATCGCGGGCATCCAGCACCGTGGCTGGGAGGTCGTGGGGCTGTTGGACGACGACGAGCGCAAGCAGGGCGCCAGCATGGTCGGCATCAAGGTCTGGGGCGGCCTGGACCTCTTGCAAGACGCCAGCCGCCTCGATGAAGTCACCCACCTCATCCTGGCCATGCCTTCGGCCACCCCGGTGCAGCGCAAGCGGGCGCTGGCGTTGGCCTCGGCCACCGGCTTGCCCGTGGTCACCGTGCCCACGTCCGACGAGCTGCGCGATGGCCGCTCGCGCATCGACCGCGTGCGCGACATCGAGCCCGAAGACGTGCTGGGCCGCGACAGCGTCAAGCTCGACGAAAGCGCGGTCTCGCAGCTCATCAGCGGCCAGACCGTGATGGTGACGGGCGCCGGTGGCTCGATCGGCTCCGAGCTGTGCCGGCAGATCGCCCGCTTCGGCCCCAGCCGCATCGTGCTGTTCGAGCTCAGCGAGTTTGCCCTCTATCAGGTCGAGCAAGACCTGAGCGAGCGCTTCCCGCACCTCCCACTGGTGCGCTTGGTGGGTGACGTCAAAGACCTGGCGGCCCTGAGGCGCGCCATGCAGGTCCACCAGCCCGATTTGGTCTTCCACGCCGCTGCTTACAAGCACGTGCCCCTGATGGAAGACGACAACGCCTGGATCGCCTTGCGCAACAACACCCTGGGCACCTACCTCACGGCCCAGGCCGCAGCGGAGCAGGGCGTCAAGCGCTTCGTGTTGATCTCCACCGACAAGGCCGTCAACCCGACCAATGTGATGGGCGCCACCAAACGCGCCGCCGAGATGGTGGTGTCGCACTGGGCGGCGCAGTCCCCCGGCACGCGCTTCATGGCTGTGCGCTTTGGCAACGTGCTGGGCTCCAGCGGCAGCGTCATTCCCAAGTTCAAGGAACAGATCGCCAAGGGCGGACCCGTCACCGTGACCCACCCCGAGATCACCCGCTACTTCATGACCATCCCCGAGGCCGCCCAGTTGGTGCTTCAAGCCGCGGCCCTGGCAGAAACCGGTCAAGTCTTCGTGATGGACATGGGCGAGTCGATCAAGATCGCCGACCTGGCGCGTGAGCTGATCCGCCTGAGCGGCCACACCGAGGCCGACATCCCCATCGTGTTCAGCGGCCTGCGCCCCGGCGAAAAGCTCTTCGAAGAGCTGCTGGCCGACGACGACACCACCTTGCCCACGCCACACCCACGCTTGCGCTTGGCGCAGCTGCGTGGCGAGTTGCCCACCGACTGGATCGAGCGCCTCATGGCCCTCACCGTGGATGAAACCGCCAGCACGCCTGCCGTGTTGCGTGCCCGCCTGCACGAGCTGGTGCCAGAGTACGCACCGCGCTGACCCGCTGAGCGCCGTCCGGCCCTGCTGAGGCCGTCAACAAGCTCAAACGGCGGGCAGTGCCGCCTTCACCTGGCGCAGCAGCTCGGGCAATTGCACCGGCTTGGTCAGGTAGCAGCATGCCCCGGCCGCCAGGGCCATGTCGATCTGCTCGGGCAATGCGTCGGCTGAAATCATGATCACCGGGATCTGGGCCGTGTCCGGGTTGGCCTTGACCAGCTTGAGGAAGTCTTGACCCGAGGCATCGGGCAGGTGCACGTCCAGCAAGATCAGGTCGGGCTGTGCGTCTTGCACCCGGTTGTGCAAGATCGCCAGCCCCTCTTCGATGGTGGCGGCCACGCTGACCCGGATCCAGGGCGTGCCAGCCAGGGCCGACACCACCACATCGCTGTTCGCGCGGTTGTCTTCCACGTAGAGCACGTGTCGCTCGGGGCTGTTTGGCACGCCCCAGTCGGGCGTCGTTGCCTTGGGCGAATTGGCTTCTGCGGTGGCGTGGATCACGGTGTCAGGCAGGGTCAACACAAAGGTCGAGCCGCTGCCGATGCGGCTGCTCACGTCCAGTTGCCCGCCCATCAGCGCGGCCAGGTGCCGGCTGATCACCAACCCGATGCCTGTGCCGTCGGGCACCTTTCGCTCACGGCCAAGGCGGTTGAAGGGCTGGAACAGCTGGCCCAGCTGCTCGGGGCTCATGCCCAGGCCATCGTCGTGTACGGCGATCTGCATGCCCGAGCCCGGCTGGCCCGCCTGGCCGCGTTTGACTTCCACCCGCACCGAGCCGCCTTCTTGGTTGTACTTGATGGCGTTGCTCAGCAGGTTGGTCAGGATCTGGCGCAAGCGCGTCGGGTCGGCCATCACGCCCCAATGGGCTTCAATGTGGTCGGGCGCGGTCAAGCGCACCCCCTTGCGCAAGGCTTGGTCTTGCAGCAGGCTCAGCGTGGCGGCCATCTCCTTGGCCAGTGCCAAAGGCTGCACCTGCAAGCGCAGCGTGCCGCTGTCGATGCGAGAGATGTCGAGCACGTCGTCGATCATGTCCAGCAGGTGCCAGCCCGCTTGTTGGATCTGTTTGACCCGCTGTTGCTGAGACAGGGTCAGGGGCTCGCTGGCATCCAGCTCCATCACCTGCGCAAAGCCCAAGACCGCGTTGAGCGGGGTGCGCAGTTCATGGCTCATGCGTGAGAGGAACTCGCTCTTGGCCCGGTTGGCCTCTTCGGCCGCGGCCCGCTGCTTGCCGGCCTCTTCCATGGCGGCTTCGGTGCGCCGGGCGTGGCCCGTCATCACCAGCAACAGCGCTGCAAGCGACGCGGACAGGGCGACGCCTGTGGCGGCGAGCATCCATGACGTCGCGCCATTGCCCGCCACTGGCACGGGCAAAGCATTCCACATCACCAACTGCCATTGGGCGCCCGCAAACTCGATGGGCACCTTCATGCGGTGCATGCCGTGCTGACCGTGCATGCCCACATGGCAGTCTGGTGGCCCGCTGAGGACCTGAGGCTGTCCTGTGGTGGCATCGAGCAAGCAACTGCCCAGGTAGTCGGGGCGTCCTTTGAGCATGGCGCCCAAGGCTTCGTCCATTTGCAAGGCCATGAAGATGACGCCGCGTGTGCGGGCCACCCGCTCGTGCGGTGGCACCGCTGGGCCCTTGTAAACCGCACGGTAAATCACCACGCCCAATTCCGGTCCGGCTCGTTGGACCAGTTGCATGCCTCGGGTCACCACCGGCGCGTCCTGCCTTCTTGCCTGCTCGTAAGCCGTCGCAGGCTTGGGGACCGACAAGATGTTGTAGCCCATCACCGCTTCATTGCCTGCCAGCGGTTCAACGTAACGCGTGGCCACCATCTCCTCGCCCTTGGGGGGCAAGCGATCTCGGGTGTCGAACACGCGGAATTGGGTCATGCCGGAGGCGCGTTCGCGCGCTTCGAACGCTGGGAGTTCTCGGCGGCGGACTCTTTCTTGCCAGCCCAAGGCCTGGATGCCCGGCAAAGACGTCAGCCAGGGGCGGCTGGCCAGTGCGAACTGCGCTCGGTCGATCTCGCCCGAGGCGACATAGAGGCCGTTGAGCGCCTCCACCGCGTCCAAATAGCCTTGCAGCTTCAGCTTGACCGCCGTGGCGGTGGCTGCCGCATCGGTGTTGAATGCCGCCGACTCGCGCTCGATGCGCCACAGCTGCACCTGACGCACGCCCAGGGCGAGCACCACCGTCGTCACCAGCAGCGGCACCCCGACCACGCACCGACGCGCGAGCCACAGGCGCTTGGGTTGCCCCACCAGGGTCAGCATCAAGGGAGCGCCCACCAGCACGCCCATGGTGTCGCCCGCCCACCAGCTCACCCACGCCCATGGTGCGGCCGTGGCCGGCATCAGCCCAAGCAGCGTCATGGTGACGACCGATATGCTGGCGTTGACCACACAAGCCAGTGGCCCTGCCAGCAACATGAAACGACCGATTTCGTGCGGCTGCTCCAGCGCCATGTCAATCGGGCGACCCAAACCACGAACGAGCTGCAGTCCCACCCACACCTGCAAGGCGGCGCCTGAGCCGCTCACAGCGGCCTGCATCAGCACGATCTGGTTCGGCGCGGTCGATGGCCACAGGTGGTGAGCCAGCCACACCACCGAAAAACCGCCCAAGGCGATGGGCAAGGTCATTGCGCGGCCCCAACCCAAAGCCAGCGCAAAACCCAAGCCGGCCGCCAGATACAGCGGCGACACATGTTCATTCGGTGCTGCCAAGGCCACGGCCATGACGCCAGACGTCGTGTAAATCAGCCAGGCGATCAGGGCGCGCAACCCGAGCTGGGCCGAGGAAATGGGGGGCTGGGCTTGTGTGCTGGACATGGGGGTGCTTGCTGCAACGTCACGATATCACCGTCGCCAATGCGGTCAAAAGGTGTCTCTGCGCGGGCGGTGTTGTGCTGTTGCATGCGTTCTTGCGCGTTACCTTTGTGCGACAGCGCCTGATTTTGGGGCGCTTGGGCATCCAGAAATCACGTCAATCGCATCAAGTGGGTGGTTTGGCTCACCTTATTGCCGGCGTGGGCGTCTGACGCGCACCTATACTGGACGCTCATCTGACAGGTTGAAGTCTGAGCAACCTGTGTCGCTGGTTCGAAAAGGCAAACAAACGCCATGACTTCCAAAATGAAGATCGCAGGCTGGGTCGCGCTGGGTGCGCTGGCTGGCGGCTTGACCACTCTGCAGTTCGGCGCCACGGCGCGCAGTTCGGTCGCCCCCCTGCCCCTCGAAGAAATGCAGCAGCTCGCTGCCGTCTTCGGGATGATCAAAACCGATTACGTCGAACAGGTCGACGAGAAGAAACTCATCGGCGATGCGATCGGTGGCATGGTTTCGGGCCTTGACCCCCATTCTGTTTATTTCGACAAAACCAGTTTCAAAGAATTCCGCGAAGGCACCAGCGGCAAATTCGTGGGCGTTGGCATTGAAATTGGCATGGAAGACGGGCTGGTCAAGGTCGTCTCCCCCATTGAGGGCTCACCCGCCTTCCGTGTGGGTTTGAAGGCGTCTGACCTGATCACCAAGATCGACGACACCTTCGTCAAGGGTCTGACCATGGACCAGGCCGTCAAGCGCATGCGCGGCGAGCCCAACACCAAGGTCGTCCTGACGATTTTCCGCAAGTCTGAGAACCGCAGCTTCCCGGTCACCATCGTCCGTGAAGAAATCCATGTTCAAAGCGTTCGCGCCAAGGTGGTCGAGCCCGGCTACGGCTGGATCCGCATCACCCAGTTCCAAGACCGCACGGTCGAAGACTTCGTGACCAAGGCCATGGCGCTTTACAAGGACGACCCCAAGCTCAAGGGCTTGGTCCTGGACCTGCGCAACGACCCGGGTGGCTTGCTCGAAGGTGCCATCGCCATTTCGTCGGCTTTCCTGCCCAAAGACGTGACCGTGGTGTCCACCAACGGCCAACTGCCTGAGTCCAAGGCCGTGTTCAAGGCCCGCTCTGAAGATTACTCGCGCCGCTTTGGTTCTGACCCGCTGGCCAAATTGCCAGCCGCTTTGAAGGCTGTGCCTTTGGTGGTGCTGGTCAACGAAGGCTCGGCATCGGCCAGCGAGATCGTCGCTGGTGCGCTGCAAGACCACAAGCGCGCCGTCATCATGGGCGGTCAAACCTTCGGCAAGGGCTCGGTGCAGACCGTGCGCATGCTGACGGCCGACACCGCCCTCAAGATCACCACGGCGCGTTACTACACGCCAAGCGGTCGCTCCATCCAGGCCAAGGGCATCGTGCCTGATGTGATGGTGGACGAAAGCGCCGAAGGCAACCTGTTCTCGGCCCTGCGCATGCGTGAAGCCGACCTCGACAAGCACATCACCAGCGGCCAAGGCTCTGAGGTGAAGGACGCGGCCCGTGAGAAGGCCCGCGAAGAAGCCGTCAAGAAGCTGGAAGAGGCCAACGCCAAAAAAGCCGAAGCCCCCAAGCCATTGGCCGAGTTTGGCGCCGCTGAAGACTTCCCGTTGCAACAGGCGCTGAACAAGCTGCAAGGCAAGCCGGTGGTGGCCTCCAAGACCATGACCGAGCGCAAAGCCGAAGACGGCAAGGACAAGGCGCAGTAAACCTGCCCCTGTTGAGCAGCCAGCAGCACCGTGGACGACGAGCAGCGCCTTCGCTACAGCCGCCACCTGCTGCTGGACGAGTGGTCTGAAGAAGCCCAAGAGCGCTTGATGTCCGCCCATGCCCTGGTGATCGGGGCGGGTGGTTTGGGTGCGCCAGCCCTGATGTACCTGGCTTCCAGTGGTGTGGGGCGCATCACGGTGGTCGACCCTGACGTGGTCGACCTCACCAATTTGCAGCGCCAGATCGCACACACCACCGAACGTGTCGGCCAGCCCAAAGTGGCCTCGGCCGCGCAGGCCATGGGCCAAATCAATCCGGGCGTGCGCGTGCACACATTGGCCCAAGCGGCCGATGAGGTTTTGCTCGCCGAGTGGGTGCCCCAGGCCGATGTCGTGCTCGATTGCACCGACCACTTCGCCATCCGACAAGCCATCAACCTCGCCTGTGTACGGGCTGGCGTGCCGCTGGTGTCGGCCTCAGCCCTCCGTTTCGATGGTCAGATCAGTGTGTTTGACCCGCGCGAGGCGGCCAGCCCCTGCTACGCCTGCCTGTTCCCACCCGATGCGCCGCCCGCCGAAGCCCGGTGCGCCTTGTTGGGTGTTTTCGCCCCGGTGGTGGGCATGATGGGTGTGATGCAGGCGGGCGAGGCCATCAAGCTGCTCGCTTTGGGCAAGGCACCTGAGGTCGCCTCGCACAGCAGCCTGGCGGGGCGATTGCTGATGCTCGATGGCCGTGATTGGCGCTGGACCGAGCTGCGTGTGCCGCGTGATCCCCACTGCCCCGTGTGCGGCAGCCCCCATGTCTGAGGCGAAAGCGCAACTCACCTACAAGATGCCGGGCTGTTTGGGCCTTCACGCCAGGGGGCTGGCGGCATACTGACTTGACCTCGCCCGAGGGGCGCGGCAACCTGAGCAGGACCGTTGACCATGAACAACCCCAAAGAGCTGCTGGAGCGCAACTTCCCGACCGCGGTGCAAGACGCCCGCAACGCCAGCAAGCCGGCCTTGTACGCGGGCCCCGAGAGCAGCTACGACCTGGCCTTTGCCGACCCTGAATTTTTGCTCCACCCTGATCTGCGCCCCGTGCGCATGCAGCTTGAATTGCTCAAGCCCGAGATGGTGCAGCGCGAAGAGAACATCACCTCCACCATCGTGGTGTTTGGCAGTGCCCGCATCCTGCCGGCCGAAGACGCTCAGGCCAAGCTCGCCGAAGCCCAGGCCTTGTCAGAAGGTGCCGCGCGCGAGCAGGCCATCCGCGTGGCCAAGAGCCAGGTCGGCATGTCGCGCTTTTACGAAGAGGCGCGCCGCTTTGCCAGCATCGTCACCGAGCACTCAGCGCAGCTGGTCACCCCGATCTACGTGGTCACCGGCGGCGGCCCGGGCGTCATGGAAGCGGGCAATCGGGGTGCATTCGAGGTGGGGGGCAAGAGCCTGGGCCTCAACATCGTCTTGCCCCACGAGCAAGAGCCCAACCCCTACATCACGCCCAAGCTGTGCTTCCAGTTCCACTACTTTGCGCTGCGCAAGATGCACTTCTTGATGCGCTCGGTGGCCCTGGTGTGCTTCCCGGGTGGCTTTGGCACCCTCGACGAGTTGTTCGAAACCCTCACCTTGATCCAGACCGGCAAGTGCCGCAAGCGCCCCGTGCTGCTGTTTGGGCGCGACTTCTGGACCAAGCTGATCAACTTCGACCACCTGGTCGACACCGGCATGATCAGCCCAGACGACGTTCACCTGTTCCGCTACGTCGAAACGGCCGAAGAGGCCTGGCAGACGCTGCAAGAGGTTTACGGCCTGGGCAAGCCCGAGGGCGACTCGGCCTGCGGCTGGTGAGCGCTGTGTGACGAAATGGCGCTTGCTCACCCCTGAGGTGCGCAGCGCTCCGCTCGTCGCGCTACATGGAGTCATCACGGCGACCGATAACAGTCCATGAGCACGACCGGAAAAACCGCATTGATCCTCACCGGAGGCGGCGCCCGCGCGGCGTACCAGGTGGGTGTCCTCCAAGCCTTGCAGCAAATCCGCCGCGAGGCCGGTGACCGATCACGCACCAACCCATTCCCCATCATCTGCGGCACGTCGGCCGGCGCCATCAACGGCTTGGCGCTGGCTTGCCAGGCCGACCACTACGACCTGGCCTTGCGCCTGATGGTTGAGGTCTGGCGCGACTTCCGTGCCGAGCAGGTGTACCACTCGGACTCGCTGGGTGTGATCCGCAGCGGCGCCAAGTGGCTGACGCTGTTCTCATTGGGGTGGGCCATGGCGCGCTGGCGCCGAGCCCGTCCACGCTCGTTGCTTGACAACGAGCCCTTGCGCGAATTCTTGCCGCAGCTCTTTCGCACCGAGCGCTTGCCTCAGCTGATGGCCGAAGGGCACCTCGACGCCGTGGCCGTATCGGCATCCAGTTACACCACGGGCGAGCACGTCACCTTCTACGACAGCGCCAAGCCCATCGCGCCTTGGGCTCGGTCGCAGCGCTTGAGCGTGCGCGACGAGCTCAGCATCAACCACCTCATGGCCTCGTCGGCAATCCCCTTCGTCTTCCCGGCCATCCAGCTGGAGGTTGAGGGGCGGGCCCATTATTTTGGCGACGGCTCCATGCGCCAGGCTGCGCCCATTTCACCTGCCATCCACCTGGGTGCCGACCGCATTTTGGTGATCGGGGCAGGGCGTCTGCATGAGCCACCCGCGCCGCGCGAAGCCGTGCTGGAGTACCCCAACCTGGCGCAAATTGCTGGCCACGCCATGTCCAGCATCTTCCTGGATGCGCTGGCGGTCGACATCGAACGCATGCAACGCGTCAACAAGACCTTGAGCGTGTTGACCGAAGAACAGCGGGCTGCCAGCCACCTGCGCCCCGTCGACATCCTGGTGATCGCGCCCAGCCAGCGCATCGATGACATCGCGGCGCGCCACCTGTGGGCGTTGCCCCCGGCTGTGCGTGCGATGCTGCGTGCGGTGGGCGTGTACGGCACCGGCAAGCGTGCCCGCGGGTCGGCCCTGGCCAGCTACCTCTTGTTCGAGTCCTCGTTCACGCGGGAGCTGATCGAGTTGGGGCATGCCGACGCACTGGCCAAACGCGACGAGGTGCTGAGCTTCTTCAAGTGGGGCTCAGCCGCGTCGGGCGATGCCGCTCAGCTCGCTGCAGCCAAGGCCCAGCAGGCGGGCGGCGCGGGGGACGGCGATCTGGTCGGACCGCAGCGCCCCTTTACATCGCAAGCAGACCGTGCTAGAGTGGAGAGCTTCGCTTTGTGAGGGTACGGCTTTGCCGTGCTCATGATAAGGCGAAGAAGTTCTTTTCTTGAAAGGTCTCAACATGTACGCGGTCATAAAAACCGGCGGCAAACAATACAAAGTTGCCATCGGTGAAAAAATTAAAGTAGAACAGATTGCTGCGGA
>CANCFV010000086.1 GCA_947377275.1 Burkholderiales bacterium | reverse complement strand
CTGTTGGACCAGGACCTGGCCATGCCCCGCAGCGGGCAAGCAAGCCGTTCTGTGATGGCCAAGGTGGGCCAGGCCGCCACCGCTTGGCGGCTGGAGAGGCAATGGCGCAAGGACCAGATCCTGGAGGCTTACCTCAACCTGGTCAGCTTTCGGGGTGAACTCGTGGGCATCTCGGCCTTGTCGGCCCAGCTGTTCCAGAAATACCCCAGTGGCTTGAACGCCGAAGAGGCTGCGGTGGCTGCCGCGCTGATCCGCGCGCCCAATGCACCGGCCATGCGCGTGGCCGCGCGGGCTTGCGCCGTGCTGCAGGAACAAGGCCTGCAGCCCCACTGCAGCACCCTGGCCACCTACACGGCCCAGGTGCTGGCCAGCCACCGCGCTGAGCGGCTGGACGCCGATGCGCAAGTGGCGCCTCACCTGGCCCGGCGTGTGCTGGCCGCGCTGCCCAGTGGCACGCCACGCCCCACCCGCGTGGCCACCACGCTGGATGCGCGCCTGCAGCGCTTTGCGCGTGACACGCTGCGCCAGCGCTTGAACGAGTTGCGCGACCGGCACGTTGAGGACGGCGCGCTGATCGCCCTCGACAACGCCACCGGCGAGGTGCTGGCCTGGGTAGGCTCCAGCGGCGGCCTATCGCAAGCGGCCGATGTCGATGGCGTGGTGGCACGGCGGCAGGCGGGCTCCACGCTCAAGCCCTTTCTGTACGAGATCGCCATCGAGCAACGCTGGCTGACCGCCGCCTCCGTGCTGGACGACTCGCCCGTGGGCTTGACCACCGGTGGCGGCCTGTACATCCCGCAGAACTACGACCACGCCTTCAAAGGCCCGGTGTCGCTGCGCACCGCACTGGGCTCGTCTTTGAACGTGCCGGCGGTGCGCACCTTGGTCATGGTGACCCCTGAACGCTTTGCACAAAGGCTCTCGGCCTTGGGCCTGCCCATCGACCACAACGGCGATTACTACGGCTACAGCCTGGCTTTGGGCTCGGCCGAAGTGACACTGGCTTCACTCACCAATGCCTACCGGGCACTGGCCAATGGGGGGCGCGTGACGCCTTGGCGAGCGCTGCCGCAAGCTAGCGCAAGGCGGGAGCCAGACACCCAAGCGATGAACCCCGCTGCGGCCTTCATCGTGGCCGATGTGCTGGCCGACCGCGAGGCCCGCGTGCCCACCTTCGGGCTGGACAACGCCTTGGCCGCGCGCTATTGGGCTGCGGTCAAAACCGGCACCAGCAAAGACATGCGCGACAACTGGTGCATCGGGTTTTCAAAGCGCTACACCGTGGGCGTGTGGGTGGGCAATGCGCAAGGCGACCCGATGTGGAACGTGTCGGGCACCACGGGCGCCGCCCCCATCTGGCGGGCCGTGATGGACGAGTTGCACCGACGCCACCCCGACCCCTTGGCAGGCCAAGCCCCCGCCCCCCCTGCGGGCCTGATCCAACAAAGCGTGCGCTTCGAGCGCGAACTGGAGCCGCTGCGATCCGAGTGGTTCATGGCAGGCACCGAGCAAGCCCACATCCAGCTCGCCAGCGCCATGGGTGCGGCACGCACGCTGATCCACGCCCCAGCGGACAAGTCGATCATCGCGCTCGACCCAGACATCCCGCTGCATGCGCAAAAGCTCATGTTCACGCCCGTGTCCGGGGTCTCGCCCAAGTGGTCATGGCGGCTCGACGGCAAACGTTTGGGCCCAGCCGTGCACACGGCCTGGGCCTTGTGGCCGGGCAAGCACCAGCTCGAACTGGTCGATGCACAAGCCAAGGTCATCGAAGCGGTGCGCTTTGAAGTCAGAGGCGCACAAGTGCGAACGGCCACGGCACCCCGCCCGCGCTGACCGTGCGCTGCCGCACAGACGGCAAGCCGGCGCAAAGCCAAGCTCGGTCGCTGGCGGCCCGACATCGGGCGCCGTCTTGACCGGTGGAGCCATGATCGAAACCTTGCTGCTGAGCGTCACCCAAATCCTCACATTCAAAGGGCGCCGCCCCTTGACCCAGGCCAGTGCCTTTTTCTTCGCACGCGATGAGCGCTTGTTCCTGGTCACCAGCCGCCATGTCTTGATCGACGTGCCCAGCCGGCACTTCCCAGACCGCGTGGAGATCACGCTGCACACCCAGGCCGACAACGCCACACAGTCCACCGGGCTGTCGATCCTGTTGTACCGACAAGGCCAAGGCGTGTGGCGACAGTGCAGCGGCCTCAACCACGATGTGGACGTGGCCGTCATCGAGATCGACAAGCGTCGGATGCCCCCCAACAAGCTGTGCGCCTTCACGCCCCAGCACTTGCTGCAATCGCTGGACGACATCAAGGTCGGGCAGGCCTTGTTGATCGTCGGCTTCCCCATGGGCTTTCACGACGCGCTGCACCACCTGCCGGTGGCCAGACAGGCGGTGATCGCGTCTTCGTTCGGGCTGCGCTTTCAGGGGCAGAGCATGTTCATCACCGATGCCCGCATGCACAGCGGCACCAGCGGGGCGCCAGTGGTCATCAAGGCCGCAGCCCATGACACGGCTTGCCAATACCTGCCCTGGAAATTGCTGGGCGTGCACTCATCGCGGCTGGATGTCAGCACGCGAGACCGGCAAGTCGATGAGTCGCTGGGGCTGAACGTCGCTTGGTACGCCGATGTCTTGATGACCTTGACGCAAAGCGACGTCCAGCCCACTCAGCCCATCAAATCGACGAGCTCAGCCGACGGCGGCTGACCAAGGCACACACACCCAAGCCCACCAACATCAAGGTGCCGGTGGCGGGCTCAGGCACGGCCGAGGTGGCAAAGCCTGCGGCGTTGTCACCAATGCCGTCCAGCAAACCGAAGTTGCCCGCGGTGTAGTTCCGCGCAGGCGTGCGCAAGATCTGCGTGAAGCTGGTGGTGCCGGGATTGACCTTGGACGCGCCATTGGGCACGAAGCTGAAGCCCACCACGCCCAGCGAGGTGCGATCGGCGTAATCGGCTTTTTCGGTGCCGGTCAAGAAAATGCCGAAGGCGGCAGAGGTCTGATAAACCTGCAACGGCGTTGTGGCGCCCACGCTCGTGAAGTTGTAGCCGGTGAAACGCTCAAGGCCGTTGACCGAGCTGGGGTCATTGCTGAACTGGTAATAGAAGTCGAGACCCGAGCCCGTGTCGTACACCGCCGTGCGCGCAAAGCCGTTGTAGCTGGCGTTGCTGATGTGGGTGATGGCCGAGTCCAACAAAGTGCCACCGAAGAAGGTGGGCGTCACATCGACGTTGGCGGTGAACGCCTCGACCAGCAAAGGGGTTGCTTGCGCCAGACCGCAGGTCGCTGCGAACGTGAGAGCCAGGGCACTGCGCTTGAGTTCAAATTTCATGATGGGCTTTCGGTAGGTTGGGTTCGCAGCGGGCTGACTTTTCAGCCCTCTGCGCAACCCATGCTCATGCCTGCGCGGCGTTCGGTCTGTTCGCTAGAGAACTTAGCGCGAACACCGTCTGGCGCCGCAACCCACCGCCATCACTTCTTGCCAGATTGGGCGTCTGCGGTAGCCAGGCAGTTCGTCTTGGCCGGGCCGGCCATGCCATTGCACTTCTCAACGGCCAGCTTGTGATCGGCCTCGCGCTTGTCTTGCATCGCATCGGTTGTGGACTCGGCGATCTCTTTGCCCAGCTTGGCATCGGCCAGCGCCTTGGTGTGCAAGGTCTTGGCTTCTTCCACGCACAGGTCCTTGGCTTTGTCGACCTTGTCATCGCACTTTTCCTTGGCGATGTTGTAAGCCGCATCGACCTTGACGACCCGAACCTTTTGCATGTCTGAAGCCTTGCCGGTGTAGGCATGCTCGGCCTCGGCCAAGCCGGTCTTCTCCTTGCCCTTGGCTTCTTCAACGCAAACGTCCTTCGCGTTGCCAGCCAGCGATGAACACGCTGCCTTGGCGACCTTGTAGTCAGCCGTGATGCGCGCTTTTTCCGCTTTGTACGCTGGCTTGGCCATGGTTTGGGCGTGGGCGAGCGGCCAGATGCCGATGAGCAGAACGGCCATGGCGGTGCGAAGTTTGAATGACTTTGTCATGTGGACCCTTTGTTGTCGACGGGATGTCGGGGTCAGTTTGCGCAAAGCTGGGGCGCTCGACTGTCTGTCAGCGCACCAACGCGCGAGCGCGCACGTTGGGCCAGGCGGGTCGCATCCGCCAAGAGCGTTTCCTGGCTGCCAACTTGGATCAGCATCGGCGGCAAGCCTTGCAGTTCTTGCAGCAGGGGCGATTGCTCAGGCCACATGGCCCAGGCAAGAAAGTATGCCGACCGCGCGGCGCTGTGCGTGGTCATTGAATGAGAGGCGATCCACAGCCGTCGATCAGCCGTTGAACGACAGAGGTTTCAAACACCGCTGGGGTTGCCCAAAAACGGCTTTTCTGTCGCCAGCAATGCCGCTTTGTCGGCTGTGATGCTGTTCGTGCGGCGCAAGCACCGATACCCTCTTGAAACGATAGTGCATTGCCCATCCGGGCTTCAAACAGCATGGACACCAACGCTCCGACCGCCGCTCGCCATGAGTTGCAACCTCGTCATGTCAAGTTCGACTGGCAGCAAACGCCCGTTCAGTGGTTGCCCGGCGACCCGTTCGCCACCCACACCATCAACGTATTGCACCTGCTGTTCCCCGCAGGCGAGATGTGGTTCTGCCGCGTCTACAACAAGGCCCTGCCCATGGTGACCGACCCGGTGGTGCATGCCGACGCCAAGGGCTTCATGCGCCAAGAAGCGATTCACTCGCGTTCGCACGAAGGCGTGATCAAGCATTACTACGCGGCCCACGGCATGGACGCCAAGCCGTTCACGCAACGCATCGACCGCTTGTTCTCGCATTACCTGGGCGAAAAGCCCTTCGGCCTGAACGTTGGCAAATCGCGTTTTTGGCTGCGCCAGCAACTGGGCATCATTGCCTCGCTCGAGCACTTTTTTGGCTACCTCGGCCAATGGGTGCTGGACGCCAAGGCCCTGGACGAAGCCAAGGCCGACCCCATGATGCTGGACCTGCTGCGCTGGCACGGCGCCGAAGAGGTGGAGCACCGCTCTGTGGCGCACGACCTGTTCACGCACATGGGCGGCACCTACTTCGAGCGCAGCCTGCACATGCTGATCGTGATGCCCTTGCTGCTGACCTTGGTCTTCCAGGGCAACCGCTTCATGATGAAGCTCGACCCTGCCCAACCCAAGCAACCCGGCTTCGTGCGCGGCTGGTTGAGCAGCTCGCGCAAGGGGCACTTGCCCAATTTGCTGCATGTGTTGTCGGCAGCAACGCGCTACTTCTCGCCATGGTTCCACCCTGGCGCAGAGGGCAACACCCAGCAAGCGATGGCCTACTTGGAGAGCTCACCCGCAGCGTCGGCAGCGGCGCACGGCGGCAACTTCAAGCGCTGAGGCCTCTCGACACCCGCAACGCGTCCGACCGAGATCACACGGTCTGCGGGCTCGCAAGCGGGCTCAGCTCCGAAGCGCTGGTGGTCGAGCGCATCACCACCATCGGCCTGAGCCCCTTCTCTCTGTACGACCTGATTGCCCCATGAAGCCCAGCATCCCCTGCACCACCTTTGACATCCAGGGGCCCGATGGCACCTTGCGCGCCGACAGCTGGGGGCCACCCGATGCGCCCGTGATCGTGCTGGTCCACGGCTACCCCGACAACCGCAGTGAGTGGCGCGACGTGGCCGAGCATTTGGCAGGACCCTACCGCGTGGTGGCCTACGACGTGCGCGGTGCCGGCGAGTCTTTCAAGCCCACCGGGCGGGCTGCGTACAAGCTCGATCGCTTGCTGGCCGACTTCACGGCGGTGATCGACGCCGTGAGCCCGAACCAGCCCGTGCACCTGGTGGCGCACGACTGGGGGTCGGTGCAGTCGTGGGAGTTCGCCACGGAGCCCGCGCTCAAGGGCCGCATCGCGTCTTACGTGTCCTGCTCAGGGCCTTGTCTGGACCACCTGGGCTTTTGGATCCGCAGCCGCTTGCTCAAACCAACACCGGCACACGTCTACCAACTCACCGTTCAAATGCTGAAGTCTTGGTACGTGTACATGTTCCAGCTGCCCTGGCTGGCAGAGCTGCAGTGGCACACCTTCTTGGGACGAGGCTGGCCCTGGGTGATGCGCCACCTTGAAGGTGTCGAGATCCACCCCCGCGCCACGCAAAACACCGACGGGGCCAATGGGGTTTGGCTGTACCGCGCCAATGTGTTCCAGCGTTTGCTGGCACCGCGTGAGCGGCATGCCCAAGCGCCGGTGATGGTCCTGGTGCCGATCAAAGACAACTACGTGACCCGCTGGCCCAGCCAAGATTTGCCACTTTGGGTGCCGCAACTCGAGCGCGAAGAAATCGACGCCGGCCACTGGGTGTTGATCTCTGACCCCAGGGGCTTTGCGAACAAAGTGCGCAGCTTCATTGAGCGCGTGTCAGCGCAGACGCCGCCAGCAGCCTGACCAAGCCAGAGCTGAGGTGGGATCAGGCCTTGTCTGCAGGATCAGGCTCGGCCTTGGGCACGGCCTTGGACGCCGGGTTGGCGCCACACACCGGGTCGCACACCACCCGGGCCCGGCCCATGATGCGCGCCAGTTTGCGCTGGGTGCCGCCCCGGTGCAGCCCGCACCAGAAGCACGACATTGTGGAATAAGAACCACTGGAGCCGGGTGCAAAAGGCGACCCAGGCGGTTTTGAAGCGTAGCGCAGGCCGTCGTTGCTGATGACGGTTTCCGTGTCTTGGGGCGAATGGTTGCGGATGAAATCGCTGGTCATGGGCGCCTGATGGGAATTGCGCGGCTGCGCGAAAACGCGGCCTGCTTTACAGCATCATGCGCCCACTCCATGACAGGCACAAGGCCCGTTCATGCGGGGGTCACAGGTCGCGCCATCTGGAAGCGGTTGTCAGGGGTGATGGCGAAGTAATCGGCCGGACCGCCCCCGCGCAAAATGGGCTGGGCCGCGGCGGTGTCGTACACGCCATTGCGGATCAGATCGGGGTCGATGTGCACCGCCACGACCTCACCCAGCGTCAACCAGGTGTCCACCAAAGTGCCATCGGCGCCTTGCAATTGCACGATTTGCGTCAGCCGGCACTCGAAAGCCACGGGGCTTTCTTGCACGCGGGGCACAGCCACCAACATCGAGGGCTCTGGCGTCAAGCCGGCCAAAGCAAATTCGTCGACCTCGGGGCCCACGGCGGCGCAGGTGGTGTTCATGGCCTGGGCCAGGTCGCGCGTGGCCAGGTTCCAGACGAACTCACGCGTTTGCGCCACGTTGCGCACCGTGTCTTTGTAGCCAATGCTGGCAAAGCCGATCAGCGGGGGCGTGTAGTTGAAGGCGTTGAAAAAGCTGTAGGGCGCCAGGTTGAGGACGCCGTCTGCGCTGTGCGACGAGATCCACCCGATGGGCCGCGGCCCCACGATGGCATTGAAGGGGTCGTGCGCCAGGCCATGCCCCTGGGCCACGGTGTAGGAGTGCCGCTGCTTGTTCATGCGGACATGGTGCCAGCCACGCAAAGTCGGTGCAGCGATGGGGTCAGCGCACCGGTCAACGCACCGTGTAGCCGCGTCCGTCCAAGCAAGCGGCCTGAGCGCGTTGGTAGACGCTGGGATCCGTCGCCCCTGGCTGCTCTGAGGCCCAGCGGTTGCAGGCTTGCCGGTCGGCCTGGGTTTGCATGGCGCTTTGCTGACTGCGGGGGTACAAGATGGGCTCAGGCAAGGTGGCTGGCGCCGGTGTTGGCACTTGCACGGCCAGTTCGGCTGGCGGCGGGCTGCTGACCACATAGCCCTGGTTTGGCACCGACGTGTAATACACGCCATTGGCGTAGTAGTACGGCGCGCCGCCCACCCACACCGTGCTGTACTGAGGTGGCAGCACCGGCACGGCCACGCCCATCGGCGGGTTCACGACCACATAGCGCGGGCCATAGGGCTGGAACCAAACGCCGCTGCTGTAGTAGTAATGCCCCCGGTTGAAGCCCACGCTGAGGCTGCCCAAAGGCAGGCCACCCACCACATAGCCTGCGCTGGGGTAGAAGCGATCGTGGTGGTAGCGGGTGTCAAAGACCACCGCTCCGCGGCCGTCACGGCCATAGCGGCCATCTCGGTCGTGGCGCCCGTCGGCATGGGCTCCCAAGCTCAGCAGGCTCAGGCTCAGGGTCAAGGCCAAGCAAACGCTGGCCTGCGGTGCACGGAATGGACGCATGTGGATCTCCTGTTCACGGCGAGATATTGACACCCGCAGCTTGCTGGCGCGTCAAGGCATTGCAAAGTCCTGTGCAGCGCGCATTTCGCATATCTTTACAGGCCAGCACCAAACGGGTCACCACAATGCCCAACAATTCGTTTCGAATTGAGCATTTCTGGAGCACCCGTGTTGACACACAGACACGCCCGCGGGCGTCTTTCATGGTGGGCATTGCTGTTGATCGCAGGCGCGGTCGGTGCAGGCGCTTGGCGATGGCACGTCAAAAGCCAGCAAGGCGGTGAGGGCGCAGCAGGCTCAGGCCAGGCTGCCTCAGCTGCATACGGCAAAGGCGGCGGCGATGGCGGCGGCCGTGGTGGCAACCGCCCCACCACCGTGCGCACTGCCCAGGTCACCTTGGGCGACATGGACGTGGCCTTCAACGCCATTGGCACGGTGATACCCACGCAGACGGCCACGGTGCGTGTGCGGGTCGACGGCCTGTTGCAAAAGGTCTTGTTCAAAGAGGGGCAACTGGTCAAGGCCGGCGACTTGCTGGTCGAGATCGATCCGCGTCCTTTTGCGGTGCAGCTCACGCAAGCCCAAGGCGCTTTGCAGCGCGATCAGGCGCAATTGCAAAACGCACGCAATGACCTTGCGCGCTACCGGGCGCTCTTGAGCCAAGACGCCGGATCTCAGCAACAGGTCGACAACCAGCTCGCGCTGGTGCACCAGTACGAAGGCTTGGTGTTGACCGACCAGGGCAGCGTCGACAGCGCGCGGCTGCAATTGAGCTTCACACGTGTGACCTCGCCCTTGAGCGGGCGCATCGGCCTGCGACAAGTCGATGCCGGCAACATGGTGCACAGCACCGACACCAATGGCCTGGCCACCATCACGCAAGTGCAGCCGGCCTCGGTGGTTTTTGCCGTGCCGCAAGACAGGCTGCCTGCGGTCTTGGCGCAAAGCAAGCCGGGCCACGCACTGCCCGTCACGGCCACCGACCGCGATGGCAGCAGCCCACTGGCCCAAGGCCAGTTGCTGACGCTGGACAATCAGATCGACGTCAGCACAGGCACCGTCAAGGCCAAAGCGGTGTTTGACAACGCCGACCAGCGTCTGTTCCCCAACCAGTTCGTGAACGTGCGCCTGCGCGTACAACACCTGCAAGGCGTGCTGAGCGCGCCCGATGCAGCCATCCAACGCGGCACCCAGGGCACCTTCGTCTACGTGGTCTTGCCCGACCAGAGCGTGAAGGTGCAGCCCGTGAGCGTGGGCTTCAGCGACGCGGGCCGCGTGCAAATCACGAAGGGCTTGCAAGCCAATGACGTGGTCGTGATCGACGGCCTGGACAAGCTGCGCGACGGCGCCAAGGTGGACGTGAGCAAGCGCGAGGCGCAAGCCCACGCCTCGGGTGCGTCGCAGCCATGAACCTGTCGCGCTTGTTCATCTTGCGGCCGGTGGCGACCTCGCTGCTGATGCTGGCCATCTTGCTGGCCGGGCTGATGGCCTACCGGCTGCTGCCCGTGTCGTCGCTGCCCGAGGTCGACTACCCGACCATCCAGGTGGTGACGCTCTACCCCGGCGCGGGGCCCGAGGTCATGACCTCGTCGGTCACGGCGCCACTCGAGCGCCAGTTCGGCCAGATGCCGGGCCTCAACAGCATGACGAGCAGCAGCTCGGGCGGGGCCTCGGTCATCACCTTGCAGTTTGACCTGAGCCTGGCGCTGGATGTGGCCGAGCAAGAGGTGCAAGCCGCCATCAACGCGGGCAGCAACCTGTTGCCGTCGGACCTGCCGATGCCGCCGGTCTACAACAAGGTCAACCCGGCCGATGCACCGGTGATCACGCTGGGCGTGAGCTCGGCCACCTTGCCGCTCACGCAGGTGCAAGATTTGATCGATGCGCGCCTGGCGCAAAAGCTCTCTCAATTGCCGGGCGTGGGCCTGGTCAGCATCAGCGGCGGGCAGCGGCCGGCCGTGCGCATCAGCGCCAACCCCAAGGCCTTGGCCGCGCTGGGTTTGAGCCTGGACGACGTGCGCACCGCCATTGGCAACGCCAACGTCAACCAAGCCAAAGGCAGCTTTGATGGGCCTTTGCGGGCCTCCACCATCGACGCCAACGACCAACTCAAGTCGGCCAGCGAGTACCGCAACTTGGTCATCGCCTATAAAAATGGCGCGCCCATTCGCCTGGGCGATGTGGCCGAGCTGCTCGATGGCGCCGAGAACAACAAGCTCGCCGCCTGGGCCAACCAGCGCGCCGCCGTGGTCATCAATGTGCAACGCCAACCTGGCGCCAATGTGATCGACACGGTCAACCGCATCCAGCAGGTTTTGCCGCAGCTGCAAGCCACCTTGCCCGGTGCCATCGAGGTCAGCGTGCTGACCGACCGCACCACCACCATCCGCGCATCGGTTGAAGACGTGCAGTTCGAGATGGCCTTGTCCGTGGCCCTGGTGGTCATGGTGATCTACCTGTTCTTGCGCAGCGTGCCGGCCACCCTCATTCCCAGCGTGACCGTGCCGCTGTCGCTGGTGGGCACCTTCGGCGTCATGTACCTGGCGGGGTTCTCGGTCAACAACCTCACGTTGATGGCCCTGACCATTGCCACGGGCTTTGTGGTCGACGACGCCATCGTGATGATCGAGAACATCAGCCGCTACATCGAAGAGGGCGAAGCGCCCATGGCAGCGGCGCTCAAGGGCTCTAAGCAAATTGGCTTCACCATCATCTCGCTCACCTTTTCGTTGGTGGCCGTGCTGATCCCGCTGCTGTTCATGGGCGACGTGGTGGGGCGCTTGTTCCGCGAGTTCGCCATCACGCTGGCGGTGGCCATTTTGATCTCGGCGGTGGTCTCGCTGACGCTCACGCCCATGATGTGCGCGCGATTGCTGCGCCACACGCCACCCCCCGAGCCGGGCCAAGCTGCAACGGGCTTTCACGCCTTCAGTGGCCGCTTCATCGATGGCCTGATCGCCCGCTACGACCGTGGCTTGCAATGGGTGTTTCGCCACCAAGGCCTGACCTTGCTGGTGGCGGGCCTGACGGTGGCCTTGACCGTGCTGTTGTATGTGCTGGTGCCCAAGGGCTTTTTCCCGGTGCAAGACACGGGTGTGATCCAGGCCACCACCCAGGCGCCGCAGTCGGTGTCGTTTGCGGCCATGGCCACGCGTCAGCAGGCGCTGGCCGCACTGATCTTGAAAGACCCGGCGGTGCAAAGCCTGACGTCCTTCATCGGTGTGGACGGCAGCAACGCGACGCTCAACAACGGCCGCATGCTGATCAACCTCAAGCCGCATGGTCAGCGCGACAACGCCAGCACGGTGGCGCGGCGCCTGCAAACGGCCAGCCAAGACGTCAGCGGCATCGAGTTGTTCATGCAGCCTGTGCAAGACCTCAGCCTAGACGCCGGTGTGGGCCGCACGCCCTACCGCCTCACGCTCGACAGCGGCAGCCTGGACGAGGTGCTGACCTGGACGCCCCGCCTGGTCGACAAGCTGCAAGGCCTGCCCTTGCTGCGCGATGTCAGCAGCGACCTGCAAGACCGTGGTTTGCAAGCGCACATCGACATCGACCGCGACGCGGCCGCGCGGCTGGGCGTGACCGTGGCCGGCATCGACAACGCGCTCTACAACGCCTTTGGGCAACGCTTGGCCTCGACCATCTTCACGCAAACCAGCCAGTACCGCGTGGTGCTGGAGGTCGCACCCAGCTTCCAGATGGGGCCGCAGGCCTTAGACGAGCTGATGGTGCCCAGCAGCAATGGCGCGCCCGTGCGCCTGTCCAGCGTCGCACGCTTGAGCGAGCAGCCCGCGCTGCTGGCCATCAACCACCTGGGGCAGTTCCCATCGGCCACGGTGTCGTTTGACCTGCGCCATGGCGCGTCGCTGGGCGATGCGGTGACCGCCATCGAGCAAGCACAAAGCGAGCTGGGCATGCCCGCCAGCGTGCGCATGGGGTTTCAAGGCGCTGCGCTGGCGTTTCGGGCCTCGCTGTCGAACACGCTGTGGCTGGTCCTGGCGGCCATCGTGACCATGTACATCGTGCTGGGCGTGCTGTATGAAAGCACCATCCACCCGGTCACGATCTTGTCGACCTTGCCCTCGGCGGGCGTGGGCGCTTTGCTGGCCCTGGTGATGGCCGGACAAGACCTGGGCGTGATCGCCATCATCGGCATCGTGCTGCTCATTGGCATCGTCAAGAAGAACGCGATCATGATGATCGACTTCGCGCTGGAGGCCGAACGCGAGCAAGGCCTCAGCGCCCGCGAAGCCATCCACCAGGCTTGCCTGCTGCGCTTTCGGCCCATTTTGATGACCACGCTGGCGGCCTTGCTGGGCGCCTTGCCCTTGATGCTGGGCACCGGCGTGGGCTCGGAGTTGCGCCACCCGCTGGGCCTGACCATGGTGGGCGGCTTGATCGTCAGCCAGGCCTTGACCCTGTTCACCACGCCCATCATCTACCTGGCCTTTGACCGCCTGCAAAAGCGCTGGCGCGGAGCCGCGGCATGAGCGTGGAGCGCAGCGGCGGCCTGTCCAGCCTGTTCATCCACCGGCCCATTGCCACCTGCTTGCTGACGCTGGCCATTGCGCTGGCGGGCGCTTTGGGCTTTGGGCTGCTGCCGGTGTCGGCCTTGCCGCAGGTGGACTTCCCCACCATCTCGGTGAGCGCGTCTTTGCCCGGCGCCAGCCCCGACACCATGGCCGCCACCGTGGCCACGCCGCTGGAGCGCACCTTGGGCCGCATCGCCGGGGTGACCGAGATGACCTCGTCCTCGTCCCTCGGGTCCACGCGCATCACGCTGCAGTTTGATTTGAGCCGCGACATCAACGGCGCCGCCCGCGACGTGCAAGCGGCCATCAACGCCGCGCGCGGCCTCTTGCCCACGGGCCTGCCCAGCAACCCGACCTACCGCAAGGTCAACCCCGCTGATGCGCCCGTGCTCATCATCAACCTGACCTCAGACACCTTGTCGACCGGGCAGATGTACGACGCGGCCTCGACCGTGCTGGCGCAAAAAATCTCGCAGGTCAAAGGCGTGGGACAGGTGGACGTGGGTGGCGCGTCTTTGCCAGCCGTGCGCGTCGAGCTCAACCCACCCGCGCTGCAAACCCTGGGCGTGGGCGTCGAGGCCGTGCGCAGCGCCATCGTGGCGGCCAACGCCAACCGCCCCAAGGGCGCGCTGGAACAGGGCGATCGCCACTGGCAAATCGGGGCCAACGACCAGGCCCGCACCGCCTCAGACTACGCGCCGCTGGTGGTGGCCTGGCGCAACGGCGCGCCCGTGCGCCTGAGCGATGTGGCCGACGTGGTCGACTCGGTGCAAGACCTGCGCAACGCCGGCCTGACCAATGGCAAACCTTCGGTGCAGTTGATGGTGCGCCGCGAGCCTGGCGCCAACGTGATCGACACCGTCGACCAGGTCATCGCGCTGATCCCGACCTTGAAAGCCTCGGTGCCCAGCGCCATCAACATGACGGTGGTGTCCGACAGCACGCGCACCATCCGCGCCAGCCTGCGCGAGGTCGAGCGCACGCTGCTGATCTCAATTGGGCTGGTGGTGGCCGTGGTCTTCGTGTTTTTGCGCAGCGCCCGCGCCACCGTGATCCCGGCCATCACGGTGCCCGTCTCGCTGATGGGCGCCTTTGCCGTCATGTACCTGTGCGGCTACAGCCTGGACAACCTGTCCTTGATGGCGCTGACCGTGGCGGCGGGCTTTGTGGTGGACGACGCCGTGGTGGTGCTCGAGAACACCTCGCGTCACATCGAGGCGGGCATGTCGCCCTTTGACGCGGCCTTGCGCGGCGCCCGCGAGGTGGGCTTCACGGTGCTCTCCATGAGCCTCTCTTTGGTGGCCGTGTTCATCCCCATCATGTTCATGGGCGGCATCATCGGTCGGCTGTTCCGCGAGTTTGCGGTCACGCTGTCGGTGGCCATTGGCGTGTCGATGGTGATCGCCTTGACCACCACGCCCATGATGTGCGCCCGCTTGCTCAAGGCGCACCCACCCAAGCCCGGTCGCATCGACCGATTCTTTGACGGCCTCTCGCGCGGCTACGCTCGCTCGCTGGGCTGGGTGCTGCGCCACCCGAAGCTGACCTTGTTGACGCTGCTGGCCACCGTCGCCCTGAACGTCTACCTGTATGTGGTGATCCCCAAAGGCTTCTTGCCGCAGCAAGACACGGGGCGCCTGGTGGGCAACATCCAGGCCGACCAAAGCATCTCCTTCCAGGCCATGCAGCTCAAGCTGGCAGCGTTCCAGCGCATCGTGGCGGCCGACCCGGCGGTGCGCAACGTGGTGGGCTTCACTGGCGGCGGTCAGCGCAACGGGGGCTTCATGTTCGTGGACCTCAAGCCCCAGGCCGAGCGCGGTGTGAGCGCCGACCAGGTGTTGGCCCGGTTGCGCGGCAAGCTGGCCCGCGTGCCCGGTGCCAGCCTGTACCTGCAAGTGGCGCAAGACATCCGCATGGGCGGGCGCTCAGGCAATGCGCAGTACCAATACACCTTGCAAGCCGACGACCTGAACGAGCTGCGCGCCTGGGAGCCTCGCATCCGCCAAGCGCTGTCGAAACTGCCTGCGCTGGCCGACGTGTCCACCGACCAGCAAGACAAAGGCTTGCAAACGCGCATCGAGATCGACCGGGACGCGGCCGCACGCCTGGGGGTGAGCGTCAACACCCTCGACGCCACGCTCAACGACCTGTTTGGCCAACGCCAGGTCTCGACCATCTACAACACGCTCAACCAATACCGCGTGGTCATGGAGGCCGCACCCCGCTTCTGGCAAGACCCCAGCTTGCTCGACAGCCTGTTCGTCAGCGCCAGCAACGGCGCGCTGGTGCCCTTGTCGCAACTGGCGCACTGGTCGGCCACCAGCACACCGCTGGCCATCAACCACCAAGGCAGCTTTGTGGCCAGCAC
>CANCFV010000085.1 GCA_947377275.1 Burkholderiales bacterium | reverse complement strand
CGTTGGTCGGTGAGCACCAAAGTGGAGGCCGCAAAGCGAAGTTGGGCGTCCAAGTCAACCTCCAGGCGGCTCAGAACGTTCTCTTGAGGTGCCAGCGGCAAATCCGCCCTGGTTTTGTCGTGATCGGCCTGATGCCCTGGGGCGTCAACTGGATGGTGATGGTGCATGGTGTTTTGGTGACGCACAAACTGGCGATTGAAGGCGCCGGGATCGTCGCCCCCTGTGCAGGGTCTGACATTTTCGCCCAAGCCGGGCGAGAATCACGGGCCGCCCTCCGATTTACCAGCCGGTCCCACAGTTCGCTGAGGACGCATTCCCCCTGCTGGACATGAACAAAAACAACGACATCAAGCTGCTGCGCATCAATTATTTGCGCGGCCCCAACATCTGGACCTACCGTCCAGTGCTCGAAGTGTGGCTGGACCTGGGTGAGCTGGAAGACCTCCCTTCCAACTTGCTGCCTGGCTTCAACGACCGCCTCACGGCCTTGCTGCCCGCTTTGGTCGAACACCATTGCGGCGTGGGTGAGCGCGGGGGCTTCATCCTGCGTCTGCAAGAAGGCACCTGGGCGGGGCACATTCTTGAGCACATCGTCATCGAGCTGCTCAACTTGGCGGGCATGCCCACCGGTTTTGGTCAAACGCGCAGCACCAGCCAGCGTGGCATTTACCGCATGGTGTTCCGTGCCCGTGACGAGCAGGTCGCCCGCGTTGCCTTGCAACAGGGCCATGCCCTGATCATGTCAGTCATCAATGACACCCCGTTTGACGTCACCGCCGCGGTCGACGCCATCCGGGGCCAGATCGACGACTGCTACCTCGGCCCATCGACCGCCGCCATCGTGGGCGCGGCGACCGACCGCGGCATTCCGCACATCCGCTTGAACGACGGCAACTTGGTCCAGCTGGGCTATGGCGCCGCGCAGCGCCGCATCTGGACCGCCGAAACCGACCTGACCAGCGCCATTGCCGAAGGCATCTCGCGTGACAAGGACCTGACCAAGAGCTTGCTCAAGTCCTGCGGCGTGCCCGTGCCCGAGGGGCAGATCGTGGCCTCGGCCGATGCAGCCTGGGCCGCGGCCGAAGACATCGGCTTGCCCGTGGTGATCAAACCCACCGACGGCAACCATGGCCGAGGCGTGTCGCTCGATTTGAGCGCCCGAGCCGACGTCGAAGCTGCGTTCAAGCTGGCCGAACAGCATGGCAGCGAAGTCTTGGTCGAGCGCCATGTGCGCGGTGACGAGCACCGCATCTTGGTGGTCGGCGGCAAAGTGGTGGCTGCGGCCCGGGGCGAAAGCGCCTGGGTCACGGGCGACGGCAAGTCCACCGTGCTTGCGCTGGTCGATGCCCAGCTCAACACCGACCCGCGCCGTGGCACCACCGAAGATTTCCCGCTCAACCTGATCCAGGTGAACGAAGACGAAGTGGTGCAGCTCGACCTGCAACGCCAAGGTCTGAGCCCCGACGCCGTGCCCGCTGCGGGCCGCACCGTGCTGATCCAGCGCAATGGCAACGTGGCCATTGACTGCACCGACGAGGTTCACCCGGAGGTCGCCTATCTGGTGGGCCTGGCCGCTCGCGTGGTGGGCCTGGACATCGCCGGTGTCGACGTGGTGACGCAAGACATCTCCAAGCCCGTGCTGGCTCAGCGTGGTGCCGTCGTTGAGGTCAATGCAGGCCCGGGCCTGTTGATGCACCTCAAGCCCGCCGAGGGTTTGCCCCGTCCAGTGGGCAAGGCCATCGTCGACCACCTGTTTGACGAGCACGCCACAGGTCGCATCCCGATCATTGGCGTGGCCGGCTCGCAAGGCACCAGCAACATCGCACGTCTGTCGGCATGGCTGCTGCACCTCAGTGGCCGCCATGTGGGCCTGGCATGCCGCGAAGGCCTGTTCCTGGGCAGCCGCCGCGTGGAGTCAGGCGACCGCGCCAATTGGGCGGCTGGTCAGCGCCTCTTGATGAACCGCGAAGTCAACGCCGTGGTGCTGGAAAACAGCGCTGCCAGCATCCTCAACGATGGCCTGGCCTACGACCGCTGCACCGTGGGCGTCGTGACCGACCTCCTGGGTTGGGAGGCGCCAGTGGATGCGACTTTGGCCGAACACGACATCCACGAAGCGGGCCAGCTCGTCAAGGTGCTGCGCACCCAGGTGGACGTGGTCTTGTCCAATGGCGTGGCCGTGCTCAATGCCGCCGACGAGCGTTTGGTCGAAATGGCAGACTTGTGCGATGGCGACGTGATCTTGTACGAACTTGACCACAACGCTCCGGCCATGGTGGCGCACCGCGACAAGGGCGGTCGCACCGTGTCGGTGGACGGCCACCACGTGCTGCTGACCCACAACGGCCATGCACCTGTGCGCTGTGCCGACCTCAACGGCAGCGCCGCCCGTCGCATGGTTGCCGGTTTGGCCGAGCCCCACGTGCCGGGCACCAGTGTCAAGTCGCTTTTGGCGGCCGTGGCGGTTGCGTGGGCGGTGGGCATCTCGCCCGAGCTGATCGCCGCTGGCCTGGAAACTTACGACCCAACCCCCAAGAGCGTGCGCTGAGCGCAGGCTTTGATCGATTTCGACGCGTACACCAAGAGACAAGCCGATGGACGTTTCTCGCACACGGGCCCTGCGTGGCCCCAATCTCTGGAGCCGCCACACGGCGATCGAAGCCGTGGTCGCTTGCGACCCAGCCGAACGCGCGCTCGACCAGCTGGCCGGTTTCGAAGACCGGCTTCGCAAGCTCTTCCCGACACTGGGCCCTTTGCGGCCCGATGGTCGACCCGGCCAGATCTCGCTCGCCCATGTGCTAGAGGCTGCGGCCCTGGCGCTGCAGGCGCAAGCGGGTTGCCCGGTCACGTTCAGCCGCACCGCGCAAACGCTCGAAGCGGGCACCTACCAAGTCATCGTTGAATACAGCGAAGAAGCCGTGGGTCGCCAAGCCTTTGAGCAGGCTCAAACGCTGATCCAAGCCGCCTTGAAGGGCGAGGCTTTTGACGTCGATGCCGCCATGGCTTCGCTGCGCGAGCTCGATGAAGACGTGCGC
Organism: Burkholderiales bacterium; assembly: GCA_947377275.1. Classification (GTDB taxonomy): domain Bacteria; phylum Pseudomonadota; class Gammaproteobacteria; order Burkholderiales; family Burkholderiaceae_C; genus Aquabacterium. The sequence goes on along the minus strand of CANCFV010000085.1, from coordinate 12,431 downwards.
TTGGGCCCCAGCACCGGCTCGATCGTGACCGCTGCGGCTGCCCGTGGCATCCCATGGCGTCGTCTGACCCAGGGCAGCTTGGTGCAATTTGGCTGGGGCAGCAAGCAGCGCCGCATCTGGGCGGCCGAGGTCGACAACACCAGCGCGGTGGCTGAAACCATCGCGCAAGACAAAGACCTGACCAAGCGCCTGCTGGCCGCTGCCGGGGTGCCCGTGCCCATTGGGCGCCCGGTCGCTGACCCCGATGACGCCTGGGTCGTGGCCCAAGAGATCGGCCTGCCCGTGGTGTGCAAGCCGCAAGACGGCAACCAGGGCAAGGGCGTGACGGTCAACATCGTCAGCCGTGAGCACCTTGACGTGGCCTTCAAGGCCGCCGCCGAGATCGGCGACGTCATGGTCGAAAAATACCTGCCTGGCAACGACTTCCGCCTGTTGGTGGTGGGCGATCGTTTGGTGGCTGCGGCCCGCCGCGACCCCCCCCATGTCATTGGCGATGGCGTGCACTCCGTGCGCGAGCTGGTCGAGAAGGTCAACGCCGACCCCCGCCGTGGTGAGGGCCATGCCACCTCTTTGACCAAGATCCGCTTTGACGACATCGCCATTGCGCGCCTGGGCGTGCAGGGCTTGGAGCCCAGCTCGGTGCCCGAAAAAGGCCGCCGCGTCATCTTGCGCAACAACGCCAATTTGTCGACCGGGGGCACCGCCACCGACGTGACCGATGACGTCCACCCCGAGGTGGCATCCCGGGCGATTGCCGCCGCGCAAACCATTGGCCTTGAGATTTGCGGCGTCGACGTGCTGTGCGAAAGCGTGCACAAGCCGCTCGAAGACCAGAACGGCGGCATCGTCGAGGTCAATGCTGCACCGGGCTTGCGCATGCACCTGTCGCCGTCTTACGGCAAGGCGCGCAACGTGGGCGAGGCCATGGCGGCCAACCTCTACAAGAGCGGTGACAACGGCCGCATCCCTGTCGTGGCCGTGACTGGCACCAATGGCAAGACCACCACGGCCCGCTTGACCGCACACCTGCTGGCCACCAGCGGCTTGCGCGTGGGCATGACCAACACCGATGGTGTGTACGTCAACGGCCGTCAGATCGACAGCGGCGATTGCTCCGGACCCAAAAGCGCCCGCAATGTCTTGATGCACCCCGATGTGGACGCGGCCGTGTTCGAAACCGCCCGCGGCGGCATCTTGCGTGAGGGCCTGGGTTACGACCGTTGCCAGACGGCCGTGGTGACCAACATTGGCGCGGGCGACCATCTGGGCCTGAACTACATCACCACGGTCGAAGACCTGGCGGTGCTCAAGCGCGTGATCGTCATGAACGTGGCGCAAGACGGCTACGCGGTGCTCAATGCCACCGATCCAATCGTCACGGCGATGGCGCCCAAGTGCCCTGGCGGCATCATTTACTTCGCGGCCGACGCACACAACCCCGTGCTAACGGCCCACCGCGCCCAGGGCAAGCGCACTTTGTGTGTCGACGGCGATGCCATCGTGGCCTCCGAAGGCAGCTGGCGTGAAAGCCTGTTGCTGCGCGACATCCCCATCACCCGCAACGGCACCATCGGTTTCCAGGTCGACAACGTCATGGCGTCGGTGGGGGCGGCGTGGAGCTCGGGCCTGGACTGGGACACCATCCGCCGTGGCCTGGTCAGCTTTGTCAACGACGCTGACAACGCCCCTGGGCGCTTCAACGTCATGGACTTCCGTGGTGCCACCGTGATCGCCGACTACGGCCACAACCCCGACGCCATGCGCGCCTTGGTGTCGGCCGTCAACGGCATGCCTGCCAAGCGCCGCTCGGTGGTGATCAGCGGGGCGGGCGATCGTCGCGATGAAGACATCCGTGAGCAAACGGCCATCTTGGGCGACGCCTTTGACGACCTCATCCTCTTCCAGGACGCGTGCCAGCGTGGGCGCGAAGATGGCGAGGTGCTGGCGCTCTTGCGCGAGGGTTTGAGCAAGGCCCAGCGCGCCACCCGGGTCGATGAAATCCATGGTGAGTTCGTGGCCATCGACCTGGCCCTGGAGCGCTTGCAGCCTGGCGATTTGTGCCTGGTCTTGGTGGACCAGGTGGAAGAAGCCCTGGCCCATTTGGCGCAACGCTGCGCCACCGCTTGACGCCAAGGGCACCGCTGCGGCTCAGTAATTGACGCTGTAGCGGTAGCCCTTGTAGCGGAACACCGCCGACTTCAGGCGGATTTCTTCCAGCACCAGCCCGGGCACGGGCTGCTCGCCCTCATGGAACACGCCGTTGCTCAGGATCAGCATGCGGCTGCTGGGCGTGTCGGAGTGCATGGCCCCGCCAATGCTCAGCGTGGGCAATTCCCTGCGGATGCCCTCTGGCAACTCACTCACGGCCAAGGGGCGTGGCTGTGTGGGGTCGCCACCCTGCTTGCTTGCGTTGCGTGGGGGCGGGGGCAGTTTGATGGATTCCTGTGGCGTTTGGGGCTTGGGCGATGGCCTTGTTGCCGGCTCGGGGGGCTTCGGTAACACCGCGGCCTTGGGTGCCTCGGGTGCTGGCAGCGGCTGCGTCTCGGGCGGCGCAGTTCGCGTGATGGGCGGAAGCGGGGCTGGCACCCGGCCTTGGGGGCTTGGTGACGCTGGCTCGGCGCTCGTGCCCGATCCGCCACCCCACAGGGCATAGCCCATCGCCAAAGCCGCACCGACCGACAGCCCGATCAGCAGCCACGTGCCTGACCGCCCCTCCGCCGGGGTGGGGTGTTCATCGGGAGGCAAGGGTTCGGCCTGCGTGTGCAAGCCCGGCACCGCGCCGCGCTCACGCTCCGCATCGGCCTTTTTCAGGGCGTCAAGGATGTAGGACATGGCCAGCTTTCATTGGGGGCTCGCTCAGGGGCAAACGGGGCTCGTCCACGCCGGTGGCCTGGTTGAGCAGCATCAGCGTGGTGGCACCGGCCACGCCGTCGGGCTTGAGGCCTTGCGCCAGCTGGAAGGCCTGGAGGCGGCTTTCGATTTGCGCGTCGAATGTGACGCTGCCTGTGGGCTCGGCTCGCCCGTCGAGCGCGGCCAGCCGCCCGGCCAGCCAGTTCACCACAGGGCCTTTTTGGCCAGGCAAGATTTTGGCGCGGTAGCCCTCGGGCATGCGCCACAAGGTGGAGAAGTCGCCTCGCCACAAGGTGGCCAAGGTTTGCGGTGACACCATCAAACGCTGTGAGCCAGCCTGCAGGGTGGCAGCCTGTGGCTGCAGAGATAGCAACAGCGCATAAGCGGTCCCGCCTTGGGGGGCTTTGAGCGTCAGCACCACGGGCCTGGCCAATTGGCGCACGGCCGCCAAGCCGCCGCTGCCCTTGAAGCACATCAGCTGTTGGCGTGTGGCGCTGGCGCAGGGCGAGGTTTCGCTCAGCCCGGTGCCCCATTGCTGACCCAGGGCCACCCAGGCGGGTGCTTCTTGCCGCCAAGCCGCTTGCAACACGTCGCTTGCTGCGCGCAGCGCACCCTGGGCCTCGGGCTTTGACGCGCCAGAGGCATTGGAGCTCGCCCCCACTGCGGCGGCTTGGGCTGCGCGCGAGGCGGCGGTTGGCGCATCGGCTCCGGTGCCTGAGCTTGCTTTTGAGGCGCTGGGCGGGGTGGTCGGCTGCCCCGCCAGGGAACGGTGCTGAGTCCAGCGGCTCGCCGCCAGTCCCAGCAAGCCAGCGGCAATCAGGCCGCTCGTGCCCAACAACGCGGCCCTCCTCCATGAGGGTGCGCGGATATTGCCATCGGGCGTCTCTGCAGGGGCTCGTTGGCTTTGATGGCCATGGAACACTTCGCTAGCCGCCTTGTCCACGATGGCCTTGTCCACCATGGCCTTGTCGCTGGCATAGGCGCCCAGCAAGGCCCGGTCGCAGAGCAGGTTGACGCGTCGGGGTACACCGCGGCTGAGCTGGTAAATGCGCTTGATCGCGGCTTTGTCGAACAGGTGGCCCCGTTTGAGGCCGGCCACGGCCAGGCGGTGGCGGATGTACTGCGCCGTCTCGACCTCTGACAAGGCATCCAGGTGGAAGTGCGCGATCACCCGCTGGGCCAACTGCTCCAGCTCAGGGCGTGCGAGCATCGTGCGCAGCTCTGGCTGGCCAATGAGGATGATTTGCAGCAGCTTGCGCTCGTTGGTCTCCAAATTGGTCAGCAGGCGAAGCTGCTCCAGCACCTCGGGCGCGAGGTTTTGCGCCTCGTCGATGATGAGCACGTTGTTCTGACCCACGGCATGGGTGCGCAACAGGTACTCGTTGAGCGGGTCAAGGTGGTCCTTGACGGTGGCCTGGCCACCCGCTGGCGCCGGGGCCGGGATGCCGAACTCATCGCACACCGACTTGAGCAACTCCACCACCGTCAACTTCGGGTTGAAGATGTAGGCCACGTTGCAGCGCCTGGGGATTTGCTCTAAGAAGCAGCGGCACACCGTGGTCTTGCCCGCGCCAATGTCGCCCGTGAGCAGCACGAAACCGCCGCCTCCGCCCACGCCATACAGCAGGTGAGCGAGCGCCTCGCGGTGGCGTTCGCTCATGAAGAGGTAGTGCGGGTCTGGCGCGATCGAGAACGGCGCGGTCTTGAGCCCGAAAAATGAGGCGTACATGCGCTGAGGATAACGCCAGAGAGCCGGGGCCAAGACTCAGGTCTGGCGTGGGGACAGGGGCTTGATGCGCGGGCTTGGCTGACGCGCTTGGGTGCCAAGGGCCAACCCGTCCAAGATGAGGTCCATCGACAGGATCAGGCTTTGGCGTTGCTGAGCGTCGGCAACGCGCCACTGTGGCAGTTGCCCGTCAACCTGCATGCGGCTCAAGCCGTAGACCAGGGCACGCAGGGCCAGTGCCAAGTGCTGAGCGCAACCCGGGGGCAACTGGGCCGCCTCTTGGGCTTGCTTGACCAAGTTCAGTGTGGTGTCCCTGACCACGTCGAAGTGCACGTTCAGGCTGGCCGAACTGTTGAAGTCAAACAAGCTGCGGGCCGACACCAGCCTGAACTGGGTCGGGTGGTTGAGCGCCCACTCGATGAAGGTGCGGCCCAGGGCCTTGAGCCGCGCCATGGGGTCCTCAGGGGCGTCGCGCAGGTCTCGCTCCACGCGCAGTCGCAGCCGCAAGGTGGCCTCTTCGGCCACGGCCGTCATCAGCGACTTGCGGTTGGGAAAGTGCCGAAAGGGCGCACCCGATGAGACGCCCAGGCGCCGTGCCACCTCACGCACGCTGATGAGGTCTTTGCCACTTTCATCGGCCACGGTCACCGCGGTGTCGATCAAGGCCTGGCGCAGGTTGCCGTGGTGATAGGGGCGCTTCACCGACGAACGAGGCGCCGCCTTCAAGGGCGTGTTGGGCATGTTTCTCCCCCAATGTAAGCACTGTGTATTTCTTTGGGTGATTGTGGGGTGCGCTGCCTACAGTGCCAAGCACATGCCCTTCCTTGACGCCGAGACAACCGCCATGACCATCCGCCTTGACACACCCGTTGGCCTGCCCGCCACAGGCCTGAAGCCCCTTGATGTGTTCATGACGGGCGCCGTCTTGATCCTCGTCTGGACAGGCCTTTGGGCAGCGACAGCGCCTGACCTGGTGGAGGCTTGCCGGGCCGCGATCCGCGCCACGGCGCGCAGCTCTTTGCTCTGTTTTGGGCTGGCCTACACCGCGCATGCGCTTGCGACGCAGTGGCCGTCGCCTGCATCGCATTGGTTGTTGCAGTACCGGCGCCAATGGGGCTGGTTGCTGCTCGTGTCCCATGGCGTGCATGCCCTGACCATTTTGGGTCTGGGGCAGTTGGACCCGGCGCTGTTGACGGCGTTGTCGCCGCCCGCCGAGCGGTGGGGGCCCGCCATCGCTTACGCCGTTTTGCTGCTGATGGGTTTGACCTCGTTCGACCGCAGCGCGTCCTGGGTGGGGCACGCCGCTTGGAAGCACTTGCACGCCTGGGGCAGCCACTACCTTTGGTTCAGCTTCATGGTGGCCAATGCCAAACGCGTGCCCATGCAGGCGATGTACCTGCTGCCGGTCGCGCTGCTGTGTTTGGCGATGGGCTTGCGGGTAATCGCTCGATGGCATCCCCGCAAAGCGCTGGCCTCAGAGCGCGTCCGCGTGTGAGTTGCTGCGGGTTGCCCACGTTGTGACTTTGGGCGCCACACGTTTGGCAATGCCCAGCTCAGCTGCGCTGATCTTGTCGCAGCGTTTCCGGCTTGAGCTAGCTGGCCACCGCCTTGGCGCTCTCGTCCCGGCTCTTGTAGACGCCGCAGCCCAGAATCAGGTCGTCGCTGATGGGCACCACGTACGAGGTTTTGAGGTCGACCGACCCGGTTTTGGGGTTGGCAAAGACGTAATCCACCCAGCCGCCGCCATGCGAGGCGCGCTCGAATGCGTCTCGAACCAATTTGTCGCCGTCGACACCGGGAACGTTGCGCACGTTGGTGGCGACCTTGCCCACGTTGCCAGAGAACGCGCGGTAGACGCCGGCACGATCAAAGGCGAACACGTACATGTCGCGGTCGGCAAACTGGGCCGGGGTTTGGGTGATGCTGTCCAATGCACGGGCGCCTTGCGCCTTGTAGCAGGCCAGGGCCTTTTCAACCAGGGCCAGCGCTTCGTCAGCGCTGCCTTGGCGCAGCCTGAAGGACTCCACCGCACCGGCCAGCCGGCGTGCGCGCTCGCTCAATTGGGCCGACGCGTCAGAGGCCTCGTCGACCATCATGGCGTTCTGCTGGGTGAGCTCGTCCAGGTCCACCACCGATTGCGCCACCGAGGCCAAAGATTGGCTCTGCTCGCGCGAGCTGCCGGCGATGGTGCGCACGTTGTCGGCCACTTCGCGGATGCCACTGATGATGCGTTCAAACGTTTGGCGGGTGCCGTTGATCTGCTGGACACCGGTCTCGACGTGCTCGACCGATTCGCCGATCAGGTGTTTGATTTCTTTGGCCGAGGTCGCGCTGCGTTGTGCCAGCGATCGAACCTCCGAGGCCACCACAGCAAAACCGCGGCCTTGCTCTCCTGCGCGCGCGGCCTCTACGGCGGCATTCAGTGCCAGGATGTTGGTCTGGAAGGCGATGCCTTCGATCACGCCGATGATCTCTTGCACGCGGCGCGAGCTGGTCTGGATGTCTTCGACCGACTTGACCGCGCTTTGCACCGCCACGCCACCGGCTTCGGCGATTTGCCGGACTTCGGCTGCCATGCCGTCCACCGCTGCCGCGCTGTTGGCACTGGCCGTGACCGCTTGGGTGATCTCACGCACGCTGGACGCGGTTCTTTCGAGGTTGTGGGCCTGTGCTTCCGTGCGGTCGGCCAAAGCCTTGGTGTTGTCGGCCAAACGCATGCCGGTTTGCGCCACCATGGACGAATTGCTGCGGATCTCGGAGATCATTTGAGAGATCTGCCCGGTCATGTCGTCCAGGGTGTTGCCTACTGTGAGCAGCTCGTCGGTGCTGGGCAGCTGGATGCGCGCCGCGAAGTCCCCGGCCGCCAGTTGCGCCACCGAGCCTTGCAGCACGCGCATCGCCTTCAAAGACGTCCGGATGAAGGCCGCCCCGAGGTACAGCGTCAACAACCAAGCGGCGCCACCGCCCACGACGATCCAGGCCTCAGACTCGGCTGGGGCGGCACGCGCAGCCACCCAGGTCATGCCCAAGATGGCCGAGGAACTCGCGGCGATCAACACAGCCAGCTTGAGCGGATACGGCAGCGACCGCATCAATTTCATACCTGGCCAGAAAAAGAGGCGTGTGCTTGTCCATTGAGCCATGTGACGTCCTTCACAGAGTGCGCAGGCACGACGGCTTTCAGCCACATGCCTCAGGCCGCTTTGAGTACGCGCGATCCCAATATGGTTTCGGCAGATGGATGCCGAACTTGAAGGCTCAGGGCTGCGCCAGCCAGCGCTGGACCAGCTTGACCCACAGGGTCGCACCCAGCGGGATCAATTGGTCATTGAAGTCGTAACTGGGGTTGTGCAGCATGCAGGGTCCAAGGCCGTGTCCGCCTTCTCGGTGGGTGCCATCGCCGTTGCCGATCACAAAATACGCCCCTGGTTTGGCTTGCAGGAAGAAGCTGAAGTCTTCGGCGCCCATCGTGGGCTCGAAGGCCTGCACATTGGCCTGGCCCACCACCTCGGCCATCACCTCGCGCACGAATGCGGTCTCGACACTGTGGTTGATGGTGGGCGGGTAGTTGCGGCTGAACTCGAACTCGGCCGATGCGCCGAAAGCCGCGCACAGACTGTGCGTCATCTCGCGCATGCGGGTTTCGATCAGGTCGAGCGTGTCGTTGGTGAAGGTGCGCACCGTGCCCTGCATCTTCACCGTGTCTGGGATCACGTTGGTGGCTTCGCCCGCCTGAATCATCGTCACCGAAATGACGCCAGTTTCGACCGGGCGCATGTTGCGCGTCAAGATGGTCTGGAAGGCTTGCACCAACTGGCAGGCCACGGGGACCGGGTCGATGCCCAGGTGAGGCATGGCGCCATGGCAGCCCTTGCCGCGGATGGTGATCACAAACTCGTTGCTGGAGGCAAAGCAGGGGCCGTCTTTGATGGCGAACTGGCCCACCGACATGCCGGGCCAGTTGTGCAAGCCAAAAATCGCATCCATCGGGAAGCGCTCGAACAGGCCATCTTTGATCATTTCACGTGCACCGCCGCCGCCTTCTTCGGCGGGCTGGAACACCAGGTACACGGTGCCATCGAAGTCGCGGTGCTGCGCCAGGTATTGGGCTGCCGACAACAAGGTGGCCGTGTGGCCGTCGTGCCCGCAGGCATGCATGCGACCCGTGTGGCGGCTGGCGTGGGCGAAGGTGTTGTGCTCGGTCATGGGCAGGGCGTCGATGTCGGCCCTCAAGCCAATGGCCCGCTTGCCTGGTCGCCCCTGGATCACGCCCACCACCCCCGTCTTGCCCAGGCCGGTGTGCACTTCAATGCCCCAGCTTTGCAAGGTCTTGGCAACCAGGTCAGACGTGCGCACCTCTTGAAAACACAGCTCGGGATGCGCATGGATGTCGCGCCGCAAAGCCCGCATGGCATCGGCCTGGTCCAGCAGTTCAGGCAGGACGGAAGGTGGCAACGAAGGGGTGGCAGCTGACATGACGGAACGGGCCCACGAGACTCGGTCTGTCGATCTTACCCGCGCCTTGATCCCCCGCAAACCAGTGGGGGAAGGGGGTGCTCATGGCGTACTTGGTATGGCCCTTGCACTGTTGTGGGGCCACGCTGTGTGGCTTGTTTGTTTTTGACTGCGCAGGACTGCTGCATGCCCCGTTGTTTGGCTTTTCCCCATCGCTCTTTCTCATCTCTGATCTGGCCCCTGCTGGCCCTGTGTGCGCCGCTCAATGCTCAGGCCGCGAGCACCCCCGACCCCGCCCTGACCCTGCAAGGCCTCAAAGAGGCCACTGACATGGTCTGGCTCATTGCGGCCGGGGCCTTGGTGTTCTTCATGCAGGCGGGCTTTGCCTTTTTGGAGTCGGGCATGGCCCGGGCCAAGAACACGGTCAACGTGATCATGAAGAACTACTGCGACATGTGCTTTGGCGCCATCGCGTATTGGATGATCGGCTACGGGCTCATGTTTGGCGCCAACGCCACGGGCTGGCTGGGTACGTCTGGCTTTGCCTTGCACCGCGTGCCCGAGGCCGAGTACGGCAGCCTGTTCTTCCAGATGATGTTTGCCGCCACTTCGGCCACCATCGTCAGTGGCGCCATTGCCGAACGCACGCGCTTTTCGGCCTACATCATTGGCTCGGTGGTCATCACGGCCATCATTTACCCCGTATTTGGCTCGTGGGCGTGGGGTGGCTTGTATGGAGGCGAAGGCTGGCTCAAGTCGCTGGGCTTCATTGACTTCGCTGGCTCCAGCGTGGTGCATGCCGTGGGTGGTTGGGCTGCGCTGGCGGCCTTGCTGGCGGTGGGGCCCCGCTTAGGGCGTTTTGGCCCTGACGGCGAGCCACGCCAGATCCTGGGTCACAACCTCACCCTGGTCGCCATGGGTGCCTTCATTTTGTGGATCGGCTGGTTTGGCTTCAATGCCGGCAGCACCGCCGCAGCCACCGTGGGCATCGGCAAGATCGCGCTGAACACGCACATGGGTGGTGCCGCCGGCGCCCTGGGGGCCATGGTCATGCTGCGCCTGATGCGCCGCAAAATCTTGTTGACCACGACCCTGAATGGGTCGATCGCAGGCCTGGTCGGCATCACGGCCGGTTGCCACGTCATGGAGCCCGCCTTTGCCCTCATCACCGGTGCGATCGCTGGCAGCCTGAGCGTGCTGGCCGCCGACGTGCTCGAAGCCATGCGCATCGACGATGTGGTCGGCGCCGTGTCGGTGCACGTGGTGGGGGGCGTTTGGGGCACCCTGGCCGCGGGCCTGTTCAACGCCAACGACATGTTCAACCCGAGGCAAGTGGCCGTGCAAGCCTTGGGTTGCCTGGCGGCCTTTGTCTGGTCTTTTGGCGCCTCCATGTTGATGTACTGGTTGATCGACAAGGTCGTTCCTTTGCGGGCCTCGACGCTCGACGAGCAACGCGGCCTGGACTTCACCGAACACCACGAGCTGGGTTACCCCGAGTTCCAGCAAGACGCCGTCAACCGAGGCAAGCACCATGGCTGAGCCCGATCCCGCCATGGATGCGGTGAGATGGGCCTTGTCTGCGTACCTCGATCCTGAAGAAGCTCGCCGAGCAGCCGCTTTGTGGCAACGCCCCACGGGTGACACGGCCGGGTCGGCCATGGCCGGCCTGAGCCGGTACTGCCGCTTGGTCGCGCAGCAGTTCGACCTGGCTGGGCGCGAGGCCGAGCTGCACCTGCGCATCATCCGTGCGCTCAAGGCCCAAGCCCTGGCGCAGGGGCATGCGCCCAGCCAGCCAGGCGCCTTGCCTGAGGTCGAGTCACCCTCTCACCTCAAGCGCATCACCGATCTGCCTTCAGGGTCTGCCTTGTTGATGCAGCGCTTTCTGGAGGCCACCGAGATGCATTTGCGCAGCGAAATGGGCGCGGCACATTCGCCTCAACGATGGCGCCAGTCGCTGGTGGCGCACATCAAGCGCGTGCCGGTGAGCAACATGCACCAACTCAGTGATTGGCTCTGGGGCCGCACCGCGGGCCTGCAAGGGCAATGGCCCGCACGCGGCCTGGGGACCCAGCTGATCAATGCGGCTTACGTGGCCCTGGCCGAAGCGGTGGGGCCGGTGCGCGCCGATGCCTGCTTCACCAGCATCGTGCGTGAGTTCGAGCAAGCCAGCGACCCAAGCTTGTCAGGCATCAGAAGCTATTTATAGTTCGCAGCGTTGCATCTTCAACCTGGAACCCCTCATGAGCGACATCACCTACAGCCAAGCCCACAGCCTCGGCCTGCCCAAGGCCCGCGAGTTGGCCAAACATTGGTCTGATCAAGCTGCCCAGAAGATGGGTTTGAGCTGCAAGTACCAAGAATCTGACGAGCGCGACACCCTGGCCTTTGAGAGCAGCGGTGTCACGGGCACCATCGTGGTCACGGGCGCCAGCCTCGACCTCGACATCAAGCTGGGCATGATGATGAAGCCCTTCAAGGCCATGATCGAAGGCGAAGTCGCCAAGAACTTGGGCCGCATGATTGAAAAAGCCTCAGGTTCTCAGGCCTGAGGCTTCGGCGGGCATCGGCGCCGCGCGCCGATCACTGCATCACTTCTTGAGCGACTCGACCAGGTCGATGTAGGCCTGTTGCGCAGCTTCTTGGGTCTTGCCCTTGAGGCCCGCCCATGCGTCGTACTTGGCGCGACCGACGAAGTCGGTGAAGCCAGGGCGCTCGCCGGTGGCATCGCCCACGCTGCCTTGCTTGAACAGCGAATACATCTGCAGCAAGGTGTTGTTGTCGGGCTTGGCGGGCAGCAGCTTGGAGTCGGCCAGGGCTTGGTCGAAGCGGGCTTTGATATCGGACATGTGGGGTCTCCTGTGGTCGGTCTGCGTACGGCAAGGGTGCTCGGGTGGCCTGAAAGGCCCCAGCGGGGATGCAAACCGTTTCAGGCGGAATGTTAATGCCCTTGGCACCAAAGCCCTTGCCCAGTCCCCCCTCAAAAACGGGGCGGGTCAGCCCTGATGTGGCGCACTCTCTAGAATCACCCCCCTCATGAGCGCTGTTTCCTTTCAGAACGTCACCAAAACCTTCGAGTCCGGCGGTCGCACCGTCCGTGCCTTGCAAGGCGTCAGCTTCGACATTGCCGAGGGCGAATTTTTCGGCCTGTTGGGCCCCAACGGGGCGGGCAAAACCACCCTGATCAGCATCCTGGCCGGCTTGAGCCGTGCCACCGGTGGCCGCGTGAGCGTGCAAGGGCATGACGTGGTCGGTGACTACGCGGCAGCCCGGCGCGCGCTGGGTGTGGTCCCGCAAGAGCTGGTGTTCGACCCTTTCTTTTCGGTGCGCGAGACCCTGCGCAACCAAAGCGCCTATTTCGGACTGCGCCGCAACGACGCCTGGATCGACGAGCTGCTGGCCA
>CANCFV010000084.1 GCA_947377275.1 Burkholderiales bacterium | reverse complement strand
GCGCGGGCTTGCTGGCGCTGGTGCGCCATGGCGGCGTCAAAGCCAGCGTGGTCCACGGTCACGTCGCGCTCACGGCACACGTCGGCGGTCAAGTCGACCGGGAAGCCGTAGGTGTCGTGCAGCTTGAAGGCCAGGTCGCCATTGAACTGCGTGCTGCCGGTTTTGGCCATGTCGGCCAGGGCGCCTTCCAAGATGTCCATGCCGTTGGCAATGGTCTGGAAGAAGCGCTCTTCTTCGGTCTTGAGGACGTCGGTGATGCGCTTCTCGTTGTTGCGCAGCTCAGGGTAGGCCTCGCCCATTTGCTCGACCAAGGCGGACACGAGCTTGTGGAAGAACGGGGTGCGCGCGCCCAGCTTGTAGCCATGGCGGATGGCGCGGCGGGTGATGCGGCGCAGCACGTAGCCACGGCCTTCGTTGCTGGGGATGACGCCATCGGCCACCGTGAACGAGCAGGCGCGGATGTGGTCTGCGATCACCTTCAGGCTGGGGCTCTCAGCGGGCACGCCGCCTTCGACATTGGCGCCACCAGCGGCTTCCACAGCCGATTTGGCCGCAGCCAACAAGGCCACGAACAAGTCGATCTCGTAGTTGGCATGCACGTGCTGCAGCACAGCAGCGATGCGCTCCAGGCCCATGCCCGTGTCCACCGACGGCTTGGGCAGCGGGTGCATCACGCCGGCTTCGTCGCGGTTGTACTGCATGAAAACGTTGTTCCAGATCTCGATGAAGCGGTCGCCATCTTCATCGGGGCTGCCAGGAGGGCCGCCGGGAATGTCAGCGCCGTGGTCGTAGAAGATCTCGGTGCAAGGGCCGCAGGGGCCGGTGTCGCCCATCATCCAGAAGTTATCGGAGGCGTAGCGAGCGCCCTTGTTGTCGCCGATGCGGATCACGCGCTCTACGGGCACGCCGATCTCTTTGGTCCAGATGTCAAAGGCCTCGTCGTCTTCGGCATAGACCGTGACGGTGAGCTTGTCGGCCGGCAGCTTGAACTCTTGGGTCAGCAGCTCCCAGGCGTAGTTGATGGCATCGCGCTTGAAGTAGTCCCCGAAGCTGAAGTTGCCCAGCATTTCGAAGAAGGTGTGGTGGCGCGCCGTGTAGCCGACGTTGTCCAGGTCGTTGTGCTTGCCGCCGGCACGGATGCACTTTTGCGAGCTGGTGGCACGGGTGTACGAGCGCTTGTCAAAGCCCAGGAACACGTCCTTGAACTGGTTCATGCCCGCGTTGGTGAACAGCAAGGTCGGGTCATCGCCAGGCACCACGGGGCTGGAGGCCACGATGGTGTGGCCCTTGGACTCGAAGAACTTCAGGAACGTGGAGCGGATCTGGGCGGCTTTCATCCGGTGTCTTTCTCGGGTGGCGAGGTGATCTGGGCTGATCTGTGCTCAGCGAAGCCCCTGATTATAGATTTCAGGGGGGCCCTATCATGCGGACACCCATTGAAACCGATCACCGTTCAGCACATGGCCCACATCCCCTCCCCCCTGGCTTCGCTCCAAGACCCCACCTTGCTCAAGACCCAAGCCCTGGTCAACGGGCAATGGGTGGACGGCCCCAGCCGCTTTGACGTGCGGGACCCGGCAACGGGCCTTCCCTTGGCGCAGGTGGCCAACCTCGGGGCTGAGCAAACCGAGCAAGCCATTGCGGCAGCACAGGCTGCCTGGCCCGCATGGCGAGGCCTGACGGCCAAGGCCCGCGCGGCGGTGATGATGAAGTGGTTCCACCTCTTGATGCAGCACGCCGATGACCTGGCGCGCATCATGACGGCCGAGCAAGGCAAGCCCCTGGCCGAGGCCAAGGGCGAAGTCGGCTACGGGGCCAGCTTCATCGAGTGGTTTGCCGAAGAGGCCCGCCGCGCGTATGGCGAAACCGTGCCCTCAACCGACCCGGCCAAGCGTTTCTTGGTGGTGCGTCAGCCCGTTGGCGTGTGCGCGGCCATCACGCCTTGGAACTTCCCGATCGCCATGATCACCCGCAAAGTGGCCCCTGCCCTGGCCGCCGGCTGCCCCGTGGTCATCAAGCCGGCCGAGGCCACGCCCTTGAGCGCCTTGGCTGTGGCCGAGCTGGCCCTGCGCGCAGGCATGCCGCCCGGCGTGCTCAACGTGGTGACGGCCGACGCCACCCAGTCGATTGCCGTGGGCAAGGCGCTTTGCGCCAGCGACGTGGTGCGCCACCTCTCGTTCACGGGCTCAACCGAGGTCGGCCGCATCTTGATGCAGCAGTGCGCGCCCACGGTCAAGAAGCTCTCGCTCGAGTTGGGTGGCAACGCGCCCTTCATCGTGTTTGACGATGCCGACCTGGACGCCGCCGTCGAGGGCGCCATCATCAGCAAGTACCGCAACGCCGGTCAGACCTGCGTGTGCGCCAATCGCCTGCTGGTGCAAGACGGCGTCTACGACGCGTTCGTGGCCAAACTCGCCACGGCCGTGTCGGCCCTGAAAGTGGGCAATGGCTTTGAGGCAGGCGTGACGCAAGGGCCGCTGATCGACGGCGAGGCGCTGGCCAAGGTCGAGGTGCTGCTGCAAGACGCGCTGGCCAAAGGCGCAACGGTGGTGACCGGTGGGCAACGGGCGGACGCGGCCCAGGTGGGCGCAGGCGCCTTCTTTGAGCCCACGGTGCTGGCCAACGTGACGCCCGCGATGCGCCTGGCCCGTGAAGAGATCTTCGGGCCCGTAGCCCCCGTCTTCAGGTTTACCACCGAGCTTGAGGCCATCGCCATGGCCAACGACACCGAGTTTGGCCTCGCCAGCTACTTCTACAGCCGCGATGTGGGACGCATCTTCCGCGTGGGCGAGGCGTTGGAGTACGGCATGGTGGGTGTCAATACCGGCTTGATCTCCACATGCGAGGTGCCGTTTGGTGGCGTCAAGCAATCGGGCTTGGGTCGCGAAGGGGCTCGACAAGGCCTCGATGACTACCTGGAAACCAAGTACCTCTGCCTGGGTGGCCTCGACAAGTGAGCCCAGGGCCCGGCCGCCGCAAAGCGGCCAGGTGAGTGCATCACTTC
The DNA here is from genome assembly GCA_947377275.1 of Burkholderiales bacterium. Lineage (GTDB taxonomy): Bacteria > Pseudomonadota > Gammaproteobacteria > Burkholderiales > Burkholderiaceae_C > Aquabacterium. The sequence goes on along the minus strand of CANCFV010000084.1, from coordinate 12,474 downwards.
AGCGCGTTCGCCTCGGTCAGGCGGCGGCCCAACGAAATGCCGTAAGCGGCCGACCGGGCCTGCAGCACCGGGTCTTTCGATGGCTGGATGCCTTTGGGCGTGACCAGCGGGTTGAAGGTCATGGCCACACATGCGCCGCTCAGGTCGGGCGAGACCTTGTTGATCACCAGCTTGCCCGCGGGCACCTCGATGTTGTCTGCGCCCCAGACCTGGGTGGGGTCCAACAGCGCGTCACCGGGCTTGGCCAACTGCACCTTGAACTCGAAGACCACGGGGCTGTGGGCCACACGCTGGCGCAGGTCATCGGCCAGGAAGTTGTCTGGCAAGGCTTTGAGTTCTTCGTCGCTGAAGGTCAAGGGGCCCTCTTGCGGCACGAACTGCCAGCGCGCGAACTGGCTCTGCTGCTGCGCATTGATCAACTCAAACGCATTGACGCCCCAGTAGCTCACCCCGGCAAAGCTGGCGGGCACGGGATTCTTGGCCAAGTAAGCCGCCTGCAGCAAGGTTTCAGGGTGCGCCTCGTTGAACGCCTTGAGCTTGGCGGGGTCGGGCTTGCCGGTGGCAGGGTCAGGCGTGCGCACCTGCAGGAAGGTGACGAAGTCTTCGGGCTGACGGACGAAGTACATCGGCGCGGAGATGTTGGCCATTTGCCATTGCTCGCCCTTGGGCAGGGTGAGCTGCACGGCCAAGCCGCGCGCGCTGCGCGCCTTGTCGCTGCCCTTGGGGTTGCCGCCGCCCACCGAGAACCGGACCACGGCCGGAATGTGTGCCCCGCTGAACACAGAGGCGCTCGACAGGCTGCGCCCCACGGTGTTGCCTTGAAAGTAGCCGGTGGCGCACAGGCCCTTGGCTTGCGCACGGCGAGCGCCCGGTTGCTTGCCAAACAAGCCTTCCAGCGCATTGACCTGTTGTTCGGCCAAACTGGCTTGCGCCGCCACGGGCAAGGGGGTGACCATTGCGGCCAAGGCGCACAAAACAAGCGTGTGAGAGATGTTGGACATGTTCGGGGTCGGTGGGTTGAGCCAAGGTGTGGCCGCCCCTGTGCTCAACGTCCGCAGCAAAGGCTGGACACATCGTAGCGCGCTTGCCGAGCTTCCCGTATCCCAATGAAAAACCCCTGCATCCGCAAGGGACCAGGGGTTGTTGTGGGGCGCTGTGGCCGCTCACGCATGCGTGGAGCGGGTGATGGGAATCGAACCCACGTTATTTGCTTGGGAAGCAAGAGTCCTACCATTGAACGACACCCGCAGCGGCGTCGATTCTATATCGAGAACACCCATTCACTGCGGCGACGCTGAGGCATGACCCAGGCGCATCAACCCTGTGCCGCCTTGCGGCGCGACACAGCAGCAATGCCGACCAAGCCCAGCACCATGGCCGCCATGGAGGGCGCCTCTGGGACGGACGACGCCACGAAAGGCTTGTCGCTGATCGCGTGCCTGAGACCGGTGTTGATGTCGATCGTGATCGTGCCGAAGTCCAGCGTAGAGATCAAGGTCTGGAAACTGCCAGGCAGCTTCAAACCCGACGAGAACGAAGCGGCAGCCGACGAGGTGAACGTCAGGTTGCTCAATTGCTGGTGCATGTTCAAGGCAAGCCCGGCCAAGCCAACGTCCAGCTTGGTCGCGTTGAACGAATACAAGGAGGTGTTTTTCGTCGTCTTGCCATTGGCCGTGATGTCGGCCATGACGAGCGAGCTGTCGTAATCAATCACGAAATTCGCCAACGTGACGGTGTTGCTGCCTCGGCTGATCAGCAGTGCCGAGCCAGTGGCGTTGCCGGAATTGGGGGTGATCAGTTGCCCACCAAACAGCGGCAGTCCCAAAGAAACATCCACCTTGGTCACCGGCAAATTGAAGGTCGGGATCAAGGACCCGTCTGATGCCTTGGTGCCACTGCCCAGCGACGCATTGCCGGCGAAGGTCATGGACGTTTTGGCTGCCGCCATCAAATCGAAAGCGTTTTCGCTGAGGGCGAACACAGAGTTGGCTTGCAAAAACGTGGTGTCCAGGGCCAATGCTGAGGCACTGAGAGGCGCCATCGCACCCACCACAGCAGCGGTGGCGGCGAACTTTTGTAAACGGGTGCTGAAACGGTAGAGCGTGTTCATGGTCGGGCTCCTTCAAATGCTTGCCTCCATGATGCCCAGAACCACCCGCTTGCGGGGCTTACCAAGCAGCCAGAAAACCCCCGAAAACCCAAAGAATGCCGCCTTTGTGCGGCTTTGTTCATGGATCAACCCACGCCGATTTGAGGCAAGCGCGCCGCATCGGCCCCACCGAAGCGCGCCGCGCTGAGGCACACTCTCGCCCCAGCACCCATTTTTGACACCCTCTTCGCACCGCAGCCAGCATGTCCACCAGCGACCAAGCCCCTGACACCGAGACCACTCCCGAAGGCAGCGAGGCCCCCGCCTTCCCGCGCGGCATCCGCAGCTACGTGATGCGCGCCGGCCGCACCACCGAGGGACAGGCTCGCGCCTTGGCCGAACTGGGTCCAACCCACATCATTCCCTACGCCGTACAGGCGCTGGACAAGGGCGCGATCTTTGGCCGCCAGGCGCCTGTGGTGCTGGAAATCGGTTTTGGCATGGGCGACGCCACCGCGAAAATCGCCCAAGGTCTGCCTGACATCGACTTCATCGGTTGCGAAGTGCACGAACCCGGCGTGGGCGCCCTGCTCAAGCACATCGGTGAGATGGGTTTGACCAACCTGCGCGTCATCCAGCACGACGCCGTGGAGGTGCTGGCCAACATGGTGCCGACCAACTCGTTGCATGGCGTGCACATCTTCTTCCCGGACCCCTGGCACAAAAAACGCCACAACAAGCGCCGCCTGATCCAGCCCAAGCTGGTCGCTCAGCTCACATCGCGCCTGGCCCCTGGTGGCTACCTCCACTGCGCCACCGACTGGGAGCCCTATGCCCACCAGATGCTGGAGGTGCTGTCTGCCGAACCCGGCCTGGTCAACACTGCCGAGGGCTTTGCTGACAAGCCTGCGTACCGCCCTTTGACCAAGTTCGAAAACCGTGGCTTGAAACTCGGCCACGGCGTGTGGGACCTGGTGTTCCGCAAGAAAGACTGAAGCCCCAAAAACAAAGGGCGACACCCGAAAGTGTCGCCCTTGTGGTTTGCGAAGCCGCCGGAATCAGTTCGTCGAGAACTTGTAGTCGGTCTTGGCCTTGGCCTTGAGTTCTTCGCGGAACTTGGCCACCTTGGCTTGCGCGTTGCGCTGCTGGATCTGGCCCTTGACTTCGTCAAACGATGGGAAGGCGGTCGCGCGCACGTCTTCCAGCTTGATGATGTGGAAGCCGAACTGCGACTTCACGGGGGTTTCGGTGATCTGGCCCTTTTCCAACTTCTTCAAAGCGTCCGAGAACTCGGGCACGTAGTTGCCTGGGTTGGCCCAGTCAAGGTCACCACCGTTTTCAGCAGAGCCAGGGTCCTTCGAATTCTTTTTGGCCAGGTCTTCGAACTTGGCGCCGGCCTTGAGTTGGGCGATCAAAGCCTTGGCATCTTCTTCCTTCTCGACCAGGATGTGGCGAGCGCGGTATTCCTTGTCGCCGTTGGCGGCCTTGATCTTGTCGTACTCGGCTTTGGCTTCTTCGTCGCTCGAAGCCGACTTCTTCTCTTGGTCCTGGAACAAGGCGCGGATCAGGATGGACTGGCGAGCGAACTCCATCTGGGTCTTGTAGTCGGCGGTGGCTTGCAGGCCACGACGCTCGGCTTCTTGCAAGAAGATTTCGCGCAACACGACTTCGTCCTTGACCTTTTGCTCCAGCTCAGGCGTACGGGCTTGGGGAGGCTGGCCGGGCTGCTGCGACTTGAGCACTTGCTCGATCAAGGCTTCAGCGCGGGCCTTGGGCACGGCCTTGCCATTGACGATGGTGATGTTCTGCGCGAAAACCGAGGTGGCTGCGACGGTCAGCGTTGCGGCCAGCACGGCAGCCTTGGCGATACGAGAAGTCTTCATGATGAGCGTTCAAGCTTTCTGTGGTTTGTCTCAGACGGGTTCGGCTTTGATGGCCAAAGCATGGATGCCTTGGGGTATCAAATCGCGCAAAGCATCATACACAAGGCGATGCCGCTGAACGTGTGACAGTCCGTTGAAGCGGGCGGCCCGGATGTGGATGCTGAAGTGGGTGCCCGAGGGCGCGCCGTTGTGGCCAGCATGGCCCATGTGATCGGCCGTGTCATCGGTGATCTCGATGGACTCAGGCAAGAGGCTGTCACGCAGCACGGCCTCCATTTGCGCCGCTGACACGGGGTTGAATGCGGGGGCGCTCATGCTTGCTTGCCCTCGTCGCTGGCCGCCTCGACTGGCAGCATGTGGCGGCTGAGGTACACGCCCTGCGCCAAGGTGAAGACCAGGGTCAAGCCCATGCTGCCCCACATCTTGAAGTTCACCCAGGTGTCGAGCGGGTAGTTGAAGGCCACGTACAGGTTGAGCGCGCCCATGCCCGCAAAAAACAAGAACCAGGCCCAGCCCAGCTTGCGCCAGACCGCATCGGGTGCTTCCACCTGACCACCCATCATCTTTGCCAGCATCTTGCGGCCCAAGATGACTTCGGTGACGAAGAAGCCACCGCCCATCAACCAGTAGATGACGGTGGGCTTCCACTTGATGAAGGTCTCATCGTGGAACCAAAGCGTCAAGCCGCCAAGCACCACCACGATCGCCAGGCCCGCCCACAGCATCTTGTCGACGGGTTTGCGCAGGGCTTTGAGCAGCACCACCTGCAGCAAGGTGCCGGCAATGACCACCACGGTGGACAGCAGCACGGGCGCCTCGGTCAGCCCCACGACGCCACCAGAGACGGCAAAGCCGAGGTACTGGGTCATCCACTGCGCGGCCAAGTGCTTGTGCCCTTCTGCCCATTTGAAGCTGGCGAAGAACAGGATGATGGGCAGCAGGTCGAAAAAGATCTTCATCGGGGTCGGCCCTCAAGGGGCGGCAAAGGCACGCTCAAGTTTCGCGTGGCGTGAAGTCTAGCGCGGCGGAGTTGATGCAAAAGCGCTCGCCGGTGGGCCGGGGGCCGTCGTCGAAGACATGGCCCAGGTGGGCGCCGCAGTTTTGGCAGCGCACTTCCACACGGACCATGCCATGGCTGTCGTCGGCAATGCGCTCGACGCGGGCTTGCTCAACGGGCTCGGTGTAGCTGGGCCAGCCGCAACCGGCATCGAACTTGGCGCCCGAGTCAAACAGCGTCTCACCACAGCAGATGCACCGGTATTGACCGTCGGCAGTGTGGTCCCAAAAGCGCCCGGTGAAAGCGCGCTCGGTAGCCGCTTGGCGGGTGACCTGGTAGTCCATGGGGGCGAGTTGTTCGCGCCACTCGGCGTCGGTCTTCTTGACTTTGTGGTCGCTCATGATGAACAGGAGACCTCGATGGATTGGGCCCAGGCGGGCGGGAAGTCCGCGTCTGCCTCACAGCCAGCTTGCGCCTCGAAAGGGTTTTTCAACAAACGCGCCAAGCGCTGCACTTCGCTGTCGTCGCCAGCCTGGGCGCGGCGAATCGCTGCCTCGGCCATGTGGTTGCGAAGCACGTACAGCGGGTTGACGCGGTCCATGCGCAGCGCACGTTCAGTGTCCACGCTGCCTTCGGCCTGCAGGCTCTGGGCATAACGTTGCGCCCAGGCGTCGAAGGCGGCGCGGTCCAGGAAGAGGTCTCGCACGGGCGCGTTGGCCGGCGCGTCAGGCGCATCGGCGCTGCAAAACCGGGCCAGTCGGCGGAAGGCGATCGTGAAGTCCACCTTGCCGGCGGCCAGCAATTGCAGCCAGTCGATGGCCAATTGCCCATCGCCGTCGAGGTCAGATTGCAGCCCCAGCTTGGCTTGCCAGCGCGTACGCATGTGTTGCGGGAAGTGGGTCTCGTAGGCGCTGAGCACGTCCACGATCAGCTCAGGCTGGTCTTCCACGCCAGGCACCAAGGGGACAAGGGCTTGGGCCAGGGCCTGCAAGTTCCAGTAGGCCACCTGGGGTTGCCGGCCCCAGGCGTAGCGACCACGGTCGTCAGAGTGGTTGCAGATGTGGTTGGGGTCGAAGACATCGAGGAAGCCGAAGGGCCCGTAGTCGATGGTCAGACCCAGGATGGACATGTTGTCGGTGTTCATCACACCATGGCAAAAACCGACGCTTTGCCAATGGGCCATGAGGGCCGCCGTGCGCTCAACCACCGCCCCCAGCAAAGCCAAGGCGCGGTTGGGCGCCTCTTGCAGGTCGGGGTAGTGGTGCTCGACCACGAAATCGACCAAGGCGCGCAAGGCTTCGTGGTGCCCACGGCGGCCGCTGTGCGCGAGGTGCTCGAAGTGACCGAAGCGGACGAAGCTGGGGGCCACGCGCGTCACCACGGCGGCGGTTTCCATCATCTCGCGGCGCACGCCTTGGGGCGATGCGGTCAAGGCCAGTGCCCGCGTGGTCGGGATGCCGAGCCCGTGCATGGCCTCGCTGCACAGGTATTCGCGGATGGACGAGCGCAGCACCGCGCGGCCATCGCCGCGGCGCGAATATGGGGTCGGCCCAGCACCTTTGAGCTGCACCTCTTGAGGCCCCATCGGGGTGTCGACCTCGCCCAGCAGCAAAGCCCGCCCGTCACCCAACTGCCCCGCCCATTGACCGAACTGGTGACCGCTGTACACCGTGGCCATGGGCTGCATGCCGGGCCACAGGCCGTTGCCCGTCAGGACATGCAAAGCACTGCCCTGCCCTTGTGGACAAGCCTCGCGCCAGGCGGGCAGGTTCCAGCCCATGTCGGCGGCCAAGGCATCGTTGACAGCCACCCAGCGCGGCTCGGGCAGAGGCGCACCCAACTGCCCCGCGCCCAATGGCACCGACAGACTTTGGCTCAGGCGCTCGCTCAGTGCCGCATAGCGGTTGAGCCAGGCCGATGCAGGCGGCCAAGAAGCCTGCTCAGGCCCAGCAGGTAAAGAAGCGTGAAGTGGATCAAACATGTGGTGCAGTGTAGACAAGCCCCCCTGTCCTTGGGGCTGAGCGGGTCAATCAGCGACTGCACGCTCGCCTAAGATGCGCCACGGAGTGAACTGCAAAGGGGTTTGAGCGTGGACATCGTTTTGTTTATGAAGGCCGCCTTGATGGGCGTGGTCGAAGGCCTGACGGAGTTCCTGCCGATTTCAAGCACCGGCCACTTGATCTTGGCCAGCTCCTTGTTGGACTTTGCGCGCTCGGCGGGTGCCGACAAAGCCAAGGTGTTTGACATCGCCATCCAAACCGGCGCCATCTTTGCCGTCATCTTGGTCTACTGGCAACGCGTTCGAGACACAGTGACCGGCTTGGGCTCAGACCCGAAAGCCCAGCGTTTCGCCATGAATGTGATCGCTGGCTTCCTGCCCGCCGTGGTGGCGGGCCTGGCTTTTGGCAAAGCGGTCAAGGCTCACCTGTTCACACCAGAGGTCGTGGCCACCACCTTCATCTTGGGCGGTTTCATCATCCTGATCGCCGAGCACTTTGCAGCCAAGCGCGCGCAAGCGCGCGTGCCCACGGTCGATGACCTGAGCTTGCTGGATGCGGTCAAGGTGGGCTTCATCCAGTGCCTGGCCTTGGTGCCCGGCACCAGCCGCTCCGGCGCCACCATCATCGGCGGCATGGCCATGGGCCTGTCACGCAAAGCCGCGACCGATTTCAGCTTCTTCTTGGGCATCCCTACCCTGATCGGAGCCGGGGTCTACAGCCTGTACAAGGAGCGCGCGATTTTGTCGCTTGATGACCTGCCGCTGTTCAGTGTGGGCCTGGTGTTCGCCTTTCTGTCGGCATGGGTGTGCGTGAGCTGGCTGATCAAGTACGTGTCCAGCCACGACTTCAAGCCCTTTGCCTGGTACCGCATCGCCTTCGGCATCCTGATCCTCGTGTCATCGCACATGGGCTGGGTGGTCTGGGCCGAATGAGCCTGAAGCGTCGGCTCTGGCCGTGCGGCGCGGCACAATGACGCCATGCGCCTTCGACACCAAGCCCTGGGGATCCTGCTGAGCACAGACCCCACTGCCAAAGCTTCTGAAGCCCGGGCCCTTTACGACGCGGCCTTGGGCCTGCCTCCGTTGAGCGCAAGTGCATGCGCCGAGCAGATCACCTTGACGCGCGAGCAAGAGGCCGAGATGCCTGGCCGCCCCGCCCGCCCGGCTCTGGTTGAAACCAAATCAGTCCCTGCCCGATCGCCCTTCGTGCCCGAGGGCCGCGCCGCGCTGCTGCACGCCATCTGCCACATCGAGTTCAACGCCATCAACCTGGCGCTGGATGCCGTCTGGCGCTTTGCCGGCATGCCGCCGGACTACTACCTGGACTGGCTGCGGGTGGCGGCGGAGGAAGCCCTGCACTTTTCGCTGTTGCGTGAGCACGTGCAGAGCCTGGGATACGACTACGGCGACTTCGATGCCCACGACGGGCTGTGGCGCATGTGCCATGAAACCCGTGAGGACCCGCTGGCGCGCATGGCCTTGGTCCCCCGCACGCTGGAAGCCCGCGGCCTGGACGCCACCCCGCTGATCCAGGCCAAGCTGCGCAAGGTGGGCGATCTGCGTGCCATCGACATCCTCGACATCATCTTGCGGGACGAAGTGGGCCATGTGGCCATTGGCAACCGCTGGTTTCACCACCTGTGCGAGGCGCGAGGGGAAGACGCCGTGGCGCTCTACCCACGTCTGGTGACGCAGTACAAAGCACCTCGACTGAGGCCACCGTTCAACGAAGCGGCCCGCCGCGCAGCGGGCTTCACCGAAGCCGAGATGGCCTTTTTGCTGGGCGACGAGTGAGTTGAACGCTCGATCACCCGCGGGGGTGGTGCTGCGCGTGCAAGGCGCGCAGGCGTTCGCGGGCCACATGGGTGTAGACCTGCGTGGTGGAAATGTCAGCATGGCCCAACAGCATCTGCACCACGCGCAGGTCGGCCCCGTGATTCAGCAAATGCGTGGCAAAGGCATGCCGCAAGGTGTGCGGCGAGAGGTGCTGGTAGATCCCTGCCATCAGTGCGTGCTTCTTGATGAGCTTCCAGAACATCTGGCGGGTCATGGCTGCGCCGCGCGAGGTGACGAACATGGCGTCGCTCAACTGGCCATGCAGGATCTGCGGGCGCCCCTCCAGCATGTAACGCCTCAACCATTCGCCAGCCTCGGCACCAAAAGGCACCAAGCGCTCTTTGCTGCCCTTGCCCATGATCCGCACCACGCCCTCGTTCAACCCCACATGGGCCAGTTGCAGGCCCACCAGCTCGCTGACCCGAAGCCCACTGGCATAAAGGATTTCGAGCATGGCGCGGTCTCGCAAACCCAGAGGCTCGTCGGTGTCTGGCGCGGCGAGCAGCGCCTCAACCTGGGCCTCCGTCAAGGTGCCCGGCATGCGCATGGCGGGCTTGGGCGCGTCCATGCGCACAGTGGGGTCCTGCTGACACAGGCGCTCGCGGATGGCCCAGCGGTAAAACCGTTTGAACACGCTCAAGCGACGACCTGCAGTGGCTGGCTTGGTCTGCGCATGGCGCGCCGTGACGTAACTGAGCAGGTCAAGCTCTGACGCTTGCACCAGGCTGCGGACCGAGGCTTCGACCTTCATCCACGCCGCCAAAGCCTGCAGGTCTCGCCGGTAGGCAGACAGGGTGTTGCCACTGAGCCCATCCTCCAACCACAAGGCGTCGAGGAAGAGGTCCAGGTGCGGGTCGAGTGACTCAGACACCGCCACGCAGCAAGCCCTCTTTCATGCGCTTGTCGACAGGGTGCTCGCCCACAAAGATCTTGAGCACGGCGCGGTAGAGGTCATCGCCTGCGACCGGCGCACCAATGACACGCTCGTTCAGCCGCAAGCTGATGCCCTGGTCTGGCAAATAGTCAAGGTCCAACGCATCACCGGGGTGGAGGTCACCAATGCCATCGATCAGGCCAGCCAGGCGACTCAATCGATCGGCCAACTGCGCCCTCACCGCCTCGCTTTCATGGTCTTCAATGCGCCCTGTCAGTGACTTGGTCAGCTCGTGGCTGGGAGCTTGCAGCATGATTTTCAAGCGCAAACGTTTGGGGCCAGGCATGGTCAGGATCTGTGCCGAGTCTTTGCTGGGCGCAGCCAAGTACAAGCCCGCCACAAAGGCTTTGATCCATGCCACGCCGCGCAGGCCCAGGCCGTTGAGGCGCAGCGTGCGGTCAGACACCACGGTGGTGTTGTCGAAGGCCTGCCCATCGAGCGTCGCGGCTTGGGCTTGCCCCAAAGATGTGGCGCTGGGCGGCAAACCCAAGGCACCAGAAAGCGCCACGAGCAAGGCTGCGGCACCCAGTTGTCGACCAGCGCGCCAAATCCATTTTGTAGACAGCATGAACTCTCCGTTAAGGGGCTGCGTGGCTTGCGTCGCAACCGAGCAAGTGCAGCCACCTGTGTTCAACGCTGCAGTCGCCGGACTCGCCGACACGCTGCACGCGCGTTTGACGTAACTGGGGCCGAGGACGTCGATCACAAGGCGTCGAGCGGGCTCTGCACGCCATTGCCACCGACCTTGAGCACGTGCGTGTAAATCATGGTGGTGCTGACGTCACTGTGCCCCAGCAGTTCTTGGACCGTTCGGATGTCATACCTGGCCTGCAACAAATGGGTGGCGAACGAATGGCGCAGGGTGTGGGGAGTGGCAGGTTTATCGATGGCCGCCACCTTCAAAGCCTTTTTGAACGCGCGTTGGAAGCTCTGGTCTTGCACGTGGTGGCGTCGGCAAACCCCGTCTCGCGGATCAACCGATGTGTCGGCGGCAGGAAAGGCCCAATACCATCCCCAGGTTTGGCCGACCTTCGGATACTTCAGCTCTAACGCGTTTGGAACATACACACCTGCACGCTGGGCATCGTGGTCGTGTTGCCAAAGCAGGTGCCCACGCTTCAATTGTTCGCGCAAGGGCTGAAGCAGCCGTTCAGGGAGCATCACGGCGCGGTCTTTGCCACCCTTGCCTTCGCGGACCATGATGGTTTGGTGGTCGAAATCGATGTCTTTGACGCGCAGCCGCAAGCCCTCCATCAAGCGCATGCCTGTGCCGTAAAGCAATTGACCCACCAAAGCATAGCGAGGCTCCAATGCGCCCAGCACACGGCCGACCTCTAATTGAGAAAGAACCACCGGCAAACGACGCTGGGGCTTGGGGCGCCCGATTTCGTTAAGCCAGGGTACGTCCATGCCCAGCACCTGCTTGTACAAAAACACCAACGCTGCAAGTGCCTGCTTGTGTGTCGAGGCGGCAACGTCACGCTCATTGGCCAAATGGACGAGGAAGCGCTCGATCTCAGACAAACCCAACTCGCGAGGATGCTTCATGCCGCAAAATCGCACGAAGGCCTTGGTCCAATAGACGTAGGCTTCTTCAGTACGTATGCTGTACCGCAAATAACGAAGGCGCTCACGAACCTGGTCAAGCAGGCGCGGGCCAGAGGGTAGCGGAGGGGCTGACTGCATGAGGCCGAACCAATGATGGAGAACCTGGCAACACAAGACTGTGCTTTCATACAGTATCCATGCAAACCAAGGGGCGTGAACATCCCTCTTACGGACGACAATGGCGTGATGCCGAACTTGTCAGGACAGGTTAGGACTCAAAGAGGCCCCCGCGATGGATCGCAGGAAATGTCCTTTTGAGGTCGAAATTACAGTTAGGCTTTTTGGTTGCACCGCACAATTATGAGAAAAGTCTGGGTAAGCCTCTTCATATCCCTCCTCTGCTCCTGCTCCAGCCTGACCCACCAATGGCCGGCGGAAGAGGCGCCATTAGAGGCGATTCGACCTGACGGTCCTCTCGTGCTTAAAGTCAAGTACGAGCGCAGCGAAGGAAGACCACAAGGCTCTGCGGTCCTCAAAGTACATCTCGGCGCAGATGGTCGTGCGAAGTACGTCTTTCTATATCAATCTAGCGGTCATGAGGGTATCGACGATGCCGCCTTTGAACTCGCCTGGTCAACCGCGTTCAAGCCTTTCCAACGCAGTGGCAGGGCCATAGAGGTGACTGCTCTCGTACCGGTTCATGTCAATGTCAGCAATAAATCTCACTAGTGGCTTTTGCTAGTCGTCGGCTCGAAGGGCGAGCGGTGCGCCACTGGCTTCCTGGCACCCTCATGCTTAGCTACACTGGCATAAACTGTCAAACAGCTCGCAATTCAAACTGAGGTCGAGGTCATGCAACTGTCAAACGTCTGCACAAGCTTTCAGGCCAAGGTCGTGCCACCTACTTTGCCTACGCGCACCAGCCTAACTGTAGGTTCAACACGGACAAAAATGCTCCGCATTTTTGCCGGTTAACCTGGGCGTTAGGCCTCATGAACAAAGCTCGCGCCATCGAAGTACTCAATGCCTCAATTGCTCGGGGTAGCAATACCCCATGCTCTTGGGCGCCAGATCGAGACACGTACATTGCCGAGAAATTCCGCGAGCTTGTAGAATTTGTCATTGAGCCCGTTGAAGTACAGGATCTCCAAGAGACCTACAACTACGGAGTTAAAGAACAACTTTGCG
>CANCFV010000083.1 GCA_947377275.1 Burkholderiales bacterium | reverse complement strand
AAGGCCGGCAGCGACCACCTGGTGCGCGCCTACCACCACACCTACGGCTTCCCCACGCTGACCACCAACTGCAGCAACAACTACGGGCCCTACCACTTCCCCGAGAAGCTCATCCCGCTGATGATCCTGAATGCGCTGGACGGCAAGCCTTTGCCCGTCTATGGCGACGGCCTGAACATCCGCGACTGGCTCTTCGTGCGCGACCACTGCGAAGCCATCTGCCAGGTGCTGCAAAAGGGCACGCTGGGCGAGACCTACAACGTGGGCGGCATCAACGAGATCAAGAACATCGACGTGGTGACCACCATCTGCCGCAAGCTCGATGAACTGCGCCCCCGCGCCGACGGCTCCAGGTACGAATCGCTGATCACGTATGTGACCGACCGCCCCGGCCACGACCGCCGCTACGCCATCGACCCGGCCAAGATCCAGCGCGACATCGGCTGGGCGCCGGCCGAAACCTTCGAGTCCGGCATCAACAAGACGGTGAGCTGGTACCTGAGCCACACCGACTGGATCGACACCGTGCGCTCGGGCGCCTACCGCGACTGGATCGCCCGCAACTACAGCGACCGGCAGGGCTGACGCCCAAGCCCAAGCGTTGAAATCATTGCAATCATTGATTTCAATGCATACAATGATGTCATTGCAAGCTCTTGCCCTGATCTTCTGCCATGGCCAGCATCACCATCCGCAACCTGGACGATGAACTCAAGACGCGTTTGCGTCTGCGCGCCGCCCTGCACGGCCATTCCATGGAGGAAGAGGTCCGGGGCATCCTGCGCCAGATCCTCGGCGCGGGTGCCGATGCCATGCCACTGGCACAGCGCATCCACAACCGGTTCGCGGCCGTCTACCAACAGCACGGCGCGGTGGACGCGTTGCCGATCCCGGCACGGCGGGCGTCGCGGTCTGCGCCTGAACTGGACTGAGGCCGGCCCCCCATGCTCCTGGACACCAACGTGCTGTCAGAACTGATGCGGCCCAGCCCCGCACCGGCCGTGCTCGACTGGTTCGCCGGGCAGACGCAAGCCCAGGTTGCCCACTTCATCAGCGCCGTGACCCAGGCCGAAATCCTGCTGGGCATCCAGCTCCTGCCAGAGGGGCAACGCAAGGCGGCACTGAACGAGGCGTCGCAAGCCATGTTCGAGACGGATTTCAAAGACCATGTCCTGCCCTTCGACCAGGGCGCTGCGCAAAACTACGCCCTCATCGTGGCCCGGCGCACCGCGCAAGGGCGCCCCATCTCTACTGAAGACGCTCAGATCGCGGCCACGGCGGTCCAACACCAGCTGCCCTTGGTCACGCGCAACACCCGGGATTTCGAGCTCATTCCCGACCTCCAACTCATCAACCCCTGGGCGCCATGAACATCCTTTTGCTCGGCCAGGACGGCCAGGTCGGCTGGGAGCTGCAACGCGCCCTGCGCCCCCTGGGCACCGTCACCGGCCTCGACTTCAACACCCCCGGCCCCGCCCAGGCGCCCGAGCTGAAGGCCGACTTCACCAACCCCGACGTGGTGGCCGCCCTGGTGCGCGCCGTGCGCCCTGACGTCATCGTCAGCGCCGCCGCCCACACGGCTGTGGACAAGGCCGAAAGTGAGCCCGAGCTGGTGCGCACCATCAACGCCACCACGCCCGGCCGCATCGCGCAAGAAGCCGCCCAGCTGGGCGCCTTGCTGGTGCACTACAGCACCGACTACGTGTTCGACGGCAGCGGCACCGAGGCCCGAGACGAGGCCGCGGCCACCGCCCCTTTGAGCGTCTACGGCCGCACCAAGTTAGAGGGCGAGCAGCTCATCCAGGCCAGCGGCTGCCGCCACCTGATTCTGCGCACCAGCTGGGTGTATGCCGCACGCGGGGGCAACTTCGCCAAAACCATGCTGCGCCTGGCCACCGAGCGCGACCAGCTCAAAGTCATCAATGACCAGATCGGCGCGCCCACCGGGGCCGACCTGCTGGCCGACGTCACCGCGCACGCCATCCGCAGTGTGGGCGATGTGAACTCGCGCCGCAACGAGCTGCTGGGCCTCTACCACCTCGTGGCCGGCGGCCAAACCAGCTGGTTTGACTACGCCCGTTTCGTCATCGAATGGGCGCGCCAGCATGGCGGCGTCAATGGCCAGCCCATCAAGGTGGCGCCCGAGGGCATTCAAGCCATTGCCACCAGCGGCTACCCCACACCGGCCGCGCGGCCGCTCAATTCGCGCCTGAACACCACCAAAATCCAGCAAGCCTTTGGTTTGACCCTGCCGCATTGGCAACAGGGCGCCGAGCGCCTGCTCACCGAATACCTGGGAGCCTGAGCACCATGAGCACCACCCCCGCCCGCAAAGGCATCATCTTGGCCGGTGGATCCGGCACCCGTCTGCACCCAGCCACCCTGGCCATCAGCAAACAGCTGCTGCCGGTGTACGACAAGCCCATGATCTATTACCCGCTCAGCACCCTCATGCTGGCCGGCATCCGCGACATCCTGGTCATCAGCACCCCGCAAGACACGCCCCGCTTCCAGGCGCTGCTGGGCGACGGTAGCCAGTGGGGCATCAACCTGAGCTACTGCGTGCAGCCCAGCCCCGATGGCCTGGCGCAGGCCTTCATCTTGGGCAAAGACTTCGTGGGCAACTCGCCCAGCGCCCTGGTGTTGGGCGACAACATCTACTACGGGCATGCGCTGCAGGGTCTGCTCAACAGCGCTACGGCCCGCACCGATGGCGCCAGCGTGTTTGCCTATCACGTGACCGATCCTGAGCGCTATGGCGTTGTCGAGTTCGATCGAGACCACCGCGCCCTCAGCATCGAAGAAAAGCCCAAGGCACCCAAGAGCAACTACGCCGTCACCGGTTTGTACTTTTACGACAAGCAGGTGTGCGACATCGCGGCCAGCATCCAGCCCAGCCCCCGCGGCGAGCTTGAGATCACCGATGTGAACGCTCACTACCTCGCCCAAGGCCAGCTCAACGTCGAAATCATGGGCCGCGGCTACGCCTGGCTCGACACTGGCACGCACGACAGCCTGCTCGAGGCCAGCCAGTTCATCGCCACCCTGGAAAAACGCCAAGGCCTGAAAGTGGCTTGCCTGGAAGAAGTGGCCTACCGTTCGGGTTGGATCGGTGCCGAGCAACTCCACAAGCTGGCCCAACCCATGTTGAAGAACGGCTACGGCCAGTACCTGCTCAAGGTCCTCAACGAAAAGATTTATTGACCCCTCCCATGAAGCTCACGCAAACCGCCATCCCCGACCTCGTCATGATCGAGCCCGCCGTGTTCGGTGACGACCGCGGCTGGTTCATGGAAAGCTTCAACGAAGCCCGTCTCCATGCCGAATTGGCCCAACTCGGCCTGCCCGCCCCGCGCGCCTTCGTGCAAGACAACCACTCGTGCAGCCAACGCGGCGTGCTGCGCGGCATGCACTTCCAAACCGCGCCACGCGCCCAAGGCAAGCTGGTTCGCGTGGTCAAAGGTTCGGTGTTTGATGTGGCGGTCGACATCCGCCGCGGCTCGCCCACCTTCCAGCAATGGGTGGGCGTTGAGTTGAGTGCGGCCAACAAACGCCAGTTGTGGGTGCCCGAAGGCTTCGCCCACGGTTTTTTGGCGCTGGAAGACGACACCCACTTTTTGTACAAAACCACCGACGTCTACGCCAAAGACCACGAACGCGGCATTGCGTGGAACGACCCCGCCCTTGGCATTGACTGGCCCCTCAACGGCATGACCCCACTGCTGGCCGCGAAAGACCAGGCCATGCCCTACCAGTCGGCTCAAGCCAGCTACTGAGGCTTGCGCTTGGCCCGCGGGTGCGCGGCGTCATACACCTTGGCCAGGTGTTGAAAATCGAGTTTCGTGTAGACCTGGGTGGTGCTGATGTTGGCGTGGCCCAGCAGCTCTTGCACCGCCCGCAGGTCGCCGCTGGACTGCAGCAAGTGGCTCGCAAAGCTGTGCCGCAGCATGTGCGGGTGCACCTTGCCCGGCAACCCCGCCTGCTGTGCCAACTGCTGCAGCCGGTTGCGCAACTGCATGGCCGTCAGGCGGGTGCCCAGCCGGCTGATGAACAAGGCCTCGGTTTGCGGTGCCACCAGGCTGGCGCGCACCTCCAGCCACTGCCGCAAGGCCCTCATGGCCTGGCTACCCACCGGCACCATGCGCCGCTTGCTGCCTTTGCCCAACACGTGCGCTTCGGCGCCGGCCAGGTCCACCCAGCCTGATGCAGTGGCACTGCTGGCCACGTCAAGGCTCAGCAACTCGGCGCTGCGCAAACCGCTGCTGTAGAGCAGCTCGATCATGGCGTGGTCGCGCGCGTGCAGCCAGGGGGCCTCGCGGTCGCGCCGCGTTTGGGCTGCACTCGAACCGGCTGCCACCGCATCGGCCTGCAAAGGGCTGCTGGCCAGTGCCACGGCGTGGTCAACCGACAAGGCCTTGGGCAGCGGCTTGGCCGCCTTCGGGGGCTTGATGCCATCGGCCGGGTTCAGGCTCATGAGCCCCTCGCGCACCATGTGCTTGAACAAACCGCGCCACGCCGCCAGCGTGATGGCCAGGCTGCGCGGGCCCAAACCTTGCGAATGCAAGCGTGCCACCCACGAACGAACCTGCGTGGGCGTGACGCGCTGCAGCAACTCGGCCTCCAGTGCCAGCCCTTCTGTGCCGATAAAGCCCTCAAGGCGCTTGAACGCGTGCGTGTACAGCTCCAGCGTGCGCTCGGCCAAACGGCGTTGCGTGCGCAGGTGGTTCAGGTGTTGCTCAAACATGGTGAATTTGATGCGTTGACGGTGGGCCGCCCGGTTTGATCGCATTTAGGGGAACTACTGATACAGAATGCAATCTGATCAACAATGTGAGTGACTCATTCGCTTGGCATCATCCGTGCTTCGACGTGCTCAAATTCGATTTTTGAAGATACAGGCTGTGGATCGTCGCTATTTTTACAGGATCAAGTCAAGTGCGATTGGCACACCATACTTTCAGATACCGCAGTGGCTGATTTGATTTGTTTCAATGAGCAGGCATAGACTGTGATCCGCGTTGCCTAGCAGCGCTTGAATCCACATAAAACACATGACATTCCAACAAATTTTGCTGATCCTGCGGGCCCGTTGGCTGGTCATTGTTGGGGTGTTCGCCCTGACGGTGAGCGCCATCACGGGCGTGACTTTGGTGCTGCCCAAGACTTACAGCGCCACCGCTTCGGTGGTGGTTGATGTCAAGTCACCCGATCTATTGACCGGGCTGACCTCGCCTCAGCTGGTCTCCACGGGCGTGATGGCCACGCAAATGGACATCATTCGCAGTCTCAGGGTGGCCAAAGAGGTGGTCTCGCTGCTCAAGCTCGACCAAAACCCCGACGTGATCACCATGTGGCGTGACAGCACTGGCAGCAAAGGCGTGCTCTCTGACTGGTTGGCCAGCTCCCTGCAAACCAAGCTCGAAGTGTTGCCCTCACGCGAAAGCAGCGTGGTCAACATCACCTTCAGTGGCAACACGCCCGAATACGCCGCGGCCGTTGCCAACGCGTTTGCGCAGGCTTACATCAACGTGAGCCTGGGGCTGCGTGTAGGTCCTGCCCGTCAATACGCCTCCTTCTTTGAACAACAAGGCAAGGTCGCCCTTGATCGGCTTGAAACGGCGCAGCGTGCCCTGTCTGACTACCAAAAAGCCAGCGGCATCACCGCCCTTGATGATCGGCTGGACTTTGAAAGCGCCAAGCTGAACGAAACATCGGCCCAGTTGACTGTATTGCAGGGCATCGCCACCGACAGCCGCAGCAAGCGCAACAGCGCCCGCACAGACACGGTTGCCGAAGTCATGCAGAGCCAGTTGGTCAACCAGCTCAAGGCTGACATTGCCCGTCTGGAGGGCAAGATCAACGAGTCCAGCATCAACCTGGGCTCCGCCCACCCCTTGACGCGCAGCCAGGAGGCCGAGCTGGCCACGTTGCGCGGCAAGCTTGACGCTGAGATTCGCAAAATTGGCGCATCGATCAACACCAGCGACGACATCAACCGCCAGCGCGAAGGTCAGCTGCAAGCTGCCTTGGCCGCGCAAAAGTCTCGCGTGTTGCAGCTCAATCAGCAGCGTGACCAGCTCAATGTGCTCAAGCGCAACCTAGACTCGTCACAGCGTGCTTACGACCAACTGCTGGCCCGTGCTGATCAAACCACCATTGAAAGCCAAGTCAACCAGGCCAACATTTCGGTGCTCAACACGGCCACGCCGCCCCCCAGTGCTTCCAAGCCGAAGGTCTTTGTCAACATCCTGCTGTCGGTGTTCTTGGGCACTGTGCTGGGCGTGGGCATCGCCTTCATCCTGGAGCTGTTCAACCGACGCGTGCGCTCAACCCAAGAGTTGATTGATGTGCTTGACATGCCATTGCTGGGCCAAGTTGGCTCGGCCAGCAAGCTCATCAACGTCAAGCTGCTGGGAGCTGCCAAATGAACCAAGTGCCTGTTGTTCACGTTGCCCGCGGTGAAGTCACCGAACGCGCCCGATCCATTGGCGACATCCTGGTCGACAGTGGCAAGCTCACGGCCGAGCAGGTCGAGCTGATCATTCAGCGCCAAAAGCAAGAAAACACGCCCTTTGGTGAAGCGGCAATGGCTTTGAGCCTGCTCACCAAAGACGACATCTTGTTTGCGCTGGCCAAGCAATACGACTATTCGTACCTCAGCACCGAAGAATCGTTTCTCAGCACTGATCTGGTGGTGGCCTACAAGCCCTTCAGCGCGGTGGGTGAAAACCTGCGGGCCGTGCGCGCCCAGCTGGGGCTGCGTTGGTTTGGGGCAGACCCCTTGCGCAAGGCGCTGGCCATCGTCAGCCCACAGCGCGGCGAGGGCAAAAGCTTTTTGGCCGCCAACCTAGCTGTGGCCTTCGCGCAGCAGGGCATGAAAACCTTGCTGATCGATGCTGACTTGCGCAACCCCACGCAGCAAAACATCTTCCGCCTTGGGCGCAGCCCAGGCTTGTCGGGCGTCCTGTCAGAGCGCGTGTCGGTGGCCACGGCCATCGAGTCGGTTCATGGCTTGCCCGACCTGTTCGTTTTGCCCGCCGGTCCGCTCCCCCCTAACCCGGGTGAGTTGCTGGGCCGCCCCAGTTTTTCGCGCGCTTTGTTGCATGCTGTTGGCAATTTCGATGTCGTGCTGGTCGACACCCCTGCGGGCGATTTCTGCTCTGACGCAGAGATCATTGCCTCTCGCACCGGGGCGGCCATGCTCGTGACCCGTAAGAACCAGAGCGTTTTGCCCAAAGCCATGAAATACGCCCGCTCGCTCAAAGACATGGGTGTGTCCATGGTGGGCGCCATCTTGAACGATGCCTGATCACTCCTGCTCCGAAGGCAATGCCGTGCCCGCCTCACGATCGTCGGAAGCCGACTGGCGCGCGCGTTGGCTGGCCATTGTGGACAAGCTCTCGGTGCACAGCAGCGGCGACGATGTGCGCGCCCTGCTGGCCCGCGCCAAGGCCACCGAAAAGCCTTTGACCATTGCGTTTGTGAACGCGCACGCCATGAACCTGGTGGTTGACTCGCCTGCGTTCTACCAATCGCTCATGTCAGCCGATGTGTTGTTGCGCGACGGCGTTGGCCTGGCACTGTTGATGCGCGCCTTGGGCCGCGAGCCCGGCCTGAACATGAACGGCACCGACCTGATTCCGCGCCTTTTGCAGCAGTACACCGACGCCAACGTGGCGCTGTTTGGCACGGTTCAAGAGGCCCTTGACGATGCCAATCAAGTGCTGCACGCCAAGGGGCACCTTTGCCCTGTGGTCACCCTGGATGGCTTTCAGCCATCTCACGCCTACGTGATGTTGGCTGAGCAACTGCAACCCGCGCTGATCGTGCTGGGCATGGGCATGCCCAAACAAGAAGCGGTGTCGGCTTTGCTGCGCAAAGCGCAGATTGGTCCGTGCACCGTGGTTTGCGGTGGTGCCATCATTGATTTCATCAGCGGCAAGGTCTCGCGTGCACCTGTGCTGGTGCGCAAAGCAGGCTTTGAATGGCTGTATCGCTTGTGCCTTGAGCCCAAGCGCCTTTTTCAACGCTATGTGGTGGGCAACCCCTTGTTCATCACCAGGGTTGCCAAGTTGTTGCTTGCCAACCGGCAGGCGTCAGCGCGATGAGCCAATTCCTTCGTTTTGCGGTGTTGTCGGGTGGCGGTTAGTTGCTTGACTGTTTGTGCGCCTACACAGTGCCGGGGCGAGTAATGACTTCGCGCGTCCCGCTGGTCGTCTATTTCAGCAAGATTCGTGCAGGCACGCCAACGGCCGCAGCCCCGGGGGGCACATCTTGGATGACCACGGCGTTGGCGCCAATTTCGGCGTCGTCTCCTATTTGCACACGGCCCAAAATCTTGGCCCCCGCGCCGATGTTCACGCGGTGACCAATCACGGGCGCGCCCAAGGGGTCGTTCAAATAGCGGTTACCGATGGTCACGCCCTGGCGAATGATGCAGTCGTCACCGATCACGGCGCAACCATGCACTACGATGGCCCCTGAATGCTCAATGACCATTCGCTTGCCGATCTTGGCAGACACGCCAATGGTCACGCCACAAAACATCTCAGCAAACTTTGCCAATATAAGATGCAGGGCGCCCAGCGGGTAGCGAACCAGCGGTGTGGTGAAGCGGTAACGCAGGTGACCGAGCCGATAAACCTGCAATGCCCAGAAACCCAGAGACAAAACGCCCTCGCGGGCGACACGGAGGTCTTCAAAAAAAGTCATGTTGCTTGGCCTTGGGGCGTGGGGGCGGCACTAGGCAATAGTGGCTGCGTTCTGTTTGCCAATTGCCGGTGGGCGCCACAAATGAGGGCAATCAGCAACCATTGGGCAAGGGAGTCGACGCCATAGCCAGTGGTTATAAACGGGACTTCGCTGATGCTCTTGCCAAAAATGGCAATGAGGAACAGCGCGCCTACGCCGTTGGTTTGTGCGTTGTACCGGCTCGTCCAATAAAGCAAAACGCCGACATAGAACAGCAGTGAACACAGCCCGACCAAGCCGCTGCGCGCCAAGGTGTCGAAAATTTGGTTGTGCCCATGTGTGGCCGAGCTGATGCCGATCAAGATGCGATGAACTTCGTCAAAAGCCGGCAACCCGTAACCGAAGATGGGGTAGCGACGCCATTCGTTCAGGGCGGCTTCCCATATCTGGTCTCGACCCGTCAACGAAGAAAGCTGCGCGCCCTCGCTGCTGGCCAAAAAGCGATCGACCCCCCCTTGTACATCGATGAATATCAGCAAAAGGCTAACAGTCAACACCCCAAACAATGCGACGAACAGCATGGCAATCACAGCAGTTGGACGGGTTGGGTCCATCAGCCTGGCCTTCAGTGCCACTCGGTATTCGGTGAAAGCAATGTACAAAATGGAAATTGCTAGGGAGATCCAGACGCTTTTAGCCTGCGTCATGAAAAGTGCGCTGGCCAAAAAAATCCACGCGATCCAATTAGTCGTTAGGGCTTTAAAGGGTTTTGCATACAGGCAAATCATCCCAATTTGAATCATGAAGCCAAACGAGATTGCATGTGGCGCAAGCCCAGCGAAGCGAGGGAGATTAGGGATAAAACCCTGAGTATAGTCGGTATCTAAAACGAGGTTAGGTTCAGTGACCGCGAAAAAAAGCGATGCCAGAACAATGGCAATAATGGTATTTTTGGCTACTACCACCGCGCTGTTGCCTGCGCGCTCACTTAAAAATATGAAAGCAATACCAATTATCAGGTTGTAAATGCCACTTTGGGTGACAGCGGGGTGTTCGCCAAAAAAACCGGGAGCAGCATAGTTCCCCAACCAATAGACGATGTACGCAAACAGAATTCCAGGTGGAGTGACCTTTTTATATCCCTGACTGATGCTGATCGCGGCGGACGCGATGCGCTCAGCAGCAAGCATCACCACTAGGATGGACGTGGGCCCAATCAGCAGCCTGAACGCCGCCGAGCTGCCGGCGTCAAGGCTCATATCAGTCGATGTCAGACTGCGCCCTGAGGTCGCGACGCCGACGGCGCCTACGGAAAGCATGCCCACCACCCCAATGTGCAGCCACCCGTCTGGGTTACGAGAGCTGAAATGCAAAATGCCGCCCAGCACCAGGAAGCCGAGCAAGGTGAACGCGATCACCGAGGCGATCAGCAAGGGCTCAAACAAACCAAACATGATCTCAATTGACGCCTCAAGCGCCCCGTAGAGCTGTGTCAGTCATCATACATGCCGCTACACTGAGTCCCTTCTTCGATCCAACTGAGGCGACTGCATGCATATGCTTGGTTTCCAAGAAAAACGACGAAAATGGTCATTTTCTGGCGTTGTCGCTGTAGCAGCGTGCCTCATTGCAGTGCCCTTGACAGCCAACGCCGCCGCCGAGACGGCAGCCCAACCTCAATGTAAGCAGGTTTCACAACGCACGTGCGACATTGCAACGGGGCTTGCGAAGGGCATCAACATGGGGGGGATGCTGGATGCGCCAAGGGAAGGAGACTGGGGGGCCCGGCTCGATCCGGCTTACGCAGACCTTGTTGCAGGAAAGTTCCAAAACGTTCGCATTCCAGTTCGGTGGAGCAACCATGCCAGCCTCGACGCCGATGCCTTGATTGACCCGTTTTTCTTGAAACGTGTGACGTCTGCGGTTGACCTTTTCCTGGCCAAGGGAATGTATGTTGTTCTTGATGTCCACCAATATCAGCAACTCATGGGTGAAAACTTAAACCCGAACGAATTCAGGGTGAACGATGCAGTGGTTGACGCGCGGTTCATCAACATCTGGCGGGAACTGAGCGATCATTTCAAATATTACCCCGACAAGCTGCTTTTTAAGCTGTTGAATGAGCCCAGCGGCCGCATTACCCACGATGTGTGGAATGCCACCATTCCCAAGCTGTTGGCGGTGGTGCGCGAGAAAAACCCAACCCGGGTTGTGGTGGTTGGGCCTGCAGAAGGAAATTACCTCAAGGCTCTGCCAAAGCTGAAGCTACCACCCGATCCCAACGTGATTTTGACGGTTCATACGTACGACCCATTCAGGTTTACGCATCAAGGTGCAAACTGGATACCCTTGGACCTTCCGCGTGTCGTGACTTCTTGTGATGCGAAGCAGCGCTCACAGATCACTGAGGGACTTGACATTGCCAAGGATTGGGGCGCCAAGTTTGGGCGTCCGATTTATTTGGGTGAATTTGGTATTTATTTGCCTAAATCTCACGAGTGGGTGCCAAAAATGCTTCCGGCATTGATCGACTGATTTTATTATGAATAACCGAAGCGAACTCACGCAGTTAATGAGATTTATGGCGGCTGCGCTGGTTTTATATGCTCACCACACCTACTATTATTTTGAGCGCATAGATCCGCTCTTCCGGGTTTCAACCCTCGGTCCCGCAGGAGTCGCGCTCTTTTTCATGATCAGCGGCTTGGTCATGGTGGTCTCTACCCGACGCATACCTCTCAATGGCGCTGGCGCGAAAGATTTCATGCTTCGACGTTTGATCAGGGTGGTGCCCGCATATTGGGTTGCAACCACCCTAAAGGTGTTAATTGCAATCGTGTTGCCGCAACTTGTCTTGAGCAATGGCTTTGATTTTGTCAGAGTGCTCGCATCTTATTTCTTTGTTCCCATGTTCAATGATGCGGGTGCCGTGCAGCCAATTCTTGGTGTGGGTTGGACATTGATACACGAGATGTATTTTTATCTCGTTTTCGCCGCCGCGCTTGTGCTTGGTCTGCGCCCTTGGGTGGCTGTTTCGGCGTTCATCGTGGTTGTTTGTTTCACTGGCTTTGGATGGGCGCCGAAAAATGCGTCCATGGTCGTGGCCACGCATCCGTTCAATTTGTACTTTGTGCTTGGAATGGTGGCCGGTGCTGCAGTCTGCTCAAAACGTTACCCAAAGCAGCTGCGTTACGCAGTCTCGGCATCGATGTATGCCCTCTTGGTGTTGAATCTGTTCTACCCCGATTCGCTGGCTCCGTTTATCGCGCAGCCCGTCGCGCTCTTGTTGGGCGGCACGATGTTGCTGGCCTATGACGTCCGCCTGCCAGCTGTGTTGCGGCCCTTGGTCAAACTGGGCGATAGTTCTTACACGCTTTATCTTTTCCATACGTTCTACTCGACGTTATTTTTGTTGATCTTGCACCGCGTGTTGCCGTCTTTGAGCCCTTGGGGGGACATTTGGTTGTCTGTCGTCATCGCGATACCTGTGGCGCATGCGATTTATGTTTACTTTGAGCGACCGTTGACGGCGAGGTTAAATACCGCCTTCTTTCCCAAATAAGATACCTTTAGGGGGTACAGTGAAGTATCGTGCTGAAATTGACGGGCTGCGAGCCTGGGCTGTTTTGCCCGTGCTGATGTTCCATGCCGGCTTGGGCGTCACAGGCGGTTATGCCGGGGTGGACGTTTTTTTTGTGATCAGTGGGTACCTCATTACCGCCATCGTTTGGGGTGAGGTCCAGTCTCAAAAGTTCAGTATCTTGAGGTTTTATGAGCGGCGCGCAAGACGTATATTGCCGGCGCTCTTTTTTGTGCTGGTCGTCAGCGCCTTGGTTGCGTGGCGGACCATGACGCCAGCCCATTTGAACGCGTTTGCGCACAGCCTACAGGCGGTTGGTCTCTTTGGCTCAAACTTTTTTTTCTGGAAAACAAGCAGTTACTTTGATGCAAATGCCGACCTAAAGCCACTTTTACATACCTGGAGTTTGGCTGTTGAAGAGCAATATTATTTGTTTTTCCCGCCACTGTTGTGGGTATTGGCTCGCCGTGGCTTTCGCTTTGTAACCTTGATTTTTATTCTGATGGGCCTGGTCAGTTTTGGCCTTGCCGTTGCTTTCGTTGCATCCAAGCCAGAGTCGGCGTTTTACTTGTTGCCCACACGCGCTTGGGAGCTTCTGGCTGGTGCGCTTGTGGCGCTTGCCTTGACCCGCTTTCAACCCGCAGTTGCGCAGCCACGTCTGAGTGAGGCTGCGGCTGCATTGGGCTTTGGGTTGATCTTGTTTGCATATTTTGCATACGGGCAATCGACGCCGTGTCCGAGTGCCTACACACTGGCTCCGGTGCTTGGTACTGTGCTGATTCTTAGCTTCGCAAACAAATCAAATATCACTGGAAGGTTTTTGGCCAGTAAGATATTTGTTTTCGTGGGCCTGCTGAGCTACAGCATTTACCTTTGGCACCAACCCATCTTTGCTTTTGCGCGCTTGATGTTTTTGGATGAGCTCAGCTCTCTGCAGATGCTCGGCTTGTGTGGATTGAGCATTGCCCTGGCGTATCTGAGCTGGCGATTCGTTGAGCGCCCGTTCCGTGATGCTGCCAAGTTCTCCCAGGCTAGCATTTTGTCAATGTCTGTCGTTGGATGCTTGTTTTTCATCGGCCTTGGAGCGCTGCTCCCCCATGCCGGCAAGGCAGACGCGCGCTTATCTGCGCAGCAATTGGAAATTCTGAATCGATACGATAACGACCCCAAATATTGGCGTTACTTTACCCGGGAAGGCATACCCGAAAAATATCACTATGAATGTGATTTTTACGACATCGAGGCCAGTCGCAATGGCGTGGTTACTCGGGTTCCGCGAGCGTCCATTCCAGAGCCTTGTTATGTTCGGTCTCCGAGTGCTGAACGTGTGGTTTTGTTGTGGGGAGACAGTCACGCACAGCATCACAATTACGGGCTGAGGCGCAGCTTGCCTCAAAACTGGCAAGTGCTACAGGTGGCCAGCTCTGGCTGTCCCCCTGCCAACTCGATTGGGTCAAGTCGATCTGATTATTGTCAGCAATCCAACTGGTTTGCCTTACAAGCCATTCAGAAAGCCAGGCCTGATGTGGTTTTGATTGCGCGCAACAAAGGACACAATAGCCATGAAATGCGTGAAATCGCTGATTTGGCAATTCGTGCAGGCGCTAAGGAAGTGGTTTGGCTGGGACCTACGCCGCATTGGAGCGTTGATCTCCCCTTGGTTGCCGCATATCATCTTTGGCCCAACTTTCCAGCTCGCACAGCTCTAGGCGTGAATAAAAAGTTGCTAGAGCAAGACTTGCTGCTCAAAGCCGAGATGGGCGACATGCCGCGGGTGAGTTATCTGAGCATTTCGGAGTACTTCTGTGGCGGAGGGGAATGTGATGTTTATCTTGGAAAAGATCCGATCGCAGGGCTTACGTCGTGGGACTACGGGCATTTGACGCCCTTGGCGTCTGAGGATTTCTCACGAGCTGTGTTGGCGCCTAAGTTGCTTAATCTGTTCTAAGCAATACGGGTTGAACAGCTCTCATGCCATTGATCTGCTAAGCAATTGCCTCTGAAGTGTGGTGCGTTACTTGCAGGGAGACAAATGCCGGCTTCACGCTTTCTTGCAAATCCTGCGGCCCAGTAGACTCCATACCCGCATCGCTCAGACCGCTGAGATGTTTGTGCGTCGCTTGGGCGAGTAGCTCAAAATGAAGCGCCCGCTGATTCGTTCTGCTGGGTTGATGGACTGGAAGTTGACCGCGCATCACTTCTCTGGCCACTTAACGTCGGGCCGTAGGCCTGATCAAGCGCGCCAGCCTGAACAAGGTGATCGTGGACACCACGGTGATGCCCAAGGCCATTGCCCAACCCACGGACAGCCGGTTGCTGGAGCGCAGCCGCTAGCACATGGTCATGTTCGCGCAGGACAACGGCTTGAGCCTGCGCCAGAACTACAACCGAGAGGCGCCTCGTCTGACCACGCAAGTGGGCCGCTATGCCCATGCCAAACAGTACAAGCGCATGCGCACTGCGATCAAGACCCTGCGCACGCGGGTGGGCCGCATCCTGACGCAAAAGATCAAAGACAAGAACAAGCTGTATGCGCCGCATGCGCCCGAAGTTGAGTGCATCTCGAAAGGCAAGGCACGCAACCCCTACGAGTTTGGTGTGAAGGTCACCCTGGCCACCACGCTCAAAGAGGGCCTGGTGGTCGGCATGCGGTCCATGCCCGCCAACCCGTACCAGGCCACACGCTGGAAGAGAAAATCGAGCAGGTGAGCATCCTGCCCAACCAGCGGCCGCGCACGGTGATGGTTGACTGGGGCTACAAGGGCGCCGTGGTCGACGGCATGCAGATCCTCAGATCAGGCCAGCGGCGAGGCGTGACGCACACGATGAAGGCGATGATCAAACGACGCAGCGCCATTGGGCCGGCGATCGGTCACATGAAGAGCGACGGCAGGCCGGATCGAAATCCGCCATAGGGCGCGCTGGGTGATGCGCTGCATGCTGTACTGTGCGGCGCCGGGCACAACATCCGCTGCTGCCGGGCCTGTTGAGGTGTTTGTTGCTCATTTGCGGGCATCGTCCAGGCTTGGCTGGGGCGATTAGCCAGTGACTGCCGCTGCCAGATCGCATTGGCTGCCGCGTGAGGCCATTGTTCAGCGCGGACTATTTAGTCCGCCCTGAACAATTGACTCAAGCTGCGGCCAGTTCGACCTGGCAACCGTGGTCACCGTCAGATTGCCCCGGCCAAGCCAGCGTCATGGCCAGCAAATGGGCAACAAAAAGCCTCAACAGGCTCAGCAGCAGGCGGATGTT
>CANCFV010000082.1 GCA_947377275.1 Burkholderiales bacterium | reverse complement strand
ACCTACCTCTTGGAGACGCTGCGTGGCGTGGCCGCCATCAAGTTCTTTGCGCGACCCGGCTGGCGCGTGGGCGGTTGGATGAACCAGCAGGTGGCCATGGTCAATGCCACGGTACGCCAACAGCGCATCGCCATGTTTTACCAAGGGGTGAACGGCACCATCGGGACGCTGGAACAAGCGGTGGTGCTGTACCTGGCCGCCAAGATGATCATCGACCAGCAGTTCTCGATCGGCATGCTGGTGGCCTTCCTGGCCTACAAGGGGCAGTTCCTGCAACGCACGGCCGAACTGCTCGAGCGCGTCATCAGCCTGCGCCTGCTCAAGCTGCAGGGCGAGCGACTGGCCGACATCGTGCTCAGCGAGCCCGAGGCCAGCGGACCGGCCCATGCCCAGCACACCCTCGAGCCCCAAGCCAATGACCGCAGCGCCCCCATGACCTTGACCCTCAAGGACGTGACCTTCCGCTATGCGCAGGACGAGGCCCCCGTGCTCGACGGCGTCAACCTCACCCTGCAACCCGGGCAGGCCGTGGCCATCGTCGGCCCCTCGGGCTGTGGCAAGTCGACGCTGCTCAAGGTGCTGTCAGGCCAGGTCACGCCCGAGTCGGGTGAGGTGCTGCTCAATGGCGTGCCCATGCAGCGCATGGGTGCCGAAGCCTTCCGCTCGGTGCTGGGCACGGTCTTCCAAGACGATCAGCTGTTCAGCAGTTCGATCCACGACAACATCGCCATGCACGACGCCGAGGCCACGCCCGAGAAGGTCGCGCTGGCGGCCCAGCAGGCCTGCATCCACGACGACATCATGCGCATGCCCATGGGCTACCAAACGCTGGTGGGCGGCATGGGCGCCACGCTGTCAGGCGGCCAAAAGCAGCGCATGTTGCTGGCGCGGGCCCTGTACAAACAACCGCGCTTCTTGCTGCTCGACGAATACACCAGCCACCTGGACTTCGACACCGAGCGCCATGTCCAAGAGGCCATCAACGCGCTGGGTTGCGGCCGCTTCATCATCACCCACCGGGCACACAGCCTCAGCGAGGGGGATGTGATCTATGCCCTGCACCAAGGTCGCCTGGTGCGGGCTGACACCCTGACCACCCAAGCCGGTGAACCAGGCTAAGCCAGACTGAATCAGGCCGGATCTGACGGGCTAGAGCCCGCAGCGGGCGCCTCGGCATCCGCGGGTGAGCCAGACGGCGTACCGTCCTCGTCCACGCCTTCGGGCTCGTCTATCCCATTGGCTTTGCGCATGGCTTTTTCAGCCTTCTTTTTCTTCTTTTCCATCTCTCTTTGGCGCTTCTCGAACGAGTAATTGGGCTTTGGCGGCACTGTGGTCCTTCACGTGATCAGGACCACACGATACCCCATGCCTCAAGTGCCACGGCTCAGGCGGCCGCCAACGCCTTGTCGATGTCGGCAATCAGGGACTTGGGTGTGTCGGTGGGCGCGTAGCGGCCAATCACCTTGCCATCGCGGCCGATCAAGAACTTGGTGAAGTTCCACTTGATCGACGTGGTGCCCAAAATGCCAGGCGCCTCTTTGACCAGCCACTGGTAGAGCGGGTGTGCCTGCGCGCCATTGACGTCGACCTTGGCCATCATCGGGAAACTCACGCCGTAGTTCAGCTGGCAAAACGACGCGATTTCATCGTTGCTGCCAGGGTCTTGTCCGCCAAATTGGTTGCACGGAAAACCCAGCACCGCCAAACCCTGGGGCCCGTGCGACTGCCACAGCTTTTCCAGCCCATCGAACTGGGGCGTGAACCCGCACTTGCTGGCCGTGTTCACGATCAGCAGGACCTGGCCCTTGTACTGGTCCAGCTTGACGCTTTGGCCTGTGGTGGTTTGCGCTTCAAAGTCGTAAACAGTGCTCATGGCAGGGTCTCTGGTGCGGGTTGAAAATCCATCAAGCGCAAAGGTTACCCGAGCCCGCGCTGCACCGCACAGCGCAGAGAAAACCCGCAGTGGCACGCATGGTCAAAGCCGATCGAAGTGCCTACACTGGTTCACTCAAGCGCTGAAGCCGCGGGGCACGAACGAACCTCCCGCGGAGGTTGGCGCAACCGAAAGTGCCAGCCCGTGTTGCTGTACGGACTGCGGGCGATGACCACAGGAGACTGGCCATGTCTGACCCACGCGCGTTGCCCAACCCGAACGACCCAGCTTGGCGCCCCGCACAGCTGCGTCGCCCCCTCCCTTCCGGCGTATCCGACACCATGGCCGACGACGCACAACGACTGCTCGATGAGCTCCACCTCCGCCACGACGCCTTCGAGCAGCAAGGCCAGGTGATTCGGCAATTGCAGGCGGCCTTGCAGCGCGCCCAAGCCACCAACCAGGAACTGGCCCTGGTGGCCGACCGCGTGACCGACGCCATCCTGATCTGCGACGCCCAGCGCTGCATCAGCTGGGTCAACCCGGCCTTCACGCGCCTGACCGGGTTCACGCTGACCGAATGCCACGGCCAGCTGCCCGAGGAGCTGCTCAGCGGCCCCCACACCGATGCGGCCACCATCACACGCGTCAACCAGGCGCTAGCCCAAGGCCAGAGCATTGAGCGGCTGGAGGTCTGCCAGCACCGCAAAGACGGCGAACCGTTCTGGGTCGCCCGCACCGTGCAACTGGTGCACGGCCCCGAGGGCCAGGTCAGCCGCTACATCGAGGTGCTGACCGACATCAGCGCCCAGCGCCGCGCCGACAACGAACACGGCAAACGCTTGGAGGCCGAAGTGGCCCTGGCGACCAAGGTCGAATTCCTCTCGCGCATGAGCCACAGCATGCGCTCGCCGCTCAACGCCATCCTGGGCTTCACCCAGCTGCTGGACATGAGCGACGCACTGCAACTGCCCGAGCCCCAGCGCCGCCAGATTGGCCACATCCACACCGCAGGTCAACAACTGCTGTCGCTGCTAGACCAGGCCCTGGAGTACGCCAAGCTCGACGACAAGCCCCTGGGCATCCGCCCCCAACGCGTCGACCTGACCATGCTGCTGCGCGAAGTGCGCGCCGCCTTGGAAGACGACGCCCTGGCCGCGCAGATCACGGTGGTGGTAGATTGCCAAAGCCCCCCGGTTTGGGCCGACCCGCAGCACACCCGCGCCATCTTGCTCAACCTCATGAGCAACGCCATCAAGTTCAGCCCCCACGGATCCACCATCTGGCTCACCGCCAAGGCGGCGCCGGATGAGCGCATTGGCATCGTGGAGGTGCGCGACCAAGGCTTCGGCATCGAACAAGGCGACCTGCCGCGCTTGTTTCAGCCCTTCACGCGCCTCGACAGCTCGGCCCACGGTGCCACCGGTAATGGCCTGGGGCTGGCCGTGTCACAAAGGCTGGCCGAACTGATGCACGGCCGCATCGACGTCAGCAGCACCCTGGGACACGGCAGCGTGTTCGCATTGCGCCTGCCGCTGGCCGAAGGCCCCGGGGCCTTGCGCGTGGGCGGGGGCCGCAGCAACGAACCGGCGGTGATGCTGCCGCCGCTGCGGGTGGTGCACATCGAAGACAACGCGCTGAACCGCAGCCTGGTCGAGGCCATGTTCGCGGCCTACCCGCAGGTGCGTTTGTACTCGGCCGAAACCGCCGCCGAGGGTTTGGCCAGCATCGAAGCCACCCACCCAGATGTCGCCTTGGTCGACATCAACCTGCCCGACGGCAGCGGGCTCGACCTGTGCCGCCGCCTGCGCACCCAGGCCGACTTCAAGAACCTGCCGCTGATTGCCCTCAGCGCCGACGCCCTGCCTGACCACATCGCCAAAGCGCTGCAAACGGGCTTCAGCCATTACCTGGTCAAGCCCCTGCAGATCAACCGCTTGTTGACGATTTTGTCGGCCTTGCCGAGCACGCAGGCGGCGGGGCCGAAGAGGTGATGCCGGCATCTGACGATCGCAGAAGCTGCGATCAGTGGCGGCGGTGCTGACTCTGGGCTCCACATCCAGAGATCGGTATCCGCCCAGACCGCAAGGCCCCGTCAATTGCCCTCAGGCAAGGCAAGCTCGCGGACGAAGGGCACTGCGTCCTCTTCCTTCAAGCCAGAACCTGCATGAGGCGGCTCAATGGCTTTCCAAAGCTGCCCCCCCGCCTTGGGCGGTATCAGTTTTCCGTTCTCATATACGAAAGAAACGTTCTTTTTGAGGGCGATTACGCTGCGTTTATCTCCCCAAGATGCCCAACTGAATTCGTTGCAAGCATTTTTGACACCAAATGCCATGGCGCGGACTTTGCCTCCACGCATGTCGAGTAAATACAACCTTGGTGCACAACCCGTGGTTGGATCAGACTCACCACTTGAATAGATCCTTAATGCACCGGCTTGACCAATTTCTTCTTGGATCAACTGCTTATCAGATAAGACCGCCTTGCCATTCAGATTAATCGCCTCACGCACGGCAACATTATTCAATACGCAAACGGTTTTCGAGATAAGTCCATAGGGCCTTTTTCTCGCCTTTGAAACCTCACAGACAGGCTCAGCTGCGGCGGCTGACGCCAGAAGCAAAAATGAGGTACAGAAAAGTGCGGCCGCTAAAATCACATTAGACATCTTCAATTGATTCCCCTCCAACAGCAACAAGCAATTTTGAAAGCCGCCCCGCCGGCACTGCCGATGAGAAAAAGTATTTCTCTGAACTTGCGAATTGCTTGTCAATGTAGCTGGACAGCCAATAGCGGTAGGCGAGCTGTACATCTCCATCAGCCTCCTCAATAAGCTTATCGACTTTGGCTGCGCCAGCCGCCCCCAATTGCAGGTCGAACTTCTTTCTCAATGCGTCAAGGCCACCTCTGCCAGATTTTAGCGAATTTCTGACAAAGAGCGGCCCCGCCCCTTCCCCCTCGTGATGCATGAGATACATCATCTTCGCCTTATCCATGTCATTCAAGCCGCTTAGCTTGAAACCCGCTTTTTCCAGCACAAGCAGATTAGCAGCCCCATAATCTGCCGCCGCGTTGATCGACCATGCTGGGTCCATTCTCATGGCCAAGCACTTTTTGACGTTACCGTCACTTCTTTTTTTATAAGGCTCCGTGGTGCACACACCGTTCTCCAGCACAAACATCCAACGCTTCTTTCCTCTCGCGTCGGTGATCTGCTTTACCCATCCATTAATCACGCTTTTTTCATGGATGTAGTAGCCGGGCAGTAAAACGTGCGCCAGCCAGGTGCTGCCCAGGAACTGCGTCAAACCCGCCGCGCCGCTCTCAGCGTTCCCGGCATTGGCATTCCACCGTTCCCTGATGACTTGGAATTTGGGCTTCCCCTTCTTATCTAAAGCCGGTGAACCATCTGGTTTCAAGACTGGCAATGTCTCTGCGACTTTGCCAGCTTCGCAATCCATCAATGCACACAGCGCCTGAGGAATCAACCCCAAACGCTTGGCTGCCGCCACGATGGGCTCTCGATAAATGTTGTTCCGGCCCAGTTTAAGGTTGTCCTTGTTAGGGGCCTCCGGACCTATCACTGCAGACAAGGGCTGCCCAGCAGACGAGAGGCCAGAGCTGACATTCGCCGGTCTTCTCAACAATGCTGCAGCGGCTTCTTCAAAGAAGTGCCTGCTGCTGATCCATGTCCATGCCTTGTGCAGGGCGCCGTTAGAAGACCACCAACTCTGGTCAGCATCCACCGTCTTCGGCATCGTAGGTGCCTGGTTCACAGGCTTGGCTCGGACTGAATCCGTCAGTGATTGCGTGGCGGGCTTCTTCTGAGACACCACTTGCTGATGAGGCTGCAAGGCCACCTTGGCTTTGGTTTTGGGACTACGGACAATCACCGCGCCATCGCATTTGGCCAGATCGATCAAGCAGACCTCCTGCCTCTTACCGGCGGCATCCTTCACTTCCACCTTGACCGCCCCTTTTTCCGCAATAGGCAGCGGCAATGCAATGGCACCACTTACGTTCGACTCAGCCGTGCAAATCAGCCCAGACGGAAACGTGGCGATGAAATCAAGGCCACCAATCGGTATATCCAGACCATCCCTGAAAACAAGATAGAAATGATCCTGTTCCGCAGAGACAGAATGCGCAGCCTGCGGTTCTCCTGCGTCGTGCTTCATACCCGAGTCCGTCACGACCTCTGCAACCTGCGGTAAAGGTGTCTCTGCACGGTCCGGCGCGGCCAAGTCCAAGTCCAAGTCCAAATGCTCTTCACTCATGCCAGATTCTCCATATCACCTAGCAAAAAAGCTTCGTCGTCATAGGCTAGTGGCAGCCGATCCAACCCACTGTGATATTCAACGCCCCATTCACCGCGTGGGCCGACGAGCACCTCCAGTTCAACCACGTCATCTTCGATGTGTCGGGACGTAAGCCCTTCCCCATCCGCTTTGCCTTTGGCTACGGCTACGCCGTTCTTCAGTAGCTGGTACTTCGCTGGCGCAGCTTCGCCCGTCAGAGGATCAATGAGCACAATCCTTTGGCTGTATTGCTCAGGTTTGTCGGACAACAGTGACGAAGCAGCCGACAAGCCGCTCGCCACACCTTGAGGCAACTCGGCCGACGTGTAGCGCCCCCCCGCCCCACTCCCCCACTCATGCCCGGCCCCCTTCACCGTCCACCTCCCCGGACACGTGAAGGTGATGTCCCCGCCCTTGATCTCGATCTGGCTTTGCCCTGCCGTCAGCGTGATGCTGTCGCTGGCCTGGATGCGGATCTCGTCGGTGGTGCTTTGGAGGGTCAAGTCTTGCTCAGACCACACTTGTTGCGCATCGGTGTGGGCGCGCAGGCTCAAGGGGCCATTGGCCGTGATCGCTTTGATGCCGCCGGCGTGGGTGTACAGGCTGGTGGTCTGGCCGCTGACGCTGCTGACGGTGTGGGCGCTGCTCAGGTGCAAGTCGCCCTGGGTCGACAAGCTGGTGTCCTGCCCGCTGAACAGGCTGATGCTGGCTGGTGTCACCCAGCTGGCTGACGCGGGCGTGTCCAGGTGCAGCAAGGGCTGGTTGAAGCGCTCGACCGGGTCTTGCAGCGCTCGGCTTCCAGCCTGGGCCTTGCGAGGCGTTTGCCCACCCACCGCCGCGGTGTACTTGCCCTGCGCAGCCGGGTCCATCTGCTCGACGTGATGCTGCACGGCGCGGCCAGGCTCGAAGCTGCTCAGGGTCTGCGCGCCTTGTTGCTGCGCGCTTTGGCCCAGCACCTCACCCAGCTGGCGCGCCGCTTTGAGGCGGGCCACGGCCTCCTGCGCGTCCATCTGGGTGCTGTTCACGCTGCTGCCTTGGGCGCTGCGCGCCGTGGTGGTGAGCAACAGGCCCTGGCCAGCGCGCACGGTGGCCCAGCCCTCGGTGTGGCCGTAAAAGCCCTCACCCAACCATTGACCGCGCTGCGCGTGCCCAGCGCCACCTCTGCCACTTTGCTGGATCAGGTGACCCAGGCTGAGTTCGCTCCAGCCGGTCTGGGCGCCGTGGCTGGCCAGGCGCATGCGCAGCTGGCCGGTGGCGTCGTCCATCAACCATTGGTTGGCGCCTTGGCCATCAAGCTGAGGGCTGTGCCAGCCCGACACGGTGCCGGGGTGGTTGGCGCCGGAGTCCATGCCCGCCGGCCACGGCAGGTCGTGCTGGCCGTTGTGCAACTGGCCGATCACCAAGGGACGGTCGATGTCGCCATCCACAAAGTCCACCAGCACCTCGGTGCCTGCACGGGGCGTGAACACGCCGCCCCAGTTGGGCCCTGCCACGCTTTGGGCCACGCGCACCCAGGTGCCACTGCTGGCGTCGCCAGGGGCATGGCCTGTGTCAGCGCCGCCCAAAGTGCTGGGCGCGCTCAAGGCACCCGGCAGAGGCTGGGCACCGCGCTGCCAGGCGAACTGGATGCGGATGCGTCCGTCGCGGTCGGTGGCCACGGGTTCGCCGTCAGAGGTCACCACCACCGCCGTCTGCAGGCCGGGCGCGGTGGGGCGCATCGGGGGCTCGGGCAGCAAACGGACGTGGGCCGGCGCCGCCTGGAAGTGGTTGCGATAGCCGCCCTCGGCCATCCCGGGCGCTTGCAAAATCTGCGCGGCCTCGGAGCCGAAGTTATTGGCGGCTTCGTGAACCACGCTGCTCACCGCAAACGCGCTGCGGCCATCGGCCAGGGCATCTACGCCATACAGGCTGTGCTCGGTCAGGTCAAAGCGGGCCGTGGGGCGCAAGGTGCGCACGGCGCTGTCGCCATGGGCTTGGCGGTGGTCCAACTCGTGCGCATCCAGCAACGCTTGGGCGCGTTGATCGGCCACGGCGCTGCTGGCAGGCTGGGCGGTGTTGACACGGCCATCGGCATGCCGGCGCTCGCCGTGCCCGCGGTAGTCTTCCAGGGTCGGCACGTGGCCGCGGCCCCCGGGCGCAAGTGCCTGCGCGCTCACACCAGCCAGCTGGCGCTCGTCCCACGCGGCCAGGGTGACGGCGTTGGGCGTGACGCGCTGGCCCACACGCCATGCGGTGACGGTGTCTGTGGCGAAGCCAAAATCAAACAGCCCGGTGCCGAACAGGCCGCCGCCACGCATGTCAGGGCGGCTGTAGCGCAAGGGGCCCAGGTCGGCACGCTCGGCCTGCGCGTCAAAAATGAGCAAGGTGTGGCGTGCCGCCTTGGCGCCGGCCTGTGCGGACTGGGCCTCGCCCTCATGCGCCACTTGCCAGCTCCAGCCCTCTTGGGCCATCAGGCGCTGGGCAAAGGCCCAATCGGTTTCGCGGTATTGGGTGGTGATGGCGCGCACCGGGCCGGGCTGGGCCACATCAAACTGGAAATGGGCCTGCGGGTAGGCCGAGAGCACGGCGTTGAGCACCTCTTGCGCGGTCTGGTCCTGGAAGATGCGGGTGTCGCGGCGCAGGCCGAGCCAATGCGTCCAGGCTGCCAGGGTCAATCGGTAGCGGGCAAGGCCACCATCGGCACCCAACTGTGCGGCACGCACGACGTAGCCATGCCAAGGGCGCCAACTGCCGTCGGCCAGCTTCAAGCGCAGGGTGACTTGTTCGCCCATCAAGGCCCTGAGCGCCAAATGCGCCGAAGTGCTCAGGCAATCCACCTCGGCCCACAGGGGTTCAGGCGCGTGCACGCCTTCTTCCAGGCGCAGCCGCTCGACCACCAAGGTGCCCGACGCCAGCGCCGTTTCAATCTGGATGAGGCGGGTGGCTTGCCCCAGGCTCAACAAGGCCTGCAGACGCGAGATGGCTTCGCCACCCAAGGCGCCAAACGACGCAAGGTTCATGAACACTCACCTGATGATTTGCTTATGCCGCGTATTGTCCGCATCTGGCTCGCCGCGCCTTCCCCCAGGGAGAGGGATGCGCGTAAGCAATCACGTCAATCGCAACAAAGCGCTTCAGCAGCGCGGATTCACGGCCTGACGCCTGAAGGGCTCAGTTGGCGCCCAGGCGCTCGGCGGTCCAGCGCAGCAAGTCCAGCCACATCTGGCGGATCTCGGCCTCTTGTGGGGTGCGCAGCGCGCTTTGCAGCTCGATCGTCACCACCGGCACCTTTTTGTGCACGCCGCCATAGTTGCCCAGGCTCCCGGGGAAGATGCCGACCTGGTCCAGGTACAGGCGCCCAAGGCGCTGCGGGGCCACGGTGGGGCCGTCGAAGTCGAGCACGCCGTAGGGGGCATGCACCGACACGATCAGGTTGGGCTTCCACTGGTCCATCTCGTCATGCAGCCAGCGTGATTCGGGCTCAGACAGGGGCTTGGGGCCGGGGTAGCGGCGCGGGTCGTTCTTGGTGCGCTGGCTCCAGTAGGCCGGGGCTTCCTTGTCCCAAGAAGGGGTGGGGAAGTTGCGGTTGAGGTCCACCCCACGGGCGTTGGTGCGCGTGGGCTTGGCCAGCAGCATGCCGTCGGGGTTGACCAGGGGCACGAAGCGCCAGTGGATGTTCGAGGGGGTTTCTTGCGCAGCGCCAATCCAATTCAACACCAGGGCGGTGGACGAGAGCTCATCGCCATGGATGCCACCAATCACCAGCACCCGCAGGTGCGCGTTGGGCGAGACCACGTCGCGCTGAAACAGCGGCTGCCCCAGCACCGACTTGGCGTTGGTCAAACCCAGTTGGGCGCGGGCGCACAGGCCGTTCGACACATTGGGCAGGCGCTGCGCCATCTCGTCGCAAAAAGCCTTGGGGGTGGACATGATGGGCGGCTTGCCCGGCGCCTTGGCGTTGGCCCTCGGCGAGGCGGCCAGCGCGGACAGGCTCGCGGTGGCGCCAAATGCCAGCCCGAAAGTGACACCGATGGCGGCGCGGCGCACGGAGCGCCAGGCTCGCATCCCATCAAAGACAAAGTCCATTGCATGCATAGCAGGTCATCATGCCCTGAAACGGGGCACGTCAACGCGGCGACGCTCAAGCGCCGCGGGTCAGGGCCTTGAGGGCCAGCTTGATGCCGTCGCTGACCGACACATCGGGCGGCAACTGCTTGAGGGCCAGTTGCGCTTCCTTGTCGGAGTAGCCCAGGGCAATCAGCGCTTGCGAGATGTCGGTCTGGTTGTCGCTGCTGACGGCCCAGCCCGGCGTGGCCAGCACGGGCGCCAACTTGCCTTTGAGCTCGAGCAACAGCCGCTCGGCGGTCTTCTTGCCAATGCCGGGCACCTTGACCAAGCGCGAGGCGTCTTGGCTGGACACGGCCTGGGCCAGCTCGTCGGTGTTCAAGCCCGACAGCAGCGCCAGCGCGATGCGCGGGCCCACACCGGTGATCTTGATCAGCTCGCGGAAGGACTCGCGCTCAGGCGAGGTCAAGAAGCCGTACAGCAGCTGCGCGTCTTCGCGCACGATGAACTGGGTCAACAAGGTGGCCTTGGCCCCCAGCTCGGGCAGGTTGTAGAAGGTGCTCATGGGCACCTGCACTTCGTAGCCCACGCCGTTGACGTCGAGCAAAACAAAAGGGGGTGCCTTGTGTGTAAGCACCCCCGTGAGACGGGCAATCATGCGGTCGTGTGACTCAGGTCGGTCAGGTCAGAAAGGCCGGATCAGCGGCGGAACAGGCCCAGGCGCTGCGCTTCCAAAGCGGCCTCGGCGCGAGACGACACGTTGAGCTTGCGATAGATCTGCTTGACGTAGTCGGCAATCGTGTGGCGCGAGAGGTTGAGCTGCAGGCCGATCTCAGGCAGCGTGAAGCCCTTGGCCACGCGCAACAACACTTCGTTTTCGCGGTCGGTGAGCTGCACGTGCGGTGTCACGGTGTCGGGCTGCAGTGGGGGCTGCAAGCGGGCCTGGGCCGTGAAGTACTGGATCACGCGGCGGGCGATCGAGGGGGACAGCGGTGGCTCGCCCTGGCTGATGCGGTGCAGTTGCTCAGACAGCTGCTCGCGCGACTGCTCTTTGAGCAGGTAGCCAAAGGCGCCGGCTTGCAAAGCGGGGAAGAGGTGCTCGTCGTCGTCGTGGATGGTCACGACCACCGACTGCACATCGGGCTGTTTCTCGCGCAAGGCCTGCACCACTTCGACACCAGAGCCATCGGGCAAGCCCAGATCGACCATGGCCACGTCAAAACGCACGGCATTGACCAGCTCGAGGGCGTCGTGGATGCGCGAGGCTTCGCTAATCTGCGCACCAGGAAAGACCTGCAAGGCCAGGGTCTTGAGCCACGCACGGATCTCGGGCAAGTCTTCCAACAAAAGGATTTGCTTCATGGTGCTCAGACCTCACTTCAAATAGGGATGATGCGGGATCACTGTCCGCGCATGTTGTTGCGCATGCTAGCAGCGCCAGCGGGCATTGACAGCCCGTGCTGCAGCACTTGTTGCATGGTCGCCATTTCCAGCGGCAAGGTCAACCGGATCACGGTGCCAAAACCCGGGCCCGATTCGACCAGGCATTGCCCGCTGAGCTGCTTGGCGCGGTGCTTCATGCTGGTCATGCCATGGCCACGGTCGAGTCGCCCGTCGAGTTCGAGCGGGATGCCCCTGCCGTTGTCCTGGATCACCAGCACGAAATCGTGCTGCTCCAAGTGCACGTCGACCGAGATGACCACGTGCGAAGCGCCGCTGTGCTTGATGACGTTGCTGACCGCCTCGCGCAAGATGCGGGTGGTTTGCACATACGTCCGCGATGACAGCGGCTCTTCGATGGTGTCGTTGGGGTTGCGCCATTCGCACTCGATGGCCGCTTGCCCCAGGCGGGACACGACCTCGGCACGCCAGTCGGCCAGCGCATCTGACAGCACCATGGGCCTCCCCGTGAGCCCGCGCACCGACAGGCGCATTTCTTCCAGGGCCTCGCGGGCCAGGGTCGAGATGCGGTCGTTGTCCGAGGTGTGCACGATGGTCAGCAGCTTGGCGCCCAGGTCGTCGTGCAGGTCGGCGGCGATGCGCTTGCGCTCTTTCTCGGCGATCTGCTCCACGCGTAGTTCGGCGATCTGGTTGAAGTTGCGCTCGATTTCGGTGCTGATTTCGTGCACGCGCTTTTCCAGCTGGCGGCGTGCGCCTTCGGCCGACTGCAGGGCCTGCCCGTAGACCTGGATCAAGCGCACGGCCACGGCGGCATAGAGCAGCGGCATCACGAAGTGGGTGATGTGCACGCCCCACATGCGCATCAGGCCGCTCTGGAACGACAGCTCAATGCCCAACACGGCCGTGACCGCGCCGAGGGCGGCGCTCATCAGCCAGAACTCAGGGCGACGGCCACGCCCAGCCACCCACAGGAAGAAGCCAATGGTGACGAACAACTCGATGGCGAACAGCACATACCAGACGCGGGCACACAGGAAGAAGTGATCCACCCCCACCACCAGCAGGCTGAGGGGCATCAGCACGCACTGCGCCCACAAGGCCGCGTTGATCTGGCCGTTGCGTTTGCCAGTGCTCACGTGGCGCAAAGCCTGCCCCGCATAGCCGAGCAGGAACTTGATGGCAAACGCCGTCATGGGCGCGAACATCATGGTGATCAAGACCTCGATGGCCGCGTTGGGCACCAGGGTGTCGCCCAGCCACAAGCGGCCGGTCATCACCGCCCAGCCCATGGTCAAGAGGCCAAAGTACTTGAGGTAGTCGAGCTTGCGCACCCAGGCCAGGGCCAAGGCGAACACCCCCAGCACCACCAAGATGCCACCGAGCACCTGCGAGATGGTGGTGGTCCAGAACTCATGCGCCTCATACAGCTCGTGGATCTGGTGGAGAGGGCCGATGCGCACCGCGGCCAGGCCGCCAGCCCGTTGACGGGCGGTGACGCGCTCGATGGGGTAGCCCACCACCTTGAGGTCGAGCAAATTATTGGCGGGGCGCAGCAAGGCGCCAGGCAGCACCACCACGTGCGAGCGGTAGCAATTGCGGCTGTAAGGGTCGGCCATGCGGCCACCGCTGTAGAGCAACTGGCCATTGAGGCGCAGCTCCATGTTCGAGCAAGG
This sequence comes from Burkholderiales bacterium, assembly GCA_947377275.1. Lineage (GTDB taxonomy): Bacteria > Pseudomonadota > Gammaproteobacteria > Burkholderiales > Burkholderiaceae_C > Aquabacterium. Next base: position 2,622 of record CANCFV010000082.1, on the reverse strand, counting down.
CCGCTCGACATAGGCGGCCATGATCTGGTCCCCCGTGGACGTGGGTGCCGTGGCCAAAGGCGAGGCATCGAAGCTGAACCGGTACCACACCGCCCCCTGGTGCCCAGGATTGGTCTTGGCCCAGTCGTCGGGCATGTTCACCAGATGGCTGACCAAGGCCGCCGGGTAGGCGGTGGCATCGCTGCGCACCGACCAAGCCTGGTCCAGGCTCTGCACCACGCCATCGGCTGACAAGGCCGCCACGATGGCCGATGGCTGGCTCAGGCGCACGGTTTCGCGGTTCAAGCGCACGATGGCGTAGCCCACCACCATGGCCAAGATCAGCCCGACCAAGGACACCCACAACAGGCGACGCCACGACAGCGCAGGCCACGTGCCTGCGGGTTCAGCGGGCTGGGGCACAGCGGCCAGACCGCCATCTTGCTCAAAAGGGCGTTGGGCCCAGGACGACCACCAGCGATGCAACATGATCAAAGACGACTCCCAAGCCGGGCACCTGCGGTTTGCACGCACCTCATCGACAAGCCTTTGATTTTCGCAAGATAAGTCACACGCCAAAGCAGTGGGCAGGCGACAATTTGCAGGCTTTCTTTGCAATCCAGGGTTTTCATGCAACTGCGACACAGCTTTTCACCCCCAGACAACACCAAGCTGGCGAACCTGTGCGGCCCCCTGGACACGCACCTGCGCACCATCGAGGCCGCCTTCAGTGTGACCCTGACGCGGCGCAGCGAACAGTTCCGCGTGGAAGGCGCGCGCGGCGTGCCCCAACAGGTGGTCGAGTTGCTGGCGTCGCTGTACGCGCGCAGCGACCGCCCACTGAGCCCCGAGCTGGTGCAGCTGGCCATCACCTCCAGCCTGGCCACGCAGCAGCGGGCCAAAGCAAGGCCCGGTCGCAAGGCCACTGCCGACGAGCTGGCCGCCCTGCCCGACGAGCCCCCCGAGGGGCCGATGCTCAACACCCGCCGCGCCGACCTGCAAGGCCGCACGCCCAACCAAGTGCAGTACCTGCGCCAGATCTTGTCGCACGACCTGAGCTTTGGCATCGGCCCTGCCGGCACGGGCAAAACCTTTTTGGCCGTGGCCTGCGCGGTGGATGCGCTTGAGCGCAGCGCCGTGCAGCGCATCGTGCTGACACGCCCCGCCGTTGAAGCCGGCGAGCGCCTGGGCTTTTTGCCGGGCGATTTGACGCAAAAGGTCGACCCCTACCTGCGACCCCTCTACGACGCCCTGTACGACCTGATGGGCTTTGACCGCGTCACCAAGGCGTTTGAAAAAGGCCTGATCGAGATCGCCCCTCTGGCCTTCATGCGCGGGCGCACGCTCAACCACGCCTTCATCATCTTGGACGAAGCGCAAAACACCACGCCCGAGCAAATGAAGATGTTCCTCACCCGCATTGGCTTTGGCGCGCGCGCCGTGGTCACGGGCGACATCAGCCAGATCGACCTGCCGCGCGGCAGCAAGAGCGGCCTGATCGAGGCCGAGCGCATCCTCAAGCGCGTCAAGGGCGTGTCATTCACGCGCTTCCATGCCAGCGACGTGGTGCGCCACCCCTTGGTCGCCCGCATCGTGGAGGCCTATGACGCCGCCCAAGCGGCCGAACCAGACGCACCGCGCACCGGCCCTTCCAGCCACAACACGCTTCCTGATCCCGCATGAGCACACGCCCTTCCCTGACCTTGTCCCTGCAATTTGCCGACAAACGCCACCGCGACACCCTGCCCCGCCACCGCGTCATCAAGTGGCTGCGGGCGGCGCTCGAGTCAGATGCAGAGTTGACGGTGCGCCTGGTGGACGCCGAAGAGGGGCAAGCCTTGAACCGCGATTACCGGCAAAAGGACTACGCCACCAATGTGCTCACCTTCGACTACGCGCAAGAGCCCGTGGTCATGGCCGACCTGATCATTTGCGCCCCAGTGATCGCGCAAGAAGCGCAAGACCAAGGCAAGCCCCTGGAGGCCCACTACGCGCACATGCTGGTGCACGGCGCGCTGCATGCCCAAGGCTACGACCACATCGAAGACGACGAAGCCCAGTGCATGGAAGCGCGTGAGCGCGAGATCCTGGCCGCCTTGGGTTTTGAGGATCCGTACGCGGTGTAAAGCAGGGTGAAGTGGCGCAAGGCCTCAGGCCGCCAGGGCCGATAAAAAGCCACTCGCGTCTGCGTGCAGACAACGTGGCTTGTACTGGCCCACACGGCGCGCAATGGCCGCGATGTGGTCCGGCGTGGTGCCGCAGCAGCCGCCCGCGATGTTCAAGAACCCCGCTTTGGCAAACTCTTCGACCAGGCCCCCGGTGATCTCGGGTGTCTCGTCAAAGCCCGTGTCGCTCATGGGATTGGGCAGGCCCGCGTTGGGGTAGCAGCTCACGAAGGTGTCGCCGGCGATCTTGGACAGCTCTTCGATGTAGGGGCGCATCAAGGTGGCACCCAAAGCGCAGTTCAAGCCAATGGCCAAGGGGTGCGCATGACGCACCGAGTGCCAAAACGCACTGACGGTCTGGCCCGACAAGATGCGGCCGGAGGCGTCGGTCACGGTGCCCGAGATGATGATGGGCAGGCGCTCGCCGGTGTCTTCAAACAGCTGGTCCACCGCGAAGATGGCGGCCTTGGCGTTGAGG
>CANCFV010000081.1 GCA_947377275.1 Burkholderiales bacterium | reverse complement strand
CTGCACACCTTGATGCTGGCGCTGCGCACGTGGGTCAGCGTGTCCAGGCGGTCCTGCATGTCGCGCGTGGTGATGATGTCGCCGTACAGCTCGGGGGCCGTATCTAGGTTGTGGTTGTAGTAGTCCAGGCCCGCGTCCTTGAGGGATTTGGCTTGCGTGTCGGTCAGCATGCCCAGCGTGCAGCAGGCCTCCAGGCCTTCGGCCTTGATCACGCCGATCAGTTCGGCCACTTTCTCGATGTCGCGGTCTTTGGGCGCGCGCCAGGCGGCACCCATGCAGAAGCGGCTGGCGCCGGCTTCCTTGGCGGCCAGCACCGACTCACGCACCTGGGCGGGCGACATCAGCTTGCTCGCTTCCACACCCGTGTCGTAGCGAGCTGCCTGGGGGCAGTAGCCGCAGTCTTCTTCGCAGCCGCCGGTTTTGACCGACAAGAGCGTGGCGTGCTCGACCTCGTTGGCATCCCAATGCTGGCGGTGCACTTGCTGCGCTTGCCACATCAGGTCATTGAAGGGCAGGTTGAACAGCTCGACCACTTTGGCGCGTGGCCAGCGGGCCTGTGAATCGTCCTCGACCGTGCAGTCGCCGCCGCAGCCATGCGCATTGAGCACCGACTTTTTGGGAACGATCTGGATGGGCTGGGCGGTGGGGGCCGAAGGGGTGGTCGCGCACTGAGACATGGGATGCGGCCGCGCTTTTGACGCGGCTGATGTGTTCAAAAACAGTGATGAGTGTAGTGCCCTTGCCCCGTGACGGGGTTGACGCTGAGTGCATCCTGATGACGCGCCTGGTCTTTTGCGTCAAGGTAAGCTCACGCCATGCGTTTTGAACACCTCATCGAGATCAACTCACCCCGCGTGTCGGTACAAACAGCCGTGCCCACGTTCACGCGCGAGCAACTGTGGCGCGGTCTGCTCGCCCGCGTGCAAACGCCCGAGCGATTCCCCAACGGCCCGGAGCGCTGCGAGTGGCAAGAGATCGAGCAGGGTCTGTTCAAGCGCCGCCAGCATTTTGGTCAACATGCGTTTGACGACGAGGTCGAGTCTCGCCCCATGGACAGCCTGGTCTTCACCCCCAGGCCTCATGACGAGACCACGCCGATTCGCTTGGCCATCACCATCGAAGAGCCACAGGCAGGGCAGATGGTCTTGCGCTTCGTGTACGAGGCTTTGGGCACCCAAAGTGCCGAAGAGGCTTATTACAACGACTACCGCCACAACGCCTGGCTGCACCACGACCGCGACATGGTGCGCACCTTGCGCGAGTGGCTGACCGACGGTGGCTTGTGAACGACGCTCAGGCGGCTTGAGCGCTTGGATGCTGCAGTGCGGCCATCGCGGGCAAGTGCACTGAAAAGCGCGAGCCTTCGCCCCAGGTGCTCTCGGCGGTGATGCGGCCGCCCATGCGGTCCACGAGTTGCTTGACGATGTACAGCCCCAGGCCGCTGCCTTCAATGTGGTTGTGCACATGCGAGCGCCTGAAAGGCTGGAACAGCTCAGAGAGCTCGCCCGGCGGCACGCCCTGGCCCGAATCAATGAAGTGGATGACCACGTCTTCGCCCTCTTGGCGCAGCTGGATGTCGAGCGTACCGCCGGGCCGGTTGTACTTGCAGGCGTTGCTGGCCAGATTCATGAAGATCTGCAGCAGGCGCTGCGGGTCGGCTTGAACCAAAGGCAAGGGACTGGCGCGCTGCAGGTTCACGCTCACGCCGGCCTGCGCGCACATGGGCGAGAGCATCTCCATGCAGGTCTCCAGCACCGGGTCGATGTCGACCGCATGCAGGTTCAATCCGACCTCGCCAGACTCGACCTTGCTGAGGTCCAACACGTCTTCGATCAAGGCCAGCAGCTGGCGGCCGGCCGTGGTGATCAGCCCCATCTGCCTTGATTGAGACGGGCTGAGCTCTCCGCCGCTGCCCATGGACAGCAGTTGTGCGAAGCCCAGGATGGCGTTGAGGGGCGTGCGCAGCTCATGGCTCAGACGCGACAGGAACATGCGCTGCGATTGAGCGATGCGCTCGGCGGCGTCGCGCTCGGCGGCCAGTTGCGCCCGTTTGTGTTCGTCGCTGATGTCTCGGGCGGCGCCGATCAAACGCCGCCCGTCGGGTGAGATGCGACCGGTGGCTTCGACCCGTCGCGCCGGGCCGTCGCTGTCCCGAACGATGTCGTAGCTGACTTTGTAAAGCACGCCCGAGGTCAGTGTGTCGTTGATGGCGGCGTTCACGCGCTCGCGGTCGGCCTCATTGATCTGTGCGCGTGCCTGCTCACGGGTCAACTCGCCCGGCTCGGCTGGCAGCCCGTGCAGCGCGGCAGTGCGCGCATCGACGGCATATCGCAAGGTCCGCACGTCGAGCTCGAAGTAGCCCAGGTCGGCGCTGCTGGCGGCCACTTCCCATTGCTGGTTGGCCAAGGCCAGGGCGTCTTGCTTCTCAGCTTCTTGCCGCACCGTGCGCCGGAACATCGCGATGCAAGCCAGACCCAGCGACAGTGCCACCACCGCCAAGCCCGCCAGCATCAAGTCCTGCATCTGACGCCCGGCCACGCCAAGCGCCTGCGCAAAGCGCTGCTCTTGTTGCATCAGCTTTTGGTTCAGCGCGTCGATGCGCGCCAGGTCTGCCATCAGCGTGGTCTCGGGCGATCCTTGTTGCACGTGCGACAGCAGTTGCAAGCCCTCGTCGCGCAGTTGATCGATCAGGACGTCTCCGCCCGACCAGATCGCCTCGGGCTCTTTGAGCACCCACATGTCATGGCAACACACGAACACAGCCACCATGCCGCCAATGTCATCAGGGTGGTTGCCGCCGGCGCGAAAGCCTTGGCGAGCGGCGTCCCAGTCGGGCGGGCTGCGCAGCATGCTGACGCGCGCCAGGTGATCGCCCTCGATCACGCGCAGCGCCTGTGTGAAGCGGGTGTATTCGGTGGGGTCGCGACGCAGCGCCATTTGGCGCAGGTGGTCAGCTGCCTGCTCGCGCGCTTGCGACCACAAGCTCTGCCCGCTGGTGTAGCCGCGCACGGCATTGAGCAGGGTCACGCTGGCAAACGAGGCCACCATCAGCACAAACAACACGAGCAGGCTGGGACCCCAGAACCTGATGGCCAGACGGTGACTCGGGTGGGGCTGAAACTGCTGGGCCATGGTGCGACACTGTACTGAGTCGGGCTGTCTCCAGTGTGTCGCTTTTGGCTGGCCGGTCATGGGTATTTTTACCCATGCGCCTCGCGACGAGGTAATACAGGGTGCGGCCATGGCGGGCCAGTCATGGCCGGCGCAAGGGCCGCAATCGTCTCCGTGAAGGCGGTGCGCGCCTCGCGCATGGTTTGCGCATTGGGCCCCAAACCGCGCACCACGCACCAAGCCGCTGGCCGGGCCGCCATCAATGGCGCGATGTCATCGGCGGTGAGCAGCCCGCCAATGGCCACAACCGGCGCAGGGCTGTGAGCCACCCACCAGCGCAGGTTGTCGAGGCCCTGGGGCAGCCAGGGCATGTCTTTGGTGGTGGTGGCTTTGACCGGACCGCAGGCGATGTAGCTGGGCGCACACCCGGCGGCGCGGGCCAACTCCCACAGGCTGTGTGAGCTCAAGCCCAGCATGACGCGGCCACTGGCTGCGCGCAAGAGCTCGCGCTGAGCCTCCGTCATGGCCTGCAGGTCTTCTTGGCCCAGGTGCAGGCCCAGGCGGTACGCAGTGTGCGGCTGCGTGGGCTCAGGGTGCGCCAGCGCGGCAGGCCAGTGGTCGTTGATGAAGAGTTGCGCGCCAGCTTGTGCCGCCATGTCGATGCTGGCGCTCAGGTGTGCGTTCAGGCCGTCGGCGGCCTTGTGCCGCAGCTGCAGGCAGCGCAAGCCTGCTTGCAAGGCCGCATCGACCATGGGGGCCGTGGCCACGATGCCGTAGAGCCCATCGGCCGGTGGCGTGAAGCGGCGAAATTCAGCCTGTTGAGCGGGGCTGAGCGCCCAGGGCAACGCGCGCCCCAGGCCCAGCCAGGGCAAAGGGGCGCCGCCGTGCGCAGGCCCTGCCGCAAAGCCAGATTGCGCCACCACCGGGCCGCGTCCTGCACCGGCCGAGCGGCTGTGCATCAAGGCATGGTGCGTCAGCATCTTGCCTAGCACGCAGGCATCGGCGGCCACATGGCCTAAGGCCAGCGCTGCGGCAATGCCGCTGGCCAGGGTGCAGCCTGTGCCGTGGTGATGGGGCGTGGGCACGCGAGGTGCCGTCAACCAGCCTTGGGCGTGGGGCGTGGTCAGCCAGTCCAGGCTGTGCCCGCCCTCAGCGGCAGGCTCCGTGCTGTCGCCACCGGTCACCAGCACCGACTGTGCACCCATGGCTTGCAGGCTTTGGGCGACGTCGGGGATGGCAGCCAAGCTCAGGTCGGCAGATGACCTTGTATCGGCGTGAAGCAGTTGCGCCGCCTCTTGGCGGTTGGGGGTGACCACGGTGGCACGTGGCAGCAGCAAGGCGCGGTAGGCCCGCACCATGGCTTCGTCACTGAAGGGCACGCCGCCTGCGCTGGCCTTGAGCACCGGGTCGACCACCAAGGCCACATGCTGGTGAGGGTCTTGCCCCGCCGGTGTTTGGGCTCGCAAGGTGTCCACCCAGCGGGCCACACACTCGATGGCCTGCACGCTGCCCAGCAGGCCGGTTTTGATGGCGCGTGGCGGCATGTCGTGTGCCAGCGCTTGCAGCTGCGCATCGAGTTGCGCTGCAGGCAGCGCGAACATCGCCTCAACGCCTTGCGATTGCTGGGCTGTGACGCAGGCCACGACCGGGCACAGGTGCACGCCCAAGGCATCACAGGCACGCTGGTCGGCGCTCAGGCCAGCGCCTCCGCTGCTGTCGTGTCCGGCAATGCCCCAGACAATGGGCGGGCGCGGGGTGTTCAATGGCATGTGCGGTGGGAAGGCCATGGGGTTCAGATCAAAACAAAGGGTTGGCCACCCACGGGGGTGGTGGCCACGGCCACATCGGAGGTGGCCATGAGACCGGCCTCAAAGCCCGCGCGGCCTCCCGCGATGGCCTGCCTGAAGGCCTGGGCCATGCGCACCGGGTCGCCTGATTGCGACACGGCCGAGTTCAAGAGCACGGCGTCCATGCCCAGCTCCATGGCCGCAGCGGCGTGCGATGGTGCGCCCAGCCCGGCGTCCACGATCAAGGTGATATGGGGCAGGCGGGCGCGCAGGGTGCGCAATGCCCAGGGGTTGAGCAGGCCCATGCCTGAGCCGATGGGTGCCCCCCAGGGCATCAAGACCTGGCAGCCCGCATCCACCAGTCGCAGACACGTGACCAGGTCATCGGTGCAATAGGGCAGCACCTCAAAGCCGTCTTTGACGAGTTGGCGTGCGGCCTCGATCAATTCGATGGGATCGGGCTGGAGGGTCTGCTCGTCGCCCACCACTTCGAGCTTGATCCAGTGCGTGTCGAGCAGCTCGCGCGCCATGTGGGCCAAGGCAATGGCTTCGCGTGCGCTGCGGCAGCCCGCGGTGTTGGGCAGCAGGTGGGCGCCTTGCTCGCGTGCGGCGCGCTGGATGATCTGCACAAAGCCGTTGTCGCCACCGCCGGGTACGGCCAAGGTGCGCTTGAGGCCCAGCGTCAAGACCTGCGATCCGGAGGCTTCAATGGCCGCTTGCAACACGTGAGGCGATGGGTATTGCGCGGTGCCGAGCAAGAAGCGGCTGTGCAAAGCGGTGCCGCCAATGTGCCAGGTGCTGGGTGTGTGGGTTTGGGTGTCGGTCATGTCAGCCTCCGGTGATGGCCGTGAAGCACAGCAGGGCATCGCCTTCGCGCAGCACATGCTGGCTGCGGGCGTGGCGCGCGACGAAGTCGCCATTGACGGCCGTGGCCATGCTGGCCGCCTGTTGCGCGTCCAGGCTGAGGCTTTGCAAGGCGTCGGCCACGGTGCTGCCTGCGGGCAGTTGTACCGGGCCCTGATCGGTGCGGATGGTGATGGTGGGCGGTGCGGCGGTGTCATGCATGCGGCGACACCTCATGCGAAGCGATGACGTGACCCAAGCCGCAGCGCGCCAGGGCTTGCTCAACCAGTGCAGGCGCCAGCAGCCAGCCGTGCCGGTACAGGCCGTTGATGCGCACCAGGCCGTCTTCCACATGGACGAGTGGGCGGTGGTCGCTCAAGGCCGGGCGCAGGTTCACGTCCATCTTCAAGATGCGGGCTTCGGCCAACGTGGGCAGCACGCTGTGAGCGGCGGCCATCAGTTCGACCGCGCTGCGCAAGGACATCGGTGAGCGGTCTTCAGACTCGACCTCGCTGGCGCCCACCAGCACCACGTCGTTGGGGCGGGGCACGATGTAGACCCGGTGACGCGGGTGCAGCAAGCGCACGGGCCGTTGCAGGTGCAAGCCGGGGGCGTGTAGCCAGACCAGCTCGCCGCGCACGCCGCGCACATCGCAGCTGCCTTTGGCGCCCACACCACGCACGTCAAACACCAGGTCAAACGCATGTGCCGTGGTCTCGTCATCTGCTTGGGTGGCGCTCTGGCTGTGCAGCAGGCCCGGCGCCACAGCCACCACCCGTTGTGCCCAATGCCATTGCACGCCCAAGGCCTGCGTGTGCAAGGCATGGAGGGTGCGCACGGTGTCGATGTGGGCTTCGCCGGGCAGCATCCAGGCGTGTAGCGGGCCGCTGCTGCTGTGCAAGGCCGGTTCGTGTTGCGCCAACTCCGACACGCTCAAGGCGCGCGGTCTTTGGCTGGTTGGCGCGAGGGCATCGTCCACCCGGTCTAGCACCCTGCGGGCCGCACCCAGGTCGCTGCCATGAGCCACCAGCAGGCTGCCGCGCTGGTGCATCAGCGCCAGCGCCAGGGAGGGGCCCAAGGCGGCGCACACGCTTTGCCACAAGGCGATCGAACGCCATCCAAGCACGGCCAGGTCGGCCTCGGCCGTTTCTCGCTCGGCCAAGGGACTGAGCATGCCGGCGGCCGTGAAGCCAGCAGCACCTTGCCCATCGTGGCGCGCGATGGCATCCAGCGCGGGGTCGAACACACTGACCTCATGGCCTTGCGCCGACAAAGTCCAGGCCAGCAGGCGGCCCAGCAAACCCGCACCGGCAATGCCGATGCGGCGTGGGCCCATGCCCATCGGGTTGGCATCACACATGGCGATCCCTTTCAAGCGGCTTGTGGGCCTTCAGACTTGATCGGGATGTAGAGCTGCCCACCCACGTCCTTGAACTGCGCCGACATGTCGGCCATGCCCTGTTCAAGCGCTTGCTGCTCGCTCACGCCTTGCGTCTTCGCGAACTCGCGCACCTCTTGTGTGATCTTCATGGAGCAGAACTTGGGGCCGCACATCGAGCAAAAGTGCGCCACCTTGGAGGCATCCTTGGGCAGCGTCTCGTCATGGAAGTCGCGCGCCGTTTCAGGGTCCAGGCCCAGGTTGAACTGGTCTTGCCACCGGAAGTCAAAACGCGCTTGCGACAGCGCATCGTCACGCGCACGCGAACCCGGATGGCCCTTGGCCACGTCGGCCGCATGGGCCGCGATCTTGTAAGCAATGAGGCCTTGCTTGACGTCGTCGCGGTTGGGCAAGCCCAAGTGCTCTTTGGGCGTGACGTAGCACAGCATGGCCGTGCCCATCCAGCCGATCATGGCCGCACCAATGGCGCTGGCGATGTGGTCGTAGCCCGGCGCGATGTCGATGGTCAGAGGGCCCAGGGTGTAGAAGGGCGCTTCATGGCAGTGCTTGAGCTGCTCGGTCATGTTGGCCTGGATCAGGTGCATGGGCACGTGGCCGGGGCCTTCGATCATGGTCTGCACATCGTGCTGCCAGGCGATCTGGGTCAGCTCGCCCAGCGTCTTCAACTCGGCGAACTGTGCCTCGTCATTGGCATCTGAGAGCGAGCCCGGACGCAAGCCATCGCCCAGCGAGAAGCTCACGTCGTACGCCTTCATGATCTCGCAGATCTCTTCGAAGTGCGTGAACAAGAAGTTCTCTTTGTGATGCGCGATGCACCACTTGGCCAAGATCGATCCCCCACGCGAGACGATGCCCGTGCGGCGGTTGGCCGTCAGGTGGATGAAGGGCAAGCGCACACCCGCGTGGATGGTGAAGTAGTCCACGCCTTGCTCGGCTTGCTCGATCAGCGTGTCGCGGTAGATCTGCCAGGTCAGGTCTTCGGCCACGCCGCCCACTTTTTCGAGCGCTTGGTAAATCGGCACGGTGCCAATGGGCACGGGGCTGTTGCGCACGATCCAGTCGCGCGTGGTGTGGATGTGCTTGCCGGTGGACAAGTCCATCACGTTGTCGGCGCCCCAGCGAATGGCCCACACCAGCTTTTCAACCTCTTCTTCAATCGACGACGTGACCGCCGAGTTGCCGATGTTGGCGTTGATCTTGACCAAGAAGTTGCGCCCAATGGCCATGGGCTCCAGCTCGGTGTGGTTGATGTTGGCCGGGATGATGGCGCGGCCGCGGGCCACCTCGTCTCGGACAAACTCGGGTGTGATGATTTGCGGAATGGCTGCGCCCATGGGGTTGCCTCGCAAGCGGGCTTCGCGCTCGGCATCCACGCCGTACTTGCTGCGCCAGTCGGCTTGCACCTCCAGCCTGCGCTGGTTTTCGCGCAGGGCCACAAATTCCATCTCGGGTGTGACGATGCCTTTGCGCGCGTAGTGCATCTGCGTCACGTTGTGGCCGGCTTTGGCGCGGCGGGGCACGCGTTGCAAAGCGGCTGCGGCTTGGCGCAAAGCGGCCATGCGCTCATCGTGGCGTTCATCCGGCTTGAGGCCATCGTCCACGGCCTGGATCGATCGGCCTTCATAGGTTTCGGTGTCGCCGCGCGCCACGATGGCGGCTTCGCGCACCGGGGGCAGGCCGCGTGTCACGTCGATCTGCACGTTCGGGTCGGTGTAGGGCCCCGAGCAGTCGTACAAGGTGACGGCTTCACCGTTGGTCAGCGCCACCTCGCGCATGGGCACGCGCACACCGGGGTGGGAGCCTTCCACATAGACCTTGCGTGAGGCGGGCAAAGGTTCGCGCGTGAGGCGAGCCAGCTCGCTCAAAGCGTTGAGGGCAACAGCGTGATCGGGGGCGTTCATCGGCATCTCCTGGGCAGCAAGTGGTCAACACATGCTCCGAGGTTGCCGGGCAGCAGCCATGAGGGACTTTGGGCCGAGGTGGTGGCGCCTTGGGCGTGACGGTGCGGCACGCATCAAGGGCCGCACCTGCCAAAGCCCACCATGAGCCGATGCAGGACAGCTCTTCTTTCGCCGGTATGAGCCGGATCAAGTTCAGCGGGTTTGGATTTCCATCTCAGTGCCAGCACGCATGTCGCGTGAGGCACACCCCGGAGCAAGCGTCAGTGTACGCCTTTGTGGCTGCGGGGCCTGGCCAAAAGGGCCTTTGCGAGATCAGCGCTGTGCGACAGCGGCTTTGCCAGCCTCGTTCATGGCCTCTTGGTCGACGAAGGCGTTCTTGCTGGCAGATGCGGTGGGCACCGGCATCCAAGCAAAGGCCTGGGTCGAAACGGCGTTCACGACGCGTGCTTTGAAAGCCGCGATCGCTTGATCGGCTTCTTTGGGTGCTGGGCCCAACAGCGTGAGCACCAGGGCCAGGGGGACGATGGCAAAAGTGGGTCGCATGACAGATGGTTGGGACAACGAAGGCCTGTTTCTTAATGTAAGAAATTCAGTTTAGGCAGCACGCTCGTCGTCAGCCATCCCCGGCACAGGGGGGCGTGGCCCCTTGTCTACAGGGTGTGTGTGCAATCCGTCACGCGCGGGGCTTGCGCACCACCTGAATGCGGTGGTCTTTGCTGGGCGTGGGTGCCGATGAGGCACAGCTGCCGCAGCCCCCACTGCCGCATGCGTTGACCTTGCTGGTGTCACTGCAAGCAGGCCCACCTTGGGCCGCGGACGCCGCGATGGGCGGGCGCAGCAAGCCTTTCCACGTGGGCCACCAACGTTTGCCCAGGTGTGCCGCAGCCAGCAGGCCCAAGCCCACGGCCACTGGGGTTTGCCAGTCCATCATGCGAGCCACCGAAGCGACAGGTGATAGACCGCGTACGAAGCCGCATACGCCAGCGCGAACAGGTAGGCGAGCATGACCAGGGGTGTGCCCCAGCCATTGGTTTCACGCTTGACCACGATGAGCGTCGACAAGCATTGCGGTGCGAACACGTACCAGGTCATGAGCGACAAGGCCGTGGGCAGCGACCAGGCGTGCTGGATCAACCCCTGCAAAGCGCTGCTCAAGGCATCGCCCGTTTGCGACATGGCGTAGACCGTGCCCAGCGCCGCCACGGCCACCTCGCGGGCGGCCAGCCCTGGCACCAGCGCGATGCAGATCTGCCAGTTGAAGCCGATCGGCGCGAACACGTGTTCCAGCGCACGCCCTGCCATGCCGGCCAGGCTGTATTCGATCGCCGGGCCCGTGGCGCCCTCAGGCGCGCCGGGGAAGTTCGACAAGAACCACAACACGATCATCAGCGACAAGATGATGGTGCCCACACGCTTGACGAAGATGCTGGCGCGCTCCCACAGGCCCAGGCCGAGGTTGCGCAGGTGCGGCACGTGGTAGTCGGGCAGCTCCATCAACAGGGGCTGCGCCTGGCCTTGCTTCATGAAGCGCTTGAGCACCAGCGCCACCAGCATGGCCGACACGATGCCCGCCATGTACAGCGCGAACAACACCAAGCCTTGCAGGTTGAACAACCCACCCACCGTGCGATCAGGAATGAAGGCCGCGATCAACAGCGCATACACGGGCAGCCGTGCCGAGCACGTCATCAAGGGCGCGATCAGGATGGTGACCAGGCGGTCGCGCGGGTCAGCGATGGTGCGCGTGGCCATGATCCCCGGGATGGCGCAGGCAAAGCTCGACAGCAGCGGGATGAAGGCGCGGCCCGACAAGCCCACGCTGCCCATGACCCGGTCCAGCAAGAAGGCGGCGCGTGGCAAGTAGCCTGAATCTTCAAGTGCCAGGATGAAGCCAAACAAGATGAGGATTTGCGGCAAGAACACCAGCACGCTGCCCGCGCCACCGATCACGCCGTCGACCAGGAGCCCGCGCAACAGGCCGTCGGCCATGTGGGCTTTGACCAGATCGCCCAGGTGGCCCATGCCGGCGTCGATCCAGTCCATGGGCGCTGCGGCCCAGCTGAACACCGCTTGAAAGACCAGGAACATCAGGCCAGCCAGGATCAGCGGCCCGAACACCGGGTGCATGACGTAGCGGTCGAGTGCGGCCGTCAGCTTCGATCCATGTTGGGGGCTGCGCACGCAATCGGCCAGCAGTTGGCTCACGCGCTGGTGCGTCTCTTCGACCGGGGTTTGCGCAATGCGCGCCATCGGGCGTGGGGTGGTGGGCGCGGGCAGCTGTGCCCAGTCCATCTTGTCGAGTTGGGCGAGCAGAGCGCGTTCGCCACCGGTGCGCACGGCCACGGCTTCGACCACGGGGATGCCCAATTCGCTTTGCAAACGCGGCAGGTCGATGTGGATGCCGCGTTGCGTGGCCAGGTCCATCATGTTGATGGCCAGCACCATGGGCACACCCAGGGTCTGCAACTCCAGCACCATGCGCAGGTTCAGGCGCAGGTTGGTGGCGTCGACCACGCACACCAGCGCCACGGGTGGGGCTTCGCCTGGCCGTGTCCCCGCGATCACGTCGTGGGTGATGGCTTCGTCTGGCGTGACCGCCAGCAGGCTGTAGGCGCCGGGCAGGTCGAGCACGCGCCAGGCTTGACCCGATGGCGACACGAACTGGCCCTCTTTGCGCTCGACGGTCACGCCGGCGTAGTTGCCCACCTTCTGCTTGGCGCCCGTCAGGCGGTTGAAGAGGGCGGTCTTGCCGCAATTGGGATTGCCCACCAGGGCGATCAGCGCCGGGGTGGACACGGTGGGTGTCTGCGCCGCCATGGGGTGTGAGGTCAGGAGGAGGGGCTCAGGCGGGCACCACCTCGATCAAAGAGGATTCGAGCTTGCGCATGGCGAAGGTGCTGGTGCCCACGCGGACGGCCAGCGGGCCGCGCCCGAAAAAGATGCGCCGCAGCACCTGCACTTGCTCACCGGGCACAAAGCCCAGCTCCATCAGCCGCCGTTTCAAGGCGCCGCCGTCGTGCTGACCGGATTGGACCGAGCGGATCGTGGCCACGGCGCGCACGGGCAGTTTGTCCAGCGTGGTGGTGGGCACAACAGCGAGCTGACTGGCAAGGCGTTGGTGAGGCATGGCCTATTCTAGGATCAAATGCGAACCATTCGCAATCACCTGACCTTGATCTGACGCAGGAAACCCGTGATGCATCCCACGCATGGGTGGGTTTTGTGCGGGTTTGGTCGCAGGGTGTTTTTCCGGATGCGACAGGGGGTGTCATGCAGCCCATCTGGGTGAATCTCCTCATCCAGCACTTCCAGACACCTTCGCAGGTCATTGATTCATAAGGACTTTTTTTCTGGGAATTTGCAGCAAAAACGCATGTAAGTCTTTGATTTCATTGGGCTTTTTTTTACTTTCACCCTTGTTTGAGGGGTGAGGATCAGGTAAAGTGGGATTAAGTGCAAATTCGTGGGGTTTCGTGTGAGTCTGGTCTTCCAAGGGGCATCAGCGTTGTCGCTGGACGCAAAGGGGCGCATGGCCGTCCCTTCGCGCCATCGCGACGTCCTGTCCGCCTTGTGCGAAGGCCAATTGACCATCACGAAGCACCCTGATGGTTGCTTGATGGTGTTCCCGCGCCCCGCTTGGGAAACCTTCCGCGACAAGGTGGCGGGCCTGCCCATGTCGGCCTCTGGCTGGAAGCGCATTTTCTTGGGCAACGCCATGGACGTGGACGTCGATGGCTCCGGGCGCGTGCTCGTGTCACCCGAGTTGCGCGCGGCCGCTGGCATCAGCAAAGACGTCATGTTGCTGGGCATGGGCAGCCATTTCGAGCTGTGGGATGCCCAGCGCTACACCGCCCACGAGGCCGAAGTCATGGCCCAGGCCATGCCCGACGCGCTGTCGGACTTCACCTTCTGATCCCCATGAGCACCCCAAGCCCCAGCACCCCACAGGCGGCTGTTGCCCCCGCGCAGCACCGCACGGTGTTGTTGAACGAGGCCGTTGATGCCCTGTGGGATGAGGCTGAGGGCCCGCAGCCCGATGGCATCTATGTGGACGCCACTTTTGGCCGTGGCGGTCACTCACGATTGATCTTGTCCAAGCTCGGCCCGCAAGCCCGCCTGCTTGCGCTGGACCGCGACCCCGAAGCCATTGCCCACGCCACACAAGGTGAAGGCGCCATCACCGATCCACGCTTTCGCATCGAGCACGCGGCCTTCTCGTCATGGGCCGATGTGGTCGCGGGCCTGGGCTGGGGCCCTGTGCAGGGCATCTTGATGGACATCGGGGTGTCGTCGCCCCAAATTGACACGCCCGGGCGCGGCTTCAGCTTCCGCTTCGATGCGCCGCTCGACATGCGCATGGACACCACGCAGGGCGAGAGCGCGGCCGACTTCATCGCGCGCGCTTCTGTGGACGAAATCACCGAGGTCATTCGCACCTATGGTGAAGAGCGCTTCGCTTGGCCGATCGCCAAAGCCCTGGTCGCTTTGCGTGACGAGGGCAAGAGCGTGCGCACCACTGGTGAGCTGTCGGCCGTGGTGGCTCGCACGGTCAAAACCCGCGAGGCCGGACAAGACCCAGCCACGCGCACTTTCCAGGCGCTGCGCATCCAGGTCAACCGTGAATTGGGTGAGCTCGAAGACGCGCTCGATGCGGCCCTGCGCATGCTGGCGCCCGGCGGCCGCTTGGTGGTCATCAGCTTCCATTCACTGGAGGACCGCATCGTCAAAACCTTCATCGCCAAGCACAGCCGCGAAGAGGTTGATCGCCGCGTGCCGTTCGCCGAGCCCAAGGCCCTGATGCTCAACGCCGTGGCGCGCATCAAGCCCTCTGAGGCCGAGGTGTCTGGCAACCCGCGTTCGCGCTCTGCTGTGCTGCGTGTGGCCGAGCGCACCGACGTGCCCTGGTCGCTTGAGTTGGCAGGGACCGAACCCGATCGCCGCCGTGCCAAAAAGGTGGTCGAGCGCAAGGCGGCATCGCCCCGGCCAGGAGCCAAGTCGGCCGGCAAGCCTGCGGGCAAGTCCTCCGGTAAGGGAGGGCGCTGGTGATTGCTCGCCTCAACATCTTGCTGGCCATCGTGCTGGTGCTGAGCTGTGTCTGGCTCATCCGCACCAGCCACGAGTCACGCCACTTGTTTGTTGAGCTGGACAAGGCCCAGACGCAGTCCCACGAGCTGCAGCTTGAGTTCGAGCGCCTGCAGGTCGATAAGCGCGCCCAAGCCACGCCCCTGCGCGTTGAAAAGCTGGCGCGCGACAAGCTGCGCATGTTCAGCAACAGCCCCACGTTCACGCACTACGTGAATGCGTCGGCGGGTTCCGCCTCGGCGGCGGCCTCGGGGGGGCGTCCATGAGCCGCTTGGGCGACTTCATGCGCCGCCTGCGTGGCCAACCTCGCCGTCAAGGCGCGGGCGCCATGCCTACAGTGCGTTATGCCACCAGCCCGCTGCTGGCTTCGCGCACGCCGCCCTGGCGCGTCAAGTTCCTGATCGGTGGCATCGGGCTGGGTTTTGCGGTGCTCATCGGGCGTGCGGCCTGGATCCAGATCCTGCACACCGACTTCTACCTTGAAAAGGGCGCCAGCCGCTACGAGCGGCGCATCGACTTGCCGGCCAACCGCGGCCGCATCGTCGATCGCAACGGCGAGCTGCTGGCCTCCAGCGTGCCAGTGCCCTCGTTGTGGGCCATTCCCAAAGACATGGCGGCATCTGAGGTTGAGGTGCGCGCCTTGGCCAAGGTGCTGAACATGCCCTTGGTTGACCTGAAAAAGCGCCTGGCATCGAACGCCAACTTCGTGTGGCTGCGCCGCAAGGTCGAAGATGGCGTGGCCAAGCAAGTGGCCGAGCTCAAGCTCAAGGGGGTGTACGAGCTGCGCGAGTTCAAACGCCAGTACCCCGAGGGCGAGTCGGCTGCGCACGTGGTGGGCTTCACCAACATCGAGGACGAAGGCCAAGAGGGCATAGAGCTGGCCTTCCAGAAGCAGCTTTCAGGTCGCGACGGCGCCCGCCACGTCATCAAGGACCGCCTGGGCCGTGTGGTCGAGGCTGTGGGCGATGTGGTGCCTGCCACCGACGGGCAGGCCATCCACTTGTCCATCGACTCGAAGATCCAGTTCTACGCTTACCAGCGCATCCGCGACGCCGTGCTGCAGCACAAGGCCAAGGCGGGCAGCGTGGTGGTGCTTGACGCCGCCACCGGCGAAGTGCTGGCCCTGGCCAATGTGCCCAGCTACACCCCAGACGACCGTCGCAACCTGACGGGCGCGCAGTTGCGCAACCGCGCACTGACCGACACCTTCGAGCCAGGCTCGACGATGAAGCCCATCATCGCCGCCTTGGCGATGGAAACGGGCCGTGTCACGCCCCACACCGTGATCTCGACCGCGCCGGGTCGCTTGACCATCGATGGCGCCACGATCAGCGACTCGCACCCCCATGGCGACCTGACCGTGGAAGAGGTCATCCAGAAGTCCAGCAACGTGGGCACGGCCAAGATGGCCTTGCAAATGCAGCCCCGCGAAATGTGGGACATGTTCACCGCGGTCGGCTTGGGCCAAAAGCCGCAGCTGGGCTTCCCGGGCGTGGTCACCGGTCGTTTGCGTCCCTACAAATCGTGGCGTCGCATTGAGCAGGTCACCATGAGCTATGGCTACGGCTTGTCAGCCAGCCTGTTCCAACTGGCCCACGCCTACACGATCTTCGCCAGCGACGGCGAGTTGGTGCCGCTGACCCTCATCAAGCGCGAGGGCCCGGGCGACGACCCGCCAATGCGCAAGACCGCGCAAGCCGATGACGCCCGCCCGGTGCTGGCCTTCAAGACCGCCTTCCGCCCGGGGGCGGCTTCGTCGTTGGAGGATGAGCCTACAGCGCCGAGCACCGCCGACGTGATGCAGGTACGCGGCACGAGGGTGATTTCGCCCGCCACAGCACAGGCCGTGCGCAAGATGCTGCACATGGTCACTGGCCCCGGCGGCACCGCGCCCAAGGCCCAGACCTTGGGCTACAGCGTGGGGGGCAAGACCGGCACCGCACACAAGCAAGAAGGCCGCGGCTACGCCGGCAACAAGTACCGCGCCTGGTTCGTGGGCAT
>CANCFV010000080.1 GCA_947377275.1 Burkholderiales bacterium | reverse complement strand
GAGCGAGCGGGCCGTGCGCGCCGAGGTGTCTTGGCTGACCGAGTGTTTGCAGGCCACCAGCCGCCAGCAGGCGTTTGACGAGGCTGTGGCCCGCGGCTTGTTGGTGCCATGAGGTTCATGCCACCGCTGCGAGAGGCGTGGCGTTTTGACGCACCGCGCTGGCTCGATGCCCAGATGGAGGTGCTGGACCGCAACATGCCCTCCTCCTTGATGTTCTCTGTCATGACGTCCTGGCTGACGGCGGCCTGTTTCCACTGGGTGCTGAATGACGATCGGGTGTCGATCTGGTCGGCCTTCATCACGCTGGTCGCGGCAAGTGGGTGGTACCTGCGCAGGCGCTTGCCCACGCCCGGCGCTGGGTTGGGGCACTCGCCAATGCCGTATGCGGTGAGCATGCGGATCTATTGGGGCGTGATGGGTTTGGGCTGGGGCTTGTTGGGCGTGCTGTTCATCGAGCCCGCAAACCCCGTGTCCAACAACATCGTGCTGGCCGTGATCGGCGGGATGGCTTCCGGCGGATTGGCGGTGTTTGCTCCCTCGTGGCAGATCGCGATGGTGTATTGGGTGGCGATGGTCTTGCCCGTTGCCTTGAGCCTGATCTATGCGCACGGTGCGATCAACTTCACCTTGGGCATCGGCGCCTTGCTCTACCTGTGGGCCATGACGGTCTATTCGTACGAAACCAGCCGCGCTGCGTTGCGCTCCATTGCCCTGCGTTTCGAGAACGAGGGCTTGGTGCAGCGCCTCAGAGACCAGACGCAGCGCGCGCACGAAGCGCGTCAATTGGCCGAAGAGGCCTTGGGCGAAGCCGAACAAGCCAACCGCGCCAAGGCGGTGTTCATGGCCGCTGCCAGCCATGACCTGCGCCAACCTTTGCATGCCACAGGTCTGTTCATGGGCGCACTGGCGCGCGAATCGTTGACCGATCGGCAGCGCCACTTGCTGGGCCAGAGCCAGGCCTCGGCCGTGGCGGCAGGCGAAATGCTCAACACGCTGATGGACTTTTCGAAGGTCGATGCCGGTGTGATCAAGCCGCAGCCGTGCGCGTTCGCATTGCAGAGGGTGTTTCATCGCCTGCAGCGCGAGGTGGCGCCCATGGCCGAAGAAAAGGGATTGGCGTTTCGTCTGCGTGACACCGAGGTGGTCGCCCATGCCGACCCTGCCTTGGTCGAGATGATCGTGCGCAACCTGGTGCTCAATGCCATTCGCTACACCGAACGCGGCGCCGTGTTGCTCGCTTGTCGCCGCCATGGTGGGCGGGCGGTGATCGAGGTGTGGGACACGGGCATGGGCATCCCGGCGCAGCAGCACCAGGCCATCTTCAAAGAGTTTCACCAACTGGGCAACCCGGAGCGCGACCGCCGCAAGGGGCTGGGCTTGGGCTTGGCCATCGTGCAGGGTTTGGCGCGGGCCATGGGTGTGGACGTGAGCCTGGACTCACGGCCAGGCCGGGGTTCGGTGTTTCGCCTGACGCTGCCCTTGGGACAGCTCGAGGGCGTGGCCGAAGAGGCCGCCGCGCTCGTCCTGCACGACCTGCACGGCCTGCGCGTGTTGTTGATCGAGGACGATGAATGCGTTTTGGCTGCGATGGCCGAGTTGATGGGCGCGTGGGGCTGCGTGTGTGTCGCGGTCTCGTCAGGTGAAGAGGCCTTGTCGGCGTTGTCGTCGTTCGTGCCCGATGTGGTGGTGTCGGACTATCGTTTGCGCAGCCACCGCACGGGGGTGCAGGCGGTGGCGTCGGTGAACGCACGCCTGGGGCGCGTGGTGCCGGCCGTGATCATCACCGGTGACACGGTAGCCGAGCGTTTGCGAGAGGCGCACGCCAGCGGGCTGGTGTTGCTCCACAAGCCGGTGCCGTCGGAGCAGTTGCAGGCAGCCTTGGTCAGTCTGTCGGGGCGCGGGGTGCCGTGCCCCGAGTCTGCAGCAAGAGCAGGCTGAGGGCCAAAAGTGCCAACCAACTGCCTTGGCCACCAATGCCCAGGTGGTCAAGCACCCAACCACTGATCAGGGGGGCCAGCGCGCCACCCACGGTGTAGCCGGCGATCATGGCCGAGGTGCCCGCGAGGGCCGAGGAGTCGGCAAAGTCGTGCGCCACACGGATCATGCTGAGCGTGTACAGGGCCCCGCCGACGGCGCCCCACAGACCTGCGCACACCCAGATCAAGGCGGGCCAGGCATCGGCCTGCGTGAAGGCCACGCCGCTGAGCGCAAGCAAGGCGGCGCCCGAGGCGAACAGACGCCGTGGGGGCAGGTGATCAGCCAGCCAGCCAATGGGGTATTGCAGGGCGAAGCTGCCGGCGCCCAGTGCACCGGCGATCGAGGTGGCTGCGGCCAGGTTCAGCCCGCTTTGAGAGCCGTATGCCGTGGTGATCGAACCCAGCCCCACTTCAAATACGCCGCCGACGACCGCGGCCCAGGCCAATGCAGGGCGAAAGCGCAGGGCGCTGATCAGCCCCATGCTTTCACGGCCTTCGTGACTGGCTTTGAGGTGGCTCACGGCCGGCGCCA
This sequence comes from Burkholderiales bacterium, assembly GCA_947377275.1. GTDB lineage: Bacteria > Pseudomonadota > Gammaproteobacteria > Burkholderiales > Burkholderiaceae_C > Aquabacterium. Next base: position 13,784 of record CANCFV010000080.1, on the reverse strand, counting down.
GCGTCAACGCCAAGCCTGCGGCGAGGCCGAGTGCGGCCACGCCATTGGCTTGCTCGGGGTTGAGCCCGACCAGGCCAGGCAGCAAGGGCCCAATCGCCATGGCCGCACCCAGAAGGGTCTGGTACATGCCGGTCAGGCGCCCTCGGTGGCTGGGCGTCACGTTGTGGGCGATCAAGGCCTCGGTGGCGTTCCAGGCGGCGGCAGCGCCGACGCCCGCCATCAGCCCCAACAGACACCATACGGGGTAGCTGTCGGTGGTGAGGTAGCCCAGGCAGGCGATCAGCTCCAGCCCCAGTCCGAGGCGGTAGGCTTGCCCCACACCGATGCGCGCGAACACCCACGGGACCACCGGCACGAGGGCTGCCACGCTGACGAAGGGCAGCATGGCGAACAGGCCGATGGCCGTGCTGCTGACGCCGCTGGTTTGCAGGCGCACGGCCAGCACGGGGTTGAGCAGGCTGAAACTCAACACCACGAAGGCGGTGCCCAGCATGACCCGCCACAGACCGGCGGGCAGGCGCGCAGACGGCGTGTTCAGCTCAGCCATCCTCGGCGGTGGAAGTACCACATGGGCACCAGGGCGCTGGCCACCATCAAGGCCACGGTGTAGGGGTAGCTCCAGTCGCCCAGCGCGATCAGCTCTGGGAACTTGAGGTTCATGCCGTAGACGCTGGCTACCAGGGTGGGCGGCAGCAAGGCCACCGAAGCCACCGAGAAGATCTTGATGATCTTGTTTTGGTTGATGTTGATGAAGCCGACGGTGGCGTCCATCAGGAAGTTGATCTTGTCGAACAAGAAGGCGGTGTGCGAGTCGAGCGAGTCGATGTCTCGCAGAATCTGGCGGGCCTCTTCGAACTGCTCGGCGTTGAGCATGCGCGCGCGCATCATGAAGCTCAAGGCGCGGCGGGTGTCCATCACGTTGCGCCGGATGCGGCCATTCAAGTCTTCCTGGCGGGCGATGGCGGCCAGGGCTTCCCCGGCGGCCTGGTCGTTTACCTCGCTTTTGAGCACCCGGTGGCTGACCTTTTCGAGCTCGTCGTAGATGCCTTCGAGGGTGTCGGCCGAGTACTCCGCGTCGGCGTCGTAGAGCTTGAGCAGCACGTCCTTGGCGTCGTCGATCAGGGCGGGGATGCGGCGGGCGCGCATGCGCAGCAGGCGGAAGACGGGCAGGTCTTCGCGGTGCACCGAGAACAGCACGTTGTCGTGCAGGATGAAGGCCACGCGGACGTTGCGGGGCGTTTCGTCGTCGTCGATCAGGAAGTCGGAGCGGATGTGGATGGCGCCTTCGTCTTCGTAGAAGCGGGCGGACTCTTCCAGGTCGTCGTCGATGATATCGCTAGGGATGATCAGGCCGAACTTGACGGCGATCCAGCCCTTCTCTTCGGGCGTCGGGTCTTCGAGGTCAACCCACACCGGACGGGCGGGCGTCAGCTCGTCGAGGCTGTCGATTTCTTCTTGGAAAAGGCGGCCGTTGGCCAGCGTGAACACGTTGAGCATGCAGACTCCAGCAGGTGGGCAGGCGGCCGGGTGGGCACGCGCATGCGCACAAGGGTTGGGAAGGGTGTGGTGTGGTGGTCCGCCCCCTCCCGCAAGCCACTCAGGGTGGCGGCACCGCGCGCGTGGCCTTGGGTTTCAAGGCCGACGGCGCAGATGGCTGGAGTGGGCGGTCACCGATGGGGGGTGTCCAAGGTGATCGCTCCAATCTAGGTTGCTCGTGCTGAGCAAGGCTGCATTATGGCGCGTGCATGGGCTCGGTGTATGGTTGCAGCCCATATGGCCATCCCCGTTTCTCGCCTCGACCTCAATCTCTTTCGGGTGATGGATGCCGTGTACGTGCACGGTGGCATCTCTGCGGCTGCGCGCCAGCTGCATTTGAGCCAGCCTGCGGTGAGTCATGCATTGGCTCGGCTGCGTCGGGTCTGGGGCGACCAGCTGTTTGTGAGGCAGGGCAATCGCATGGTGCCCACCGAGTTGACGCGCCGCGTGATGGGCGACGTGCAGGCGCATTTGCGTGGTCTGCAGTCGCTGTTCACACAGGCTGAGCGCTTCGAGCCGCGCACGCTGGAGATGACGCTCAAGCTGGGCATGCGCGATGTGCTGGAGGCGATCAGCCTGCCTTTGTTGGTGGCTCACCTCTCAGAGGTGGCGCCGCGGCTGCGTGTCGCCAGCGTGCGCGTGCCGCGCGACGAGTTGACGCGTGCCTTGACCATGGGGGAGGTGGACGTGGTGATCGATCGGCAGCGTCGCATGGACAGCGGGATCCGTGGGCTGCACTTGGCCGATGAGGGGCTCGCCGTGATCCTCCGAGAGGGCCACCCGTTGTTGGACAAGGGCTTGGACGCGTCCGCGTATTTCGCATCTCGCCACGTCATGGTGGCTTTGCGCCCAGACCAGCCTGACCCCTTGCAAGCGGTGTGGGCCATGGCTGGGCGAGATGGACGAGACATCGCCATGCGCTGCCAGCACTACTTTGCCGCCGCGCGCGTGACGGCCCAGAGCGAGCTGCTGTTGACGCTGCCGCGCACCTATGCCCGTGAGTTGGCGCAGGTGTTGCCCCTCGTGGTGTGTGAGCTGCCTTTGCCGGCGCCGGCCATGGGCATTTGGATGTACTGGCATGCCGAGCGCGAGGGCGATCCGGCGCACCAGTGGTTGCGTGGCGAGGTGCTGTCGGCGGTGCGCCAGGCTTTGGGCTCAGGCTTGCATCAAAGCGCCCGGTAGCGCGCCATCAGGCGCCTGCGCACGGCGCCATCGAGCTTGCCCAGCCCGAGCGCGGTCACCAGTGCCACGCAAGACACCAGCGCCAGGCGCCAGAGCGGGTCCATCCCGGCAGGCTGCGCCACGGCATAGGCCATCATCAAGACCGGCATGTGGACGACGTAGAGCGGGTAAGACAAGTCACCCAGCCAGCGACACGCTGCGCGTCCCCAACCGTTCAGTTGCACGCTGGCGGCGAACAACAGGGCCACAGGCGCGAGTGTGAGTTCCACCAACATGGTGTCTTTGCGGTGGGTGCTCAGGTACATGGCCATCACGCAGGCTGTCAGCGCGGTGGCGATGATGGGGCGAGAGCGTTGCAGCAGCGCGCGATGCTGATACAGCGCCATGCCCATCGCGAACTCGGCCGTCACGCGGGGGAAGCCGTGCACAAAGTTCCAACGCCCCCAGCCTGGGTTCACACCGTACAGCTGGTATTCCAGGGTGGCCAGGCCCACCATCAAGGCCCCAGCGATCCACCAATGCAACTTCAGGCGCAGCCGGATGAAAGCGAAGAAGCACCCGTTGATGAACAATTCGAAGAACAGCGACCAGGCCGGTGGGTTCAGGGGGAACAACACCTCGCCCTCGAAGATGGGGCCCGCTGGCCAGGCGGTCAGGTCGAAGTTGGGCGCCATCAGCAGGCCCAGCAGAACGCCCCGCCAGTACACCGGCGCGCTCAGCTCGCCCGCCTGGCCTTGGGCCAAGGTGATGCCAATGGCCAAGGCACCGAGCAGCGTCCCGAAAAGGTAGAGCGGCCCCAGGCGGATCACGCGCAGCGCGACAAAGCGCCACCAGCTCAAACCCTGCTGGACCTTGCCCGTGTAGCTGTGAGCGACCACAAAGCCCGACAGGATGAAGAACAGGTCCACCGCGCTCCAGGCTCCGGGAAGGTAGCGAACGTCGTCGTTGGCCGAGAAGTGGTAGACCATCACTGCCAGGGCGGCGAGGCCCCGAAGGCCATCAAGCGCGTCGAAGCGCTGCGTTGCGGGGTGTTGCATGTTTGATGTTGTGCGGCGGTGTGCTGTCGGCTCCGCGAGTGAATCACAGTGTGTTGTGGCCCGGGTTGGGGAAATCCGTCACGGCTACGCGGATGAGGGGGCATTGATTCATTTCATGCATGACTCTAGATGATGATTCGTCATTTGATGCACAGCTTGTGGCGGCGTAGCATGCGGTCACGCGCTCACCAAGCGCCACCAGACGAACAAACGGAGACAGCCCATGGACTTCCAGCCCAGTGCCCGCGCCCAGCAGACCGCAGCTCGCGTGCGCGCCTTCATCCAAGAGCACATCGAGCCCATCGAGGCTGAGCATTGGCGGACCATGCTGGCCCAGCGCCACGGCGGCGATTGGACGCAATGGACCATCCCCCCCATCGTGGAAGAACTCAAGGCCAAGGCCAAAGCCCAAGGCCTGTGGAACCTCTTCATGCCCGACCCCGAGCTGGGCGCGGGCCTGAGCGTGCTCGAGTACGCCTTCAGCTGCGAAGAAACCGGCCGCTCGATGATGGCGCCCGAGATCTTCAACTGCAATGCGCCGGACACCGGCAACATGGAAGTGCTGTGGAAGTACGGCACGCCCGAACAAAAGGTCCAATGGCTGACACCGCTGTTGGCGGGCGAGATCCGCTCGGTGTTTTTCATGACCGAACCCGATGTGGCCTCGTCTGACGCCACCAACATGGCCGCCACGGCCGTGGTCGAGGGCGACGAGATCGTGCTCAATGGCAAGAAGTGGTGGTCGTCGGGCGTGGGTGACCCGCGCTGCAAGATCGGCATCTTCATGGCCTGCACGCCCAACCCCGATGCGGGCCGCCATGGCCAGCACTCGATGGTGCTGGTGCCCATGAACACGCCGGGTGTCGAGATCAAGCGCATGCTGCCTGTGTTCGGCGAATACGACGAACCCCACGGCCATGGCGAAGTGCACTTCACCAACGTGCGCGTGCCGGTGAGCAACTTCATTGCGGGCCCAGGCAAGGGCTTCGAGATCGCCCAAGGCCGCCTCGGCCCAGGCCGCATCCACCACTGCATGCGCATGCTGGGTGCCGCTGAAAAGTCGCTGGAGCTGGCCATCAAGCGCGGCCTGCAACGCACGGCCTTTCGCAAAGAGCTGATCAACCTGGGTGGCAACCGCGAACGCATCGCCGAACACCGCGTGGCCATCGACCAGGCCCGACTGCTGACGCTGCAAGCGGCCTGGAAGATCGACAAGCTCGGCGTCATGTCGGCGCTCACCGACGTGTCGGCCATCAAGGTCGTGGCGCCCAATGTGCTGCAAAGCGTGGTGGACTTCGCCATCCAGATCCACGGCGGCATGGGCGTATCGCACGACACCCCGCTGACGGCCTTCTTCAACCAGGCCCGCTCCTTGCGCTTGGCCGACGGCCCCGATGAAGTCCACAAAGGCATGATCGCCCGACTGGAGCTGATGAAGTACGGCGTGACACGATGAGCCAAGGCGCGATGACCAAGGATGTGAACACCGCTAAAACGGCGTCTAGCGTGCAAGACCAGGGCGGCCGCGTGCGTGCCGGCGAAGAGCTGGACGCCGCCCGCATCGACGCGTGGCTCAAAGCGCAGCTGCCCGGTTTGCCCGATGCGCTGCCCGAGATCACGCAGTTCTCGGGCGGGGCCTCAAACTGGACCTACCGCTTGCAATACGCCGGTGCGCAAGACGCCGCAGGCAGTGGCGACTACATCTTGCGCCGTCCACCCAAGGGCACCAAAGCCAAGGGCGCGCACGACATGGGCCGCGAGTTCAGGGTGCAAAGCGCGCTCAAGCCCGTCTACCCCGTGGTGCCGGCCATGGTGGGCCATTGCGTGGACGACGCGGTGATCGGCTGCGAGTTCTACGTGATGGAGCGCATCGCCGGCATCATCCCGCGCAAGAACATGCCGCGCGGCTTGAGCCTGGATGCCGCCACCACGCGCCAGCTGTGCACCAACGTGCTCGACAAGCTGATCGAGCTGCACCAGGTCGACGTCAGGGCCACGGGCCTGGACAGCCTGGGCAAAGGCAGCGGCTATTGCCAACGCCAGGTGCAAGGCTGGAGCGAGCGCTACACCAAGGCCAAAACCTGGAACGTGCCCAGCTACAGTCGCGTCATGGCCTGGCTCAAGGAGCGCACCCCGCAGGACGTGGCCAACGTGGTCATCCACAACGACTGGCGCTTTGACAACGTCATCTTGTCGGAGCAAGACCCGACCCGTGTGATCGGCGTGCTCGATTGGGAAATGGCCACGCTGGGCGACCCGCTCATGGACCTGGGCAGTGCCTTGGCGTACTGGACGCAGGCCGACGACAACTTCATCTTGCAGTCCACGCGCCGCCAGCCCACACACATGCCTGGCATGCTGCGCCGCGAAGAGGTGGTGGCCTACTACCTTGAGCGCAGCGGCCACAAGCCCGAGAGCTGGGCGTTCTACGAGGTGTTTGGCCTGTTCCGCTTGGCGGTGATCGTGCAGCAGATCTACTACCGCTACCACCACGGCCAGACCAACAACCCCGCGTTCAAGAACTTCTGGATCCTGGCCAACTACCTCGATTGGCGCTGCAAAGGCCTGATCAAGCGGGCGGGGGGCTGAGATGGGTGCGATTTACCTGCTGCGCCATGGCCAAGCGTCGTTCGGCTCGAACAACTACGACCAGCTCTCCAGCCTGGGCCACCAGCAGGCCCAGGTGCTGGGCCGTGCGCTCAAGGCTCGGGGCGTGCAGCCCGATGTGCTGGTCAGCGGCACCATGCAGCGTCACCTTGAAACGGCCGGCGGCGCTTTGCGCGAGCTGGGTTGGGTTGAAGGTGGTGGCGTCGGTTTGCAGCAGCATGCGGGCGTCAACGAGTTCGACCACGAAAACGTGATCGAAGTGGCCGAGCCGCGTTATGCCGACAAGCTGCAGATGATGTCGGACATGGCTGCGACGGGTGACCCCCGCCGGGCCTTTCAGAAGTTCTTTCAAGACTCGGTCAGCCGCTGGGTCGGCGGCAACCACGACGACGAATACAAAGAGCCCTGGTCGGTGTTCAAGCTGCGGTGCATCTCGGCGCTGGACGACCTGGTCAAGCAAACCCCGGCCAAGGGCAGCACGCTGGTGTTCACCTCGGGCGGCACGATCAGCGTGATCTGCGCGCACCTGCTGGGTTTGAACGACGCACAGGCCTTCACCATCAACTGGACACTGGCCAATGTGGGCATCACCAAAGTGCTTGCGGGCCGCGATGGCCTGCACCTGGTGTCGCTCAACGAACATGCGCACCTCGAAGGTGGCGAAGCGGGCTTGCTGACCTACCGTTGAGCGGAGGGCTGTCGCGTCACAATGCAGGCTCACCCCTGGCGTTCGCCGAGGGGCGCATTAAACACACAAACACAGATGAGCAAAGCACTGAAGATCACCGCCGGCGTCGTGCTGGCGCTGGTGGCCTTGGCCGGTGTCGGCCTGAGCCGTTCGTGGGCCCCTGACCGCCCGGTCGAGTCCCTCAAAGCGCGTTGGGCGCAGCCTCCCTCGCAGTTCATCGAAGTGCAGGGCATGCAAGTGCACGTGCGCGACGAAGGCCCGCGCAACGACCCCAATCCCATCGTGCTGTTGCATGGCACCTCGGCCAGCTTGCACACCTGGGATGGCTGGGCCGCTGGCTTGGTCTCGCAGCACCGTGTCATCCGCATGGACATGCCCGGTTTTGGCTTGACCGGCCCGGCCCCCGATGGCGACTACCACTTGCCGCGCTATGCCAGCTTTGTGGTGGCCGTGATGGACCGCCTGGGCGTCAAGCAGGCCGTGCTGGCCGGCAACTCGCTGGGTGGCGAGGTGGCCTGGAAAACGGCCGTGGACTTTCCGCAGCGCGTGAGCAAGCTGGTGCTGGTCGATGCGGGCGGTTACCCGTTTTCGTCGCAGTCCATGCCCTTGGGCTTCAAGCTGGCCAAGATCCAGTTCTTGCGCCCGCTGACCTCGCGTTTGTTGCCGCGCAGCCTGATCGAATCCAGCGTGCGCAACGTCTACGGCAACCCCGACAAGGTCACGCCCGAACTGATCGACCGCTATTACGACCTGACCTTGCGCGCCGGCAACCGCGAAGCACTCAACGAGCGTTTTGCACAGCACCCCTTGGGCCAGTACGCCAACGAGGTCAAGCGGATCACGCAACCGACCTTGATCATCTGGGGCGGCAAAGACAAGCTGATCCCACCTGAAAACGGCGATCACTTCCAGCAAGACATCGTGGGCAGCCGCCTGGCGGTGTTTGACGACCTGGGCCATGTCCCGCAAGAAGAAGACCCCGCCCGCACGGTTGCCGCCATGCAAGCCTTCTTGCTGCGCTGAACCGCGCTGCGCAGCTCAACCCACAGACCGCTGACCATGCCCCTTCGCCGCAACATTTTGATCACCGGTGCCAGCTCGGGCCTGGGCGAGGGCATGGCCCGCGAGTTCGCCGCCAAAGGCCGCAACCTGGCCCTGTGTGCCCGCCGCGTTGACCGCCTGCTCGAGCTCAAAGCCGAGCTGGAGGCCAAGCACCCCGGCATCCGCGTGCTGGTCAAGCCGCTGGACGTGAACGACCACGCCCAGGTGTTCGAGGTGTTTCGCGCCTTCAGACAAGAGCTGGGGCAGCTCGACCGCGTCATCGTCAATGCCGGTTTGGGCAAGGGGCAACCCATTGGCAAGGGCCGCTTCGACGCCAACTTGCAAACCGCGCAGACCAATTTCGTGGCGGCACTGGCCCAGTGCGAGGCCGCCGTCGAGATCTTCCGGGCGCAAAACAGCGGCCACCTGGTCAGCATCTCGTCCATGAGCGCAATGCGTGGCCTGCCACGCAACCTCAGCACCTACGCGGCCACCAAGGCGGGCCTGGCGGCCTTGACCGAGGGCATCCGCGCCGAACTGCTGCGCACCCCGATCGCCGTGACCACGATTTACCCCGGCTACATCGAGACCGAGTTGAGCAGCAAATCGGCCAAGACGCCCTTGATGGTGGACACGGCCTCGGGTTGCCGCGCCCTGGTGGCCGCCATCGAGCGTGAGCCCGCCAAGGCCTGCGTGCCTGCCTGGCCCTGGACGCTGGTGGGCTGGTTCATGCGCCATGCGCCCCTGGCTTGGGTGTCCAAAATGTCGTGAAAGGCGTCACCGCCGTTTCAAACGGTGGCAAACACGCCACGATCAGCACCGAAACGTGGGATTTCCCGCATAGCGCACCCACGGCCACAATCGCTTGCTACAAACTGTGACAGCTTGGGCCCGTGGTTGGGCTCCGATGCCTTGCGCCCGCATGTTTCCGGAGAGATCAATGCCACTGGCCACCTTCAACGCCCGTCGTCTGCTTTGGCTGTGCCTGGGCCTGTCGGCCTTGGTCTTGGCCGGCTGCGCGTTCTCGCCGGCCTATCCGCCGGCGCCTGCCGTCGACACCAGCAAAGCCGAGGCTTACAAGATCGGCGCGCTCGACACGCTCAACATCGTGGTCTGGCGCAACACCGATTTGTCCAGCACGGTCACCGTGCGCCCAGATGGTCGCATCTCCATCCCGCTGGTCGATGACATGCCGGCTTCGGGCAAGACCCCGACCGACCTGGGGCATGACATTGAGCGCGCGCTGGCCAAGTTCATCCGCGAGCCCTCGGTCAGCGTGGTGGTCAGCAACTTCAAGGGCGCGCCCACCGAGCAGGTGCGCATTGTGGGTGAAGCGACCAAACCGCAGGCCATCGCTTACCGCGAAAGCATGACCTTGCTCGACGTGATGATCCAATCTGGTGGCCTGACCGACTTTGCCGACGGCAACCGCGCCGTTCTGGTGCGCGCCACCGTGCCACCCACCCAATACAGTTTGAGGCTCAAGGACTTGCTCAAACGTGGCGATATCTCTGCCAATATTCAGATCAAGCCAGGGGACATCATCATTGTTCCCCAAAGCCCGTTTTGAATCGCCCCTGCGACACGGGCATGATCGCCGCTCCCACCTTGTTTGACGGACACAGCTTCCAGCATGGATGACCTCATTAGCACTCTGAAACAGGCGGCCCTGGGCATCTGGCGTCGTCGCTGGATCGCCATGGCCGTGGCTTGGCCGCTGGCGATCCTCATGGGCGTCGTCGTGGCCAAGATGTCCGACAAGTACGAGGCAACCACCCGCATCTTTGTGGACACCCAGACGGTGCTCAAGCCCCTGATGAAGGACCTGGCCTACCAGCCGGACATCGATCAGCAGGTCAGCATGTTGGCCAAGACGCTGATTTCGCGCCCCAACATCCAACTGCTCATGAGCCAGCCACAGGTCGGCATGAGCCAGATCACCGGTGTCGAGAAGGACCTGGAAATCGACCGGCTGATGAAAGCCATCAAGGTCGAGCCGTCGGTCAACAACATGTACGCCATCTCGTACAAAGACGCCGACCCACGCCGTGCCCAGCAGCTGGTCAAGTCCTTGGTGGAGATGTTCGTGGACGCCGGCGTGGGTGAAAAGCGCCGCGACTCGGAAGACGCCCGTCGCTTCATCAACGAGCAAATTCGCACCTACGAAGCCAAGCTGGCCGAGGCCGAAGAGCGCCTCAAAGACTTCAAGCTGCGCAATTTCGGCATGACGGGCACGTCCAATCAAGATTACTTCTCGCGCGTCTCCAACCTCTCTGACGTGGTGGCCAAGCTGCGTGTGGACCTCAGTGCGGCCGAGCAAGGGCGTGATGCCCTCAAACGCGAACTGGCTGCCGAAGACCCACAGCTGCCGCCCGACACCAGTGGCCCAGGCGCCGCCCCGTCCGAAACCGACACCCGCATGGACACGCAGCGCAAGCTGCTGGACGACCTGCTGCGCCGCTACACCGACGACCACCCGGATGTGATCGCCACCCGCCGCACCATTGCCCAGCTTGAGCGCCAAAAGCGCCAAGAGATGGAGGCGGCCGCCCGAGGTGGCCGAGGCCGTGGCAACGCGGCCACGAGCCCGGTGTACCAAAAAATCCGCATCTCGCTCGCCGAAGCCGAGGCCAATGTGGCCTCACTGCGCACCCAGCTGTCGGTGCAGTCGGGTCGACTGGAAGAGACGCGCGGCAAGGCCGGCAAAGTGCCTGAAGCCGAAGCCGAGCTGGCCCAACTCAACCGCGACTACGACGTGCTGCGCAAGAACTACGACACGCTGGTCGCGCGCCGCGAGTCTGCGTCGCTGGGCGTCAAGCTGGACCAATCGGCCCAGCTGGCCGACTTCCGCATCGTCGAGCCGCCCCGCGTGTCAGGCCAGCCTGCCATGCCCAGCCGCTTGTTGCTGGCTGCCGTGGCGCCGGTGGTGGCGCTCTTGATCGGCGCCCTGACGGCCTATGGCCTGATGATGCTGGCACCCGCCGTGCACGACGGTGCCTCGCTTACCGCATTGACAGGCCGCCCCGTGCTGGGCTCTGTCTCGATGTTTGTGAGCGACAGCGCCAAGCAGCTGGAGAAGCGCAACCTGCAAGCCTTCATGGCCACGGGTGCCGCTTTCTTCGTATTGAGTGCGGTCTGGGTGGTTTGGGTTGCCAAACACGCTGCGAGCTGAGGACGCCACGATGAACATCATTGAACAAGCCGCCAAGCGCATGGAAGAATTGCGCCGTGCCGGCGTGGATGTGCCTTGGGGGGCGGTGGGCATCGAGACGACACCGGGTCAGCCGGCAGGCGCCGCACCGATCGCAGCCCCAGTGCCGACCAGCGTGCCCGCTGACCTGGCTCCTGCCGCGCCCGTCGCGCCGGTTGCGCCTTCCGCCACAGCGGCGCAGCCAGCGCCGCATGCGCCTCAACCTGGTCTTGCCAGCCACACGGCTGAAGGCAAGCTGCGCCGCTCGCGCGAAGTGGAGCTCGACCTGGACCGTTTGGCCGCCAAAGGCTTCTTGGTCCCCGGCATCGACCGCAGCATGATGGAAGAGCAGTACCGCATCGTCAAACGTCCGCTGCTCAAGAACGCAACCGGTGAGTCGGCCGCCCCCATCGTGCGCGGCAACCTCATCATGGTGACCAGCGCCCTGCCTGGCGAGGGCAAGACCTTCAGTGCCATCAACCTGGCCATGAGCATGGCCATGGAACTCGACCACACGGTGCTCTTGGTGGATGCCGACGTGGTGCGCCCTGCCGTGCTCGATCGCTTGGGTCTGCCGCCCGCCAAAGGCTTGCTCGATGTGCTGACGGGCCGTGTCAAAGACATGGCCGATGTCATGCTGCGCACCAACATCCCCAAGCTCACGGTCTTGCCCGCCGGCACGGCCTCGTCGCGCACCACCGAGTTGCTGGCCAGCGGTGCCATGGAAGACCTGCTGGACGAGTTGGCCCGCTCATACCAAGACCGCATCATCATTTTCGACGCCCCACCTCTGCTGCCCTCGACCGAATCGCGCGTGCTGGCCACGCGCATGGGTCAGGTGGTAGTGGTGGTCGAAGCCGATGTCACCACCACGACCAGCATCACCCAGGCGTTTGCCACGCTGGAGTCGTGCCCCGTGGTGATGTCTGTGCTCAATAAATGCCGGGGCAAGGTGGCCAACACCGCCTACGGCTATTACGCGGTCTGACCTCAGACCTCGTTCAACCGATATCAGGAGAGATCATGCCAACTGTGGCTGTTGTGGGATTGGGCTATGTCGGCTTGCCGCTGGCCGTTGAGTTTGGCAAGGTCTACCCGACCATTGGCTTGGACCTGGCTGTCGACAAGGTCGAGGCTTATAAGCGCTTCGTGGACCCGACCGGCGAGCTGAGCTCTGATGAGCTCAAGGCCGCGGTGCACCTGCGCCCCACCACCGATGCCTCGGCCCTCAAAGAGGCTGACTTCGTGGTGGTGGCCGTGCCCACGCCGGTGGACGAGGCCCACATCCCTGACTTCTCGCCTTTGATCGGCGCCAGCAACGCCGTGGGCAAGAACCTCAAGCGCGGCGCCATCGTGGTCTTCGAGTCCACCGTGTACCCCGGTGCCACCGAAGAGGTCTGCATCCCCATTCTGGAAAAGCAATCCGGGCTGAAGTGGAAAGAAGACTTCTTCGTGGGTTACTCGCCCGAGCGGATCAACCCTGGCGACAAGGTGCACACGCTGACCAGCATCGTCAAGGTCGTGTCGGGTGACACGCCCGCCACGCTGGACACCGTGGCCGAAACCTACGGCAGCATCATCAAAGCCGGCGTCTACAAGGCGTCGAGCATCAAGGTGGCCGAGGCCGCCAAGGTGATCGAGAACACGCAGCGCGATCTCAACATCGCGCTGGTCAACGAGCTGTCACTGATCTTCCACCGCATTGGCATCGACACGCTCGAAGTGCTCGAAGCCGCTGGCACCAAGTGGAACTTCCTGCCCTTCCGTCCCGGTCTGGTCGGCGGCCATTGCATTGGCGTGGACCCGTACTACCTCACGCACAAAGCCGAGGCCATGGGCTACCACCCGCAGGTGATTTTGGCCGGGCGCCGCATCAACGATGGCATGGGCAAGTACATCGCCGAGCAGGCCATCAAGCAGCTGATCCAGTCGGGCGCCTCGGTCAAGGGCGCCAACGTGACCGTGCTGGGTCTGACCTTCAAAGAGAACTGCCCTGACCTGCGCAACTCCAAGGTCATCGACGTGATCCATGAGCTGCAAAGCTATGGCGTGACCGTCAACGTGCACGACCCTGTGGCCGAAGCCGCTGAGGCTCGCCACGAGTACGGCGTTGACTTGGTGACGTGGGACGACTTGCCCCCCGCTGCAGCCATCGTGTCGGCCGTGTCGCACGACGCCTTGCGCCAGCGCAGCATTGACGAGATCGCCGCCAAGCTTGTGCCCGGCGGTGTGTATGTGGACGTCAAGTGCACGGCCGATGCCGCGGCCTTGCGCGCACGTGGTTTTGGAGTGTGGCGCCTGTGATCACCTTGCCTTCAGATTTGGCCCAGCAACTGGCGGGCACTTCGCACCAGTGGTTGGTGACCGGCAGCGCCGGCTTCATTGGCTCGCACTTGCTGGAGACGCTGCTGCGTGCCGGCCAGCGCGTGACCAGCATGGACAACTTCGCCACCGGCCACCAGCGCAACCTCGATGAGGTGCAGGCGGCGGTGGGCCCCGAGGC
>CANCFV010000079.1 GCA_947377275.1 Burkholderiales bacterium | reverse complement strand
CGCGGGTTCGAGTCCCGTCCACTCCGCCAAGCTCTTTATGGGCGTTGCTGGTGACACAGCAGCGCTGTTGATGAAATCGGTCTCGGTGCCAGTTCGGCAGCTCGCGTCGTCTTCAAGACACACGGGGGTATAGCTCAGCTGGGAGAGCGCTTGCATGGCATGCAAGAGGTCAGCGGTTCGATCCCGCTTACCTCCACCAATTTGCCAACGGCCATGTGGTCGTTGTCAAAAAAGTGGCGATGAACCGGCAGCGAGGTGTGTTCTGTTATTTTTTTGAGACGCAGTCCCCTTCGTCTAGAGGCCTAGGACACCACCCTTTCACGGTGGCTACAGGGGTTCGAATCCCCTAGGGGACGCCAAGTTTTGATGGCACTTGGTCTGAGCATGTTGAACATGTCCAGACACAGACATCAACCACGTGGAGTGGTAGTTCAGTTGGTTAGAATACCGGCCTGTCACGCCGGGGGTCGCGGGTTCGAGTCCCGTCCACTCCGCCAAAATTGCAAACCCCTGATGCGCAAGCGTCAGGGGTTTTTTGCTTTCTCGCTGCTTCTTCCGGCGCAGCCACGATTTCACGGCCTTTGAAAAAGCTTCAGGCCTCGTTTGCTCAGGCCCATGCAGCGCGGTTGGACAACCAAGTGCCCGCCGCGATGGCGGCCGTGCTCATCAACATGGGCAGCGTGATGGTCTCGTCCAAAAACAGTGCGCTCCACAGCATGCCGAACGCGGGGATCAAAAAGGTCACCGTCATGGCCTGGCTGGGGCCAATGCGGTCGATGAGGCGATAGAACAACAGGTAAGCCCAGCCGGTGCACACCAGGGCCAGGGCCAACAGGCTGAGCCAAGCGCTAGCCGGCACCGCTTGCCAGCGTGCCTCGGTGGCGGCGTGCATTGGTTGCGGACCCAGCGCCAGCGCCGGGAAGGCTAGCATCAACGCGGCCATGCCCAGCGTACCGGCGCTGCTGCCCAGCGCACTCATGCCCTGCAACTTGTGCTTGTTGTAATGCATGGCAACGGCATACATCAGGGCGGAGCCCAAGGCGAGTGCACAAGCCACGCCGTCGCCGTGGAGCGACACCTGTGCGCTGTGGCTGATCAGCCAGATCACGCCGCCAAAACCGATGCCCAATCCAAGCAGCCGCAAGGGCGGCAAGGGTTCGCGCACCCAGAGCCAGCCCACAAGGGCACCCCAGATGGGCGTGCTGGCGTTCAGGATCGACAGCAATCCCGCGGGCAGGCTGCGGGCGGCCTGACTCAGGCCCAGGAAGGGCAGCACACAAGCGAGCATGGCGGTCACGCCAAGGGGCCACACCTTGCCGTGCCACGCGCCCGCCTGGCCTCGCATCACCACCCAGGGAACGAGCAGCAAAGCGGCGCCAGTGACGCGTCCGGCTGCAACCATCGCCGGACCCAGTGCTGGCGAGGCGATCCTCAGGAACAAGAAGGAGGCGCCCCAAATCGCCGCTAGCAGCAGCATGTCAAAAAGATCCCTGGGTTTCATGCGTTCATCCTAGCCGCAGGCAGGTTTGCACGTTCTGACCTTGATTCGCGGGGGCATGAGTGGCTCGGCGTTTGCTATTTTCCAAACTGTCACGCAGGCGTATCTAAAATCGCCCATGCAGCGTTGTTGCATCCACAGTGTGGCGGCGCTTGTTCAACAAAATCATTCACGAAGGACCACCATGCAAGTCACCGCTTCCATCTTCAAGGCTTATGACATCCGGGGCGTCGTCCCTTCGACCTTGAACGAAGCCCTTGCAGAGCACCTTGGCCGCGCTTTCGGCACCGAAGCGCTCAAGCTGGGTGAAAAAGCCGTGGCCATCGGCCGCGACGGTCGCCTCTCGGGCCCTTCGCTGGTGGCTGCCTTGATCAAAGGCTTGCGCTCAACGGGCATCAACGTCATCGACCTGGGCGCTGTCACCACCCCCATGCTTTACTACGTGGCCGCCACACGCGGTGACCAGGGGTGCCACAGCGGCATCCAGGTCACTGGCAGCCACAACCCCAAGGATTACAACGGCTTCAAGATGGTTTTGGGTGGCCGCGCCATTTATGGTGATGACATCCAGGGCTTGCGCCAGCGCATCGAGGCCGAAGACTATGCACAAGGCGAGGGCGGCCTGGTCGAGCTCAATGTGCTGCCCGAGTACACGCAGCGCATCGTCGGCGACGTGAAGCTGGCTCGCCCCATGAAGATCGTGGTCGATTCTGGCAACGGCATTCCTGGCGCTTCAGCCCCAGGCATCCTGCGTGCCTTGGGTTGCGAGGTGATCGAGTTGTACTCGGAAGTCGATGGCGACTTCCCCAACCACCACCCTGATCCTTCCAAGCCCGAGAACCTGCAGGACCTGATCAAGGCCGTGAAAGAGCATGGCGCTGAGCTGGGTTTGGCGTTTGACGGCGACGGCGACCGCCTGGGCGTGGTCACCCGCGAAGGCAACAACATCTTCCCTGACCGCCAGATCATGCTGTTTGCCACCGACGTGCTCTCGCGCGTGCCGGGCGCCCCCATCATTTTTGATGTGAAGTGCAGCCAGCGCCTGGCCGTGGCCATCCGCGAAGCCGGTGGCGTGCCTGTGATGTACAAAACGGGCCACTCGCTGGTCAAGGCCAAGCTCAAGGAAATGAACTCGCCCTTCGCTGGCGAGATGAGCGGCCACATCTTCTTTGGTGAACGTTGGTACGGTTTTGACGACGCCACCTACACCGCTGGCCGCCTGCTGGAAATCGTGAGCAAGGTGGCTGACCCCAGCGCCGTGCTCAACGCCTTGCCCACCAGTTTCAGCACCCCAGAGTTGAACGTGGCCTGCGCCGAAGGCGAACACCATGCTGTGATTGAAAAGCTGCGTCAGACCGCCACCTTCGAAGGCGCCGAACTCACGACCATCGACGGTTTGCGTGCCGATTACCCCGATGGCTTCGGTCTGGTGCGCGCTTCGAACACCACACCCGTGCTGGTCTTGCGTTTTGAAGGCCAGACACCTGAGGCACTGGAGCGCATCCAGAAGCACTTCATGTCGCAGGTGCTGGCCGTCAAGCCAGACGCGCACGTGGGCGCTTCGGCCCACTGATGGGCGTTGCATGCACGCTCCGCCCCGCGGCTTTGCGGGGCACCGTTCAGTGAGCATGGCCGATGTGAAGGCCTGTTTGGCCAGGCAGGCTTACAGCTTGGTGTTGCGCTTGGGCACGCCCGCTTACCTGTGGCGGGTGTGGTCGCGTGGGCGTGAAGAGCCCGACTACCGCGCGCATTGGTGGCGTCGCTTGGGGTTCTACGATGAGGGCTATCGCCAGTCGTGGGACGCGGCCGTGGCGCTTGCACCTGCGTCGCCTTGCTTGTGGTTGCACGCGGTCTCGCTGGGCGAGGCGCGCGCTGCCAAACCCCTGCTGGATGCCTTGCGTGCTCAGCGGCCTGGCATGCGCCTGTTGTTGACGCACACGACCGCCACTGGCATGGCCGCCGGCCGCGACTTGATGCTGCCTGGCGACGCGCAGACCTGGTTGCCCTACGACACCCCGGGGGCCGTGCGGCGCTTTTTGAAGCTGCACCGGCCCAGCTTGGGTGTGCTGATGGAAACCGAGGTGTGGCCCAATGTGCAGCACGAGGCCGCTCGTTTGGGCGTGCCCATGGTGCTGGCCAATGCCCGCCTGAGCGAGAAGAGTTTGCGCCAAGGCCTGCGTTTGGGTGCCTTGATGCGCGCTGCCGCGCAACGCTTGTCTTTGGTGCTGGCTCAAACACAGGCCGATGCCGAGCGTTTGAGCCAAATGGGTGCCCCCTGTGTGGAGGTGTGCGGCAACGTGAAGTTCGACATGACGCCAGACCCGGCTTTGCTGGCGCGTGGACAGCAATGGCGCGATGCCAGTGAGCGCCCTGTGGTGCTGGCGGCCAGCACCCGAGAGGGCGAAGAGGCGATGCTGCTGAATGTCTGGCACGAGCAGCTGACCCAGCAAGCGCCTGAGGCGCATCGCCTGCCAAGGCTGTTGCTGGTGCCGCGGCACCCGCAGCGTTTTGACGAGGTGGCCCAGATGGTCACGTCCAGCGGCTTGAGCCTGTCTCGACGCAGCACCTGGCCCTCAGGGCAACCCGATGCAGCAGCCCTGGCATGCGATGTCTGGCTGGGGGACTCGATGGGCGAGATGCCGGCGTATTTCGCCGCAGCCCATGTGGCCTTGCTGGGGGGCAGTTTCGCGCCTTTGGGCGGGCAAAACCTGATCGAAGCCGCGGCTTGCGCTTGCCCCATCGTCATGGGGCCATCGACCTTCAATTTCGCGCTGGCGGCCGAACTCAGCGAAGCTGCGGGGGCCGCCCGGCGCGTGCCTGACATGGCTGCTGGCGTGGTGACGGCCTTGCGGTGGAGCCAATGCGGGGGCGGCGAGGAGCGGTCCAGGCAAGCGCGACATTTTGCCTTGACGCACCGTGGTGCCTCAACGAACATGGCCCGAGCGATATGGGAGCAGCTCCCCCTGAGCCAGGGATAGGAAGTTGTGACACGTTTGTTTACACTTTGCGCATTCGATCTAGAAAGTGATGTTGTCATGAACCCAGTTCAACGCCTGTGTGCCGCTGCTGTCCTCTCCTTGATGGGAGCGGGCTCCGCCATGGCGGGCACCCAAAACCTGGGTGTCGTGACTGAGGCCGGCAAGTCTTTCAGCAGCACGGTGGCGAGCTCTGGCTCCTTCACTGACTACTACACGTTCAGCCTGGGCAGCACTTCCGGTGGCGCAACGGGTGGTTTGATGGACTCTGCAGCCAGCTTTTTCTACTCTGGCGTAGACGTTACCTCGCTGGCACTGCGTGTGTTGGGTGGCTCAACCATCCTGTCGACCGACACAACCCCTGAGAACTTCACTTTTTCAGGTTTGACCACTGGCGTGACGTACCAGTTGGCGGTGACAGGGGTCGGCTTGCCCGATTCGAGCGCAGTCAAGCTGAATGGCACTTACCAGGGCAACATCAAGGCCGTTGCGGCGCCGGTGGCCTCTCCCGCACCGGAGGCCTCGGACCTTGCCTTGACCGCCTTGGGTCTGGCCGGCGTGGCATTCTGGGCACGTCGCCGCCAAGCGTGAACTGCCTCGCACATCAAATGAACGGACCTTCGGGTCCGTTTCTTTTTGGGCGATTGGCGTCCATTGGCATGTAGATAATCCAAAAGTCCAATCTCAAACACAAGGAAGCTGCATGCAGGGCTTGCGTCACTCACACGGTCGAGCCATGGCTTTTGCGGGCCTGTGCGCCATGCTGGCGCTGTCGGCGGGTTGCTCCAAATCCGACAAAATCGGCGGCAGCTCTCAAGTGGTGGCAAGGGTCAACGATGGTGAGATCTCCATTCACCAGGTGCAAGCCTTGATGCAGTCTCAACCTGCTTTTGTGGAACAACTGGGCGATGGCGCCTCGACCAAGGTGCTTGACAGCTTGATCGAGCAAGAGTTGGCGGCCCAGGCGGCCCGAAAGAGTGGCTTGGACAAGTCACCCAAAGTCTTGCAGGCCATGGAGTTGGCCAAGCGCGAGGTGCTGGCGCGGGCTTATCAGGATCAACTGGCTGACAAGGTGGTTCAGCCCGATTCCGAGTCGGTCACGCGGTACTACAACGACCACCCCGAGTTGTTTGTCAATCG
This sequence comes from Burkholderiales bacterium, assembly GCA_947377275.1. Lineage (GTDB taxonomy): Bacteria > Pseudomonadota > Gammaproteobacteria > Burkholderiales > Burkholderiaceae_C > Aquabacterium. The sequence goes on along the minus strand of CANCFV010000079.1, from coordinate 10,860 downwards.
CAAGCGTTACACCTTGCTTGAGACCTCGGTGAGGGCTCCGGCTGCACGGGTCGCTGCCTTGCGGCAAGCCGTTGTGGTGGCCGATGGTGTGCCGGCGCTGCAAACCGCCTTGTCGGGGCTGCCGCAAAGCAGTCGCAGCGTTGTGCAGGTGGCCGATGAAATTCCCCTCAATTGGTTGCCAACCCTGGCGGCCTTGCCGGTCGGGCGCTCGATGGTGGTGCCCAGCGCCGATGGCTTTGCGGCATTGACGGTGCTCAAAACCGAGGATGCCCCGCTGACGAAGCAGGAAACCACCCGCGCCATCAGTGCGGCATTGATGGCTGAGCGCCGTCGTGAGTTGGTTCAAGCTGGCATGGCCAGTCTGCGCAAGCAGGCCAAAATCGATCGGGTTGCGGCTTCCTCTACCGCGTCCGCGGCAGCGGCTGCTGCAGCCTCCGGTGCCAAGTGAGGTGGTGGGCTTGGCCGCGTCCCCCCTGTCATCGGTGAGCGGCCCCTCGAATGGCCCGTTGATCGGTTCGGCCGGCGCCATCGTGTTGCTGGCGTGGGCACTGCTCGCTGGTCCGACCTTTTGGGATTTTTTGGGCGGGACATGGTCGAGTTACAGCCAGGGTCACGAGCCTTTGTTGTTGGCGGTGTCTTTGTGCTTGCTGTGGCGTAGCCGTCCAGCGCTTGCCAGCTTGCCTGATCACCGCGCCTCATGGGGTGTTGGCATCGCCTTGTTGCTCGGGCTGCTGTTTTATGCCTTTGGCCGCACACAAGAGTTCATTCGCATCGAACTGGTGTCTTTGTGGTGGGTGAGCCTGTGTTTGGTGTGGGCGGTCAAGGGGGTGGCCGCCTTGCGTCGCACCTGGTTCATCTGGTTGTTCGCCCTGTTCATGATTCCCTTGCCATTTGCGCTGGTGTTGACCTTGACGGCCCCCCTCAAGGCAGCTGTGTCGGCGCTGGCCACCTGGGTGTTGGGTGCCGTCGGCTACCCGATTGGGCGCACCGGAGTGGTCATCACCGTGGGGCAGTACCAATTGTTGGTGGCCGAGGCATGCGCAGGCTTGCACTCGATGTTCATCCTGGAGGCCATGGGCTTGCTTTACAGCCATTTGGTGCAGCGGGGCGCGTGGTGGCGCAATGGCCTGTTGGCCTTGAGCGCCATCCCGGTTGCTTTCTTGGCCAATGTGATCCGCGTCATGGTGCTGGTGGTGGTCACCTACCACTTGGGCGATGCTGTGGGGCAGGGCTTTGTCCACCACTTCGCGGGTGTCTTGCTGTTCGCGGTGGCCTTGGCCCTGATGGCCGGCGTTGACACCTTGCTGGGCCTGGTCTGGCCAGATCCTGTGGGGTCGCGCTTGTGAATACGTCAGCGATGGGCGCGGGCCGATACAAACCCTGGTTGATCGCGTTTTGTCTGGCCGCAACCGCGCTGTTTTGCCTGGTGTTCAAGCCACAGCCGCTGCCCGAGGCCAAGGCCAGAGCGGCGGTGCCTTTGGAGAGCATCTTCCCCGAGCGGTTTGGCGCTTGGCAGGTGGATGCCTCGGCTGCGGCTTTGATCCGCCCTGCGTTTGAGCAGGCCCGGCAGTTCCAGATGTATGACCAAGTGCTGGAGCGAACTTACCTCAACGCCCAGGGGCACAGTGTGATGTTGTCTGCGGTGTACGGGCGTCAGCAGTCGGTGGGCTTGCAGATGCATCGCCCCGAGGTTTGCTACAAAGCGGGCGGTTTTGATGTGCGTGATGTGCGTGATCAGCCCTTGGTGTTGGGCGGTCGCACCGTGCCCGCGACGCTGTTGGTGGCCAGCATGGCCGGACGCATGGAACCTGTGACCTACTGGCGAATGTTGGGTGACCAGTTGGTGCTCAATGAGTCAGAGTTCAGGTGGCGTCAGCTCTCGCTGGGCATGACTGGCCACATCCCCGATGGCCTGCTGGTGCGTTTGTCCAGCATCGACACCGATGCAGCCCAAGCGCATGCCTTGCATGCCGAGTTTGCCCAAGCCTTGGTGCAGGCCATGAACCCGGTGCAGCGTGCACGGGTGCTGGGCCCCTGACGGGTTTGATCAAGCCAGCAGGTCTTGCCACTCTGGGTGGCGTCTGATGTAGACCTGCACATAGCTGCACAAGGGGTTCACGCGCAGCTCCTGCTTGCGGGCCCAAGTGAGTGCCGCAACGACCAAGGCGGCCGCGATGCCTCGCCCTTCGAGCTCGCGGGGAACGCCGGTGTGCGTCAGGTGCATGGTCTTGCCATCAAGCCGGTAATCGACTTCGCAGCGCAGCCCATCGACAATGGCCTCAAAGCGCCCGATGTCGGGGTGATGGACGACGTTCAGTGGGGTGGTGCCCATGTTTTGCTCCTGTTGGATGAGGGTGTCAGCGGACGATGCCTGCGTCGGTTCAGGGATCACACCCAACCTAAGCCGCCCAAGGTGGCTCCGGCCACGACCAACCAGATCAGCGGCAGCTTGGTGCGCCACACGATCAAGGCCACAGCCACGCTCAGCGCCAAGGCTTTGGGTGCGACGTTCAGGCTGGGCGCGAGGTGGCAGCCCGTGGCCAGCAGCAAGCCGACGGTGACGGGCATCAGCCCCGCTTGAAACGCCTGGACGCTCAGCCAGCTTTTGCGTGCCGACACCCAGCGTGATGCGGCCAAAGCCAGGGTGGTTGAGGGCAACATGATGCCGACCATGCTCAGCACCGCGCCACCCACGCCCCCGCTGTACCACCCGATCAGCGCCACAAAGAGCACGTTGGGGCCAGGCGCGGCCTGCGCCAAGGCGATGGCCGAGGTGAAGTCGGCATCGCTGAGCAGACCTGCGTCCACGACCAGCCTGCGGTGCATGTCGGGCACCAGCGTGATGGCGCCGCCCACGGCCATGAGCGACAAGGCCAGGAAGTTCTGAAACAGGGTCCACCAGACCTCGGGTGACCACATCCAGGGGGCCATGGCGTGTGTGTTGGCGGCCAGCTGGATCATGGCGGTGACTTGATCTGCTGTTGTTTGAGCACGAAGTGGCACCACCACCAGGCCACGCCGCCCAGGCCCAGCAAGACCCACAGCAAAGGCCATTGCAGCCAAGCCATCATGCCGAACGCCGCGCCCGCCAGTCCAGTGGCCGCAGGCCATCCCAGGACGTGGTCTTTCAGCGGTGCCGACAGCTTGAGTACCGTGCCCACAATCTGGCCTGCGGCCACAGCCGCAATGCCCCCCAGTGCGCCTTGCACCACACCATGGCCTACGGGGGATTGCTCGGCGTGACCCACCAGCCAGGCGATCAGCAGCATGAGCGCCAGCGGCGCGGTGACCATGCCCGCCAATGCCACCAAGGCGCCACGCCAGCCAAAGAAGCGGTCGCCGATCATCAGCGAGAGGTTGCAAACGTTGGGGCCTGGCAGCACCTGTGCGCCACTGAGCAGCTCCACGAAGTCTTGGGCGCTCAACCACCGCCTGCGCTCGCAGAGTTCGCGCTGCGCCACGGCGATCACGCCACCAAAGCCTTGCAGGGCCAAGACCGTGAAGGCCACGAACAATCCCCCCAAGGAGGCCGGTCGCTCCAGCTCGGCCTCGGCCCTCACCACATCAGGCATACACAGCCACCACCTGATAGCCCAGCCCGGCCAGTTGCCCGCAAGGGGTCCACAGCGAGGTCTTTTCGTTCACATAGCCCTCGCCAACGACCAGGGCCTCTTTGTCCATGCGCCAGAAGCCATCCACCTCGGTCACGGTGACCGGACGCAGCTCCAAGGCCCAGGACACCGATGAGGCCGGTGCAAAGCCCTTGAGTTGGGCCAGGGCAGGTGTGGGGCCTGCGTCAGCCAGCATCACGCTCTGCAGTTCGGTGTCGACGCCGCTGGTGTCGTTGAGGCGCACATGGGTGCGGCTGAGCCAAGCGTCGGTGCCGGTGAAGGGCAGGCCCCCTTCGGCGTAGCGGAAGTCCAGGTGCTGGGTGAACTGAGGTGTCAGGCCAGCGATGTAGGGCAGCTTGAAGGCCTCTTCAGGGGTTTTGCTCACCTCGGGCTGCGTTGGCATCAAAGGGGGCAGGGTGGATTCACGCCCCGTGCCGAACACGCCCAGCAAGACGCCGCCAATGTGCTCGGTGCCTTGGGCATCGGTTTGCGTGACGCGTGCTTGCACCTGGCGGATGTTCTTGCCTTGGCGCAGCAGGGTCACGTCGATGTGGCATTGGCCCACGCCGACAGGGCCGACGAAGTTGGTTTGCAGGGCGCGCAGGGGCCAGTCGGCGCCGCACACATCGCGCATGGCCTGCACGGCCAGCACCGAAAGAGCGCCGCCAAAGGTGGTGCGGCCTTGTTGCCAGTCTTCGCTGACGTGGAAGCTCACGCGCTGGCCTTGGCGTTCGCGTTGCGACAGCAAGGTGTTCAACGGGCGGAGGGCGGCAGGTGCAGCAGTGGCGCTCATGTGGGGGTCTCGGGTGACGGGAGCACCATTATTGAACGGTCGTGCTTTTTTCGCTGGCGTGGGTTTGTGTGATCAGCGCTTCGATCTGGTCGGCCGGCACCGGGCGACTGTAAAGGTAGCCTTGGACGATGTCGCAGCCGCGGCTGGCCAGCAAGGCCTCCTGGTCTGGCATCTCCACGCCTTCAGCCACCACCTTGAGGTGCAAGCCGTGCGCCATCGAAATCATGGTGCTGACGAGCTGGGTGTCGCTGTCATTGCCTGGCAGGTCTTGCACAAAGCTGCGGTCGATCTTGAGCTGGTGCACCGGGAAGCGCTTGAGGTAGGCCAGCGAAGAGTAGCCGGTGCCGAAATCGTCGATGGACAGGAAGACGCCCAAGGCGTGCAGCATGCGCAGGAAGTGTTCTGCGCCCATGTCGGACTCCATCAAGCCGCTCTCGGTGATCTCGATCTCCAGGCGGTCTGGCGGCAGCCCCGTGCGGCTGAGGATGCGCGAGACGCGTTCAACCACGCCGCCCCGGCGGATCTCGCTGGGGGACAGGTTCACGGCGATGCGCCCGAAATCGATGCCGGCGTCCAGCCATGCCTTGCCTTGTCGGCAGGCCTCTTGCAGCACCCACTCGCCCAGGGCGACGATCATGCCGGTATCTTCCATCACCGGGATGAACTGGTTGGGGCTCACAGGCGGCAGGTAGCCCTCGTCTGCGCTGGGGGACTTGAGCCTGACCAGGGCCTCCACGGCCACGATCTGCCGGTCGGCTAGGCGCACCATGGGTTGGTAGTGCAGCACGAACTCGTTGTGCTCGACCGCCCGGCGCAAGCGGGTTTCGAGTTGCAGGCGCGTGGTGGCGTCGCTTGTGAAAGCCTCGGTGTAGAAGCTGAAGCTGTTGCGGCCGCGGCGTTTGGACTCGTACATGGCCGCGTCCGAGTTGCGCACCAGCTCGGAGGCGTCTTGCCCGTCGTTGGGGAACATGCTGATGCCGATGCTGGCCCGCACATACACCTGCTGTCCGCCATCGAGTGTGAAAGGCTGGTTGAGCGTTTCGAGGATGGCCGTGGCCACTTGGGCCGCCTGCTGGGGGTGCCGCAGGTGTTCGAGCACCAGGATGAACTCGTCGCCGCCCAGGCGCCCCAAGGTGTCTTCTTGGCGAACGCGGTCGCGCAGCCGTTTGGCCACCTGCTTGAGCAGGCTGTCGCCGGCGGCATGTCCCAGGCCGTCGTTGACCATTTTGAAGTTGTCCAGGTCGATGAAGACCACGCCGACCAGGGTGTGGTGACGCTGTGCCAGGTTGACCGCATGGGCCAGCCGCTGGTGGATCATGACGCGGTTGGGCAATTCGGTCAGCGTGTCGAAGTGGGCCATCTTGGCCAGCCGTTCTTCGGTTTGCTTCAGCTGGGTGATGTCGGTGAACACGCCCACGAAGTGGGTGGGCCGGCCCCGTGCACTCTTGACGGCGTTGACCGACAGTTTGGTCATGAAGAGCTCACCGCTCTTGCGTCTGAACCAGACCTCGCCTTGCCATGAGCCCTGCGTCAGCATGTCGGCGCGCAAGTCCGCCAACACCTCTTCTGCACTGTCTGGGAGGAGGAAGTGAGGTGTCCGCCCCACCACCTCATCTTCCTCGTAGCCTGTCAGCATCGTGAAGGCCGGGTTGATGGACACCAAATTGCGGTTGCGGCTGAGCACCATCATGCCGTCTTGCGTGCTCTCGAGCGCTGCGGCGTGCAGTCGGATGCGTTGCTCGGCCTCGTCACGCAGGGCCTCACGGTGCAAGTTGGTCAAGGCAAAAGACAGGTCGCTGGAGAGGTCTTCGAACAGGCCCAATTCATCGGCGTCTTGGTCATTGACACGGATGCCCAGCAAGATCACGTGCCCGACCAGGGTCAGGTCGCGGAACAGCGGCAGGCTCACGCAGCCAGGGGTGCCCGCCGCGATCGCCTCGTCGGCCCAAGCCGGGCGCTCAGCCATCAATGAAAGGTCGCCCGTGCGCTGGGTGTGACCAAACCGCCAGGCCCAGTCCAGTTTCGCGCCTTCTTGCTCTTGGGGCAGCAAATCAAAGCTCAACACAGGCTCAGCCGGTGACACGTCGCCAGCAAACGCGGCGCATCGCAATGACTGGCTGTTGCCTTGGCCAAACAGCACCACCCAGGCCTTGCTGAACTGTCCGTGATCGATGGCCACCTCGCACACCCGTTGCAGCAGGGTGTCCTGGTCGTTTGAGCGCACGATGGCCTGGTTGACGTGGCTGAGGAAGTCGTACATCCGCGTCTTCCGACGCAGCCTGCGTTCGGTGCGGCGGCGCGAGGAGATGTCCCACACCATCCAGACCACCTCGTCGCTGTCGCCCACGGGCGCACAACGGCTGTCAAAGTGCTGTCGCTCTGGCTGGCCTGGCAACTGGAGCGTGAACGTGGCGCTTTGGGCAGTGCGCGTCTCGAGGGCGCGCTGAAGGACTTTCATGAAGCCTTCTGACATCTCTGCCGAAAAGAACTCCCGCAGGTGTCGACCGATCATCTCGTGTGCCGGCCGCCCCAGCAGGGGTTGGTTGCTGCCGTAGATGTCGAGGTAGCGCCCCTGCGCGTCGACGCGGAATGCCAGATCAGGCAAGGCTTCGGCGAAGGCGCGCAACTGTGCCTCGCGCGTTTTCAGCGCCTCAATGGCTTGCGCCCGGTGGCGGTGAGCGCGGGTCATCAGTCCCAACAGCACCAGGCTGAGCACACCGACCAAGGCCACATTGAAGCGGTCCAGCTGGTGTTGGGCTTTGGTGGACTCGGTCAGGTCGTCTGCCCAAAAACGTGCCGCCAGGCTGCAGGACTGGTCGATGCCATCCATCACGTTGGCCAGGGAGCTGGCTTGGGCGGCGCTGGGTGGCCACGGTGTTTGCGAGGCGTGTCTGCGCAGTGCATCAACCTGATTGATCAGCGTGAGCACGGGCCCCAGCATCTCAGGTGTGGACAAGACCTGGAGTTGTTTGGCCGCGCCGCGCGCAGACGTCAACGCCGCTTCTGGCCCTTTGGGGCCCGAGCGATCAGCTCCTGGGGGCAGACGCTCCCACGCCCAAAGTGCTTGGTGGGCGTCCCGCTGAACCTGGGCCAGCAAGTTGTCAACGGCGTGTGCCCGCTGCTGCAACGACCGCCATGCCACATGAGACCAAGCGATCAGGCTCATGCTGATCAAAGCCAGCGCCAGAACCGACAAGGCCAATGGCCACAAGCGCCCCAGGGGTTGCAAGTGACCGTGGGCGGGTGTCAGGGGCTTCGAGGCAGGGGAGCTTGGGGAACTCACAACCGTGGCTGCGCGTGACACGCCAGAGTGAAATAGCCTGCCAGCTTAGGTGAAAAACGGGCCAATCGGCGATGATTGAAACCCTGCCTGAATGCCCCGCCCCACATGGGTGGGTCGCGCCTGGTCGTCGTTCACGCTTTTGGAGTTTTTTCACCCCATGACGAGTCCGTCTGTTTACGTCCCCACCCACCCGGCGGCTTCGCGCTTCATCGAGGCCCGTGGCCTGAAGCACCACGTTTTGACCTGGGGGGACCCTGCGCAGGCCACACCACAAGCGCCTTTGCTGGTGATGGTGCATGGCTGGATGGACGTGGCCGCGTCATTTCAGTTCATGGTCGACGCCTTGCGGCGGCAGCCGGGCTGGGGCGCGCGTCCGATCGTGGCCATCGACTGGCGCGGCTTTGGCTTGACCCTGGCGCCGCACACCGATAGTTATTACTTTCCCGACTACCTGGGCGACCTGGACGCCTTGCTCGATCATCTGGCCCCAGGGCAGCCCATCGACCTGCTGGGGCACAGCATGGGCGGCAACGTGGTCACCTTGTATGCCGGTGTGCGCTCGGCTCGCATCCGGCGTCTGATCAACCTTGAGGGCTTTGGCATGCCCGCCTCCCAGCCCGAAGAGGCACCTGAGCGGTACGCCAAGTGGCTCGACGAGATCAAGACCCCCGCGCAATTGAAGGACTACGACAGCGTGGCCGGCGTGGCCAAGCGTTTGCAGGCCAACAACCCCCGCCTGCGCGACAGCTTTGCGCACTGGTTGGCGGGGCACTGGTCTCGCCAAGAAGGCGAGCGCTGGGTGATCAACGCCGATGCCGCCCACAAGCGCCCTCAGCCTTTGCTCTACCGCATCGAAGAGGTCAAAGCCTTTTTGGCGCGCATCCATTGCCCCATGTTGTTCGTGGAGGGCGACCAAACCTTGTACTTCATGCTGTTCAACGGCAAGTTCAGCCGTGAAGAGTTCGTTGAGCGCATGACCTTGGTGCCCGATTTCCGCCTCGAGACCGTCTCTGAGGCGGGCCACATGCTGCACCATGACCAGCCCGAGGCGCTGGCCGCGCACATCGCGTCTTTTTTGAATGCACCGAACGCCGCCGCCACGTGAGAAAATACGTCATCTGACAAGGCTCCAGTCGCTGACTGCCGGGCCTTTTCGCCTTGAACACCCACCAGACACATCGCAGGACCCACATGGACATCGAACACATCAACGCCTTGGGCACCCAGATAGCCGACCTGACTCAGCGCACCGCTGAGCTCCGGAGGTATCTTTGACTGGGATGAAAAATCCCGCCGCCTGAGCGAAGTCAACGCCGAACTCGAAGACCCCGCCGTCTGGAACGACCCCAAGCGCGCCCAAGAGTTGGGCAAAGAGAAAAAAGCGCTTGAGAACGTGGTCGTGACGATCTCTGAACTGGAGACCGGGCTGGCTGACAACGCCGAGTTGTTCGAGATGTCCAAGGCCGATGGCGACTTTGACGGCATCGCCGCCATTGGCGATGACGTGGCTGCCCAGGGCGCCCGTGTGGGCGAGCTCGAGTTCCGTCGCATGTTCAACAACCCGGCCGACCCGCTGCCCGCCTTCCTGGACATCCAGGCTGGCGCCGGCGGCACCGAGGCCTGCGACTGGGCCAGCATGCTGCTGCGCCAGTACACCCGCTACGCCGAACGCAAGGGCTTCACCTGCACGGTCGAAGACATCACCGACGGTGACACCGCCGGCATCAAGAGCGCCACCATCAAGGTTGATGGCGAATATGCCTTTGGCCTGCTGCGCACCGAAACCGGCGTGCACCGCCTGGTCCGCAAGTCACCGTTTGACTCGTCCGGTGGCCGTCACACGTCGTTTGCTTCCGTGTTCGTCTACCCCGAAGTCGACGATTCGATCGAGATCGACATCAACCCGGCTGACGTGCGCACCGACACCTTCCGCGCCTCGGGTGCGGGCGGTCAGCACATCAACAAAACCGACTCGGCCGTGCGCCTGACCCACATCCCCACGGGCATCGTGGTGCAGTGCCAGGACGGCCGCTCGCAGCACAGCAACCGCGATGTGGCCTGGAAGCGACTGCGCTCGCGCCTGTATGACCACGAGCTGCGCAAGCGCCAGGAAGAGCAGCAAAAGCTCGAGGACACCAAGACCGACGTGGGCTGGGGCCACCAGATCCGCTCGTACGTGCTCGACAACAGCCGCATCAAAGACCTGCGCACCAATGTTGAAGTCTCGGCCACCCAAAAGGTGCTCGATGGCGACCTCGATCAATTCATCGAGGCCAGCCTGAAACAGGGCATCTGAGCCCGACCCTCACTCGACCCCATCGTCTACAAGACCCAAGGAACGCCATGCGTGAAGGTACTGCTTTGCTGATTCGGCGCGAGGACTACACAGCCCCCGCCCACTGGATCAAGACCGTTGACCTGTGCTTCGACCTGGATCCGGCCAAGACCCTGGTCATCAACAAGATGACCGTCGAGCCCAACCCGGCGCAGCCCGGCGCGCCTTTGCGCCTGGACGGTGAAGACATCACCCTCACGCGGGTGCTGGTCGATGGCGAGCCGATCTCGTTCCGCTTTGAAGCCCAGCAACTGGTGCTGGAGAACCTGCCCCAGCAGCCCTTCAAGCTCGAGATCCGCAACACCTGCGCCCCCGAGAAAAACACGCAGCTTTCGGGTCTGTACACCAGCAGCGGTGGCTTTTTCACGCAGTGCGAGGCCCTGGGCTTTCGCCGCATCACTTACTTCCTGGACCGCCCCGATGTGATGTCCACCTTCAAGGTCACCTTGAAGGCCGACAAGCGCAAGTACCCCGCGCTGCTGTCCAACGGCAACCTGATCGAAGAAGGCACCCTCGACGGCGGCAAGCACTTTGCCGTGTGGGAAGACCCGCACCCCAAGCCTTGCTATTTGTTTGCCCTGGTCGCCGCTGACCTGGTGCGCCGTGAACAACGCGTGCTGACCCGTGCTGGCAAGCACCACCTGCTGCAAATTTATGTGCGTGCGGGTGACTTGGACAAGACCGAGCACGCGATGAACTCGCTGATCGCGTCGATTGCGTGGGACGAAGCCAAGTTCGGCCTGAGCCTGGACCTGGAGCGCTTCATGATCGTCGCCGTGAGCGACTTCAACATGGGCGCCATGGAGAACAAGGGCCTGAACATCTTCAACACGAAGTT
>CANCFV010000078.1 GCA_947377275.1 Burkholderiales bacterium | reverse complement strand
TCACGCGCAGCTCGTTCTTGTCGACATACAGGTTCAGGCTGTCGATGGCTTTGAAGCCGTCGAAGGACACGGTGAGGTCTTCGACATAGAGCACAAACTCTTTGGCACTCATGGGGTCACTCCAATGCTGAGGTCGAGGGGGTGTGTGCCGTGGCGATCACGCTTGCTGGCCGCTCATGCCGGGTGGCAGGTCACCGCCCGTGCTGCTGGGTTTGCCACCAGGAGGCACGTCGGGGTACGCCGCATGGGCGGCTGCGATGCGTTCGTCTTGCGTCTTGCGAGCGGCGCGCCGCTGATTCCACCAGGGCTTGAGCTTTTGCTCCACTAAACCGGCCAGGCCATCCGGAAAGGCCATGGTCACGCCGATGAACAGGCCCGCCATCAAAAACAGCCACAGGTCAGGCGCGCTTTCAGAGAAGTAGGTTTTGCCGTAGTTCACCAGCAGGGCGCCGTAGATGCTGCCCACCAGGCTCATGCGGCCACCGACTGCAGCAAAGATCACCATCTCGATGCTGGGCACGATGCCCACGAATGACGGCGACATGAAGCCCACTTGCAACGTGAACAAAGCGCCACCCACCGCCGACAGCATGGCTGCCAGGCAGAAGGCAAAGACCTTGAACATGGCCACGTCGTAGCCCGAGAAGCGCACGCGGTCTTCTTTGTCGCGCATGGCCAGCAACAGGGTGCCCAGCTTGCTGGACTGCACCCAGCGGCACAGGAACACGCCGCCAATCAAGCAGGCCACACACACGTAGTAGAGGATGTACTTGGCGCTGTCGGTGCGGATGTCCCAGCCCAGCATGGTCTTGAGGTCGGTGATGCCGTTGACGCCACCCGTGAAGCCTTGCTGACCAATGATCAGCACCGTCAAGATCAGGGCTACGGCCTGCGTGATGATGGCGAAGTACACGCCGCCTACGCGCCGCTTGAACATGGCGAAGCTGATGATGAAGGCCAGGATCATGGGCACGATCACGACGGCGGCCAAGGCAAACGGCAGGCTTTTGAAGGGCACCCACCAAAAGGGCAGCGCGGTGAGCTGGTTCCAGTCCATGAAGTCAGGGATGCCTGGTGTTGACTGGATCTTGGTGGCGATGGGGTCAGAGGCTTCGAGCTTGAGGAACATGGCCATCATGTAGCCACCCAGCCCGAAGAAGACGCCTTGGCCCAGGCTGAGGATGCCGGCATGGCCCCACAGCATGACCAGGCCCAGGGCCACGAAAGCGTAGGTCAGGTACTTGCCGACCAGGTTGAGCCGGAAGATGTCCAGCGTGAGAGGGAAGACCACGATCAGCAGCACAGACAGCAGCAGCAGGCTGCCCAGCTTTTGCTGCGTGATCCAGGTTTGAACTTTGCTCATGAAAAAACTCCTTTCAAACCGTGGGGATCAGCGGCGAACTTTCGATGGGAACAGGCCTTGCGGACGCAGCATCAAGATGGTCACGACCGTCAGCAGGGTCAACACCTTGGCGTTCGAGCCGGTCATGAAGAACTCGCTGATGGACTGCGTTTGGGCGATGCCGAACGCCGATGCCACGGTGCCCAGCAAGCTGCCAGCGCCACCGAAGGTCACCACCAAGAAGCTGTCAACGATGTAGAGCGAACCACTGGTGGGGCCTGTTGAGCCAATGGTGGTGAAGGCAGCACCCGCCACGCCGGCAATGCCGCAGCCAATGGCGAAGGTCAGGCGGTCGGTCTGTTTGGTGTTGATGCCAATGGCGTTGGCCATCACGCGGTTGCTGACTGTGGCCCGCACACGCAAGCCCCAGCGGGCCTTGTAGAGCGCCAGCATCAAGAGGGCGGTGACCAGCAAGGTCAGGCACATCACAAACATGCCGTTGATGGGGATGTCCAGGCCTTCATGCGGGGACCAAGAGCCCATCAACCAGTCAGGCAAAGTGGGGCTGACTTCTTTGGGGCCAATCAAGGTGCGGAAGGCTTGTTGCAGCCCCAGGCTCAAGCCCCAGGTGGCCAGCAGCGTGTCCAGCGGACGCTTGTAGAGGTGGCGAATCAAGGCCCACTCGGTGAGCCAGCCCACCGCAAAAGCCAGCACGAAGGCCAGCGCGATGGTGAAGGGGAAGTACATCTGCATCCATTGGGGGGCGTACTTCTCGGTCATCACCGAACCCATGTAGACGGTGTAGGCACCAATGGTCATGAACTCGCCATGCGCCATGTTGATCACGCCCATCTGACCAAAGATCACGGCCAGGCCCAAGCCCATTAACAGCAGCACCGCAAACAGGCTCAAGCCTGCGAAGCCCTGCATCAGGCCAATGTTCATCATGTCGGCAAATGTCATCTGTGTACCCCGTGCACTTCCAAAATCCGCGTAACCCCGACGGCCTTGCGGCCGCCGGGGGTGGACTTACTGATATCCCTTAGGGAAGGGGTTCGGCTCGATCAGCTCAGGCGATTCCGACACCACCTTGAAGGTGCCGTCAGGCTGGCCCTGCGCAATGCGCGACTTGCTCCACAGGTGATGGTTGGCGTGCAGCTTGACGTAGCCTTCGGGCGCGGTCTTGAGCTCGATGCCGGGCGATGCGGCCACGACCTTGTCCACGTCGAAGCTGCCGGCCTTCTCAACAGCGGCCTTCCACAACCAGGGGCCGAGGTAGCCCGCCTGGGTCACGTCGCCGATCACGGCCTTGGGGCCATAGGCCTTCTTGAACGCGGCCACGAAGGCTTTGTTGTTGGCGTTGTCCAGCGACTGGAAGTACTTCATCGAGCTGTAGAAGCCAGCGAAGTTGTCGCCGCCCACGCCCAGCATTTCGTCCTCGGTCACCGACAGCGTCAGCAAGAACTGCTTGGCACCGGTGATGCCGGCGGCCTTGAGCTGCTTGTAGAAGGCCACGTTGGAGCCACCCACCACGGCGGCGAAGATGCAGTCGGGCTTGGCCAGCTTGATCTTGTTGATCAGCGAGTTGAAGTTGGTGTTGCCCAGTGGGTAGTACTCTTCACCCACGACCGAACCGAGCTTGCCCACCGTTTCGATGTGCTTGCGGGCGATCTTCATCGAGGTGCGTGGCCAGATGTAGTCAGAGCCGACCAGGAAGAAGGTTTTGGCCTTCTTCGTCTTGGAGCCCCAGTCCAGGCTGTAGATGATCTGTTGGGTGGCTTCTTGGCCGGTGTAGAAAACGTTCTTGGACTGCTCCAGACCCTCGTAGAAGGTGGGGTAGTACAGCAGACCGTTTTCTTTTTCGAACACGGGCAGCACGGCTTTGCGCGAAGCCGAGGTCCAGCAGCCAAACACGGCGGCCACGTGGTCGTTGACCAGCAGCTTCTTGGACTTTTCGGCAAACGTGGGCCAGTCAGAGGCGCCGTCTTCCTTGATCACCTTGATCTTGCGACCCAAGACACCGCCCATGGCGTTGATCTGGTCGATGGCCAGTTGTTCGGCCTGGATCGATCCGGTCTCAGAGATCGCCATGGTGCCGGTGGCCGAGTGCAACTGGCCCACGATCACTTCGGTGTCGGTCACTGCCAGTTTGGTGGTGTTGACGGCCGATGTGGGTGGTGGGGCTGCGCGGCCCAGGCTGGGCAATGCACCCAAGCCAGCGACGCCGGCAATGGGCAGTGCGCCCATGCCTTGCAGCAGGCGGCGGCGGTTTTGGGATGGGTCTTTCGGGGCATTCGACATGTAAAGGCTCCTTGCACAAAAAACGGGCTCTGAATGCCGCGCCTTGGTGCATCCCGGCGTTGTTGACCGGGTTGCGCTTGGGGCCGCGACCTTGGATGCAACAGTACGGACGAGCGGGTTTTCCATGAATACGTCAATTAACGTAGCTGTGCGTACGCGACGGCGTGGAGCGCTTCTTGCATAGACTGAGGGCTGTGCCTTTTCGGAGCCTGTTCCGTGTCCGTAGCCCGGCAGAAGATCTTCCCCATCCGCCGCGAGTACAACGCCTGGGTCGCCAACGAGACCCTGGAGGACTACGCGTTGCGTTACACGCCGCGCTCCTTCCGCAAGTGGAGCGAGCTGCGCGTCGCCAACACGGCATTTGGGGCGGTGTCGTTTTTGGCGCTGGAGGCCATTGGCGGCGCCATCGCGCTGAACTACGGCTTCACCAACGCGATGTGGGCCATCTTGGTGGTGGGTCTGATCACGTTTTTGACCGGGCTGCCGATCAGCTACTACGCAGCCAAGCATGGCGTTGACATGGACCTGCTCACGCGTGGCGCCGGTTTCGGCTACTTGGGCTCGACGCTGACCTCGCTGATTTACGCCAGCTTCACCTTCATCTTTTTTGCACTGGAGGCGGCCATCATGGCCCTGGCCATCCAGATGCTCTTTGGCTGGCCCATGGTGATTTGCTATGTGCTGTCGTCGCTGTTGATCATCCCGCTGGTCACGCACGGCATCACCTTGATCTCGCGCTTGCAGGCCTGGACGCAGCCGGTGTGGTTGGCCCTGTGGGTGTGCCCTTTTGTGGCGGTGGCCATCCACAAGCCCGAGGCCTACACGGCCTTCATGTCCTTGAGTGGGCGCAGCACGGGGCACAGCCACTTTGATTGGATGTCGTTTGGCTTGGCGTCCACCGTGGCTTTCTCGCTGGTGGTGCAAATTGGCGAGCAGGTCGACTTTTTGCGCTTCTTGCCCGAAAAGACCAAAGCCAATCGCGTGCGCTGGTGGACGGCGGTGCTGGTGGCCGGTCCCGGTTGGGTCATCCCCGGCATGCTCAAGATGCTGGCTGGGGCTTTCTTGGCCTTTCTGGCGCTGCAGCATGAGGTCTCGGTTGACAAGGCCATCGAGCCCACGCAGATGTACCTCGCGGGCTTTGGCGAGGTGTTCTCGTCGCCCTCGTGGGCCTTGGGCGCCACGGTGCTGTTCGTCATCGTCTCGCAGGTCAAGATCAACGTCACCAATGCCTATGCGGGCTCGCTGGCCTGGTCGAACTTCTTTGCACGCCTGACGCACAGCCACCCTGGGCGCGTGGTGTGGCTCGTGTTCAACGTGCTGATCGCCGTGTTGTTGATGACGCTGGGCGTGTTCGGTGCGCTCGAGCGTGTGCTGGGTTTGTACGGCAATGTGGCGATTGCCTGGGTGGGCGCCCTGGTGGCCGACCTGGTCATCAACAAGCCTTTGGGCTGGTCGCCCAAGGGCATTGAGTTCAAGCGGGCCTACCTCTTCGATCTCAACCCTGTGGGCTTGGGTTCGACCTTGCTGGCGGCCACCGTGGCCGTGGTCGCTCACACCGGCATGATGGGCGAGGTGGCGGTGGCCTGGGCGCCCTTCACGGCGCTGGGCATCGCCATGGTCACATCGCCCTTGTTGGCCTGGGCCACGCAAGGGCGCTATTACCTGGCGCGTCAGCCCAGCACACAGTGGGCCCCTGGCCAGGTGGTGAACTGCTCGGTGTGTGACAACCCTTTTGAGTCTGAAGACATGGCCAGCTGCCCGGCCTACGGTGCGCCCATTTGCTCGCTGTGCTGCACGCTGGAGTCGCGCTGCCATGACCGCTGCAAGCCCCGCTCGCGCGTGGCCGAGCAGGTCTCTGACGGACTGATGGCGGTGCTGCCGCAACAGTTGTCAAAGCGCATCAACTTCCGCGTGGGGCACTACCTGGTGGTGTTCTTGTCGATGGCCGCTTTGCTGGGCTTTGTCATGGGGATGGTGTACTACCAGGAGGGCGTGGTGGATGTGCCGACGGTGGGTGAAGTCATGGCGCCGCATGGTTTGCTCGATGGGCCCTTCGTGAAGGTTTACGCCTTGCTGCTCTTGGCCGCAGCTGTGTGCTCGTGGTGGGTGGTGCTGGCGTCTGAGAGCCGGCGCATGGCGCAAGACGACTCCAACCGCCACAACCAGTTGCTGCAGCTTGAAATCGATGCCCACCGCCGCACCGATGTCGCCTTGCAGCAAGCCAAGGAGCTGGCCGAAGCTGCCAACCAAGCGAAGACACGCTATGTGGCGGGCATGACGCACGAGCTGCGTACGCCGCTCAACAGCATCATGGGCTACGCCCAGATCATGCTCAAAGACGAGCCCGAGGCCAGCAAACGCACCGGCCCCTTGAGCACCATCCAGCGCAGCGGTGAGCACTTGATCGGCTTGATCGATGGCCTGTTGGACCTGGCCCGTATTGAAGCTGGCCGCTTGCGCCTCGACCCCACGCCCATCCCCTTCCAAGATTTTTTGGACGATGTGGTGCGCATGGTGCAGCCGCAAGCCCAGCTCAAAGGCCTGTCGTTCATGCTGCAAACGCGTGGGCGTGTGCCCGCATGGGTGCAGGCCGATGCCAAGCGTTTGCGGCAAATCTTGCTCAACCTCTTGAGCAACGCCGTGCGCTTCACCGAGCGTGGCAGCATCACCTTGGTCGTTGATGCACGCCGCGAGGTCATGCGCTTTGAGGTGGTCGACACGGGCATTGGCATCGCGCCGCAAGACCTTGAGCGCATCTTCTTGCCCTTCGAGCGCGGCAGTGGTGGGCGGCGCAGCAGCGAGCCGGGCACCGGCCTGGGCCTGACCATCACCCACTTGTTGACCGAGCTGATGGGCGGCGAGCTGACCGTGCACAGCGAGATGGGGCAGGGCAGCACGTTCAGTGTGCGCCTGTACCTGCGCGAAATTGCGGCGCCCAAAGGCATCGCCGCGCCCGCAGGTGCGCGAACCAGCGAGGGCGGGCAGCACCAAAGCCTGCGCCCCATCACCGGCTACGAGGGCCCGCGGCGCACGCTCTTGATCGTGGACGACCAGCCCATCCAGCGCCAGATGCTGGCCGGCATGCTGCTGCCACTGGGCTTTGTGCTGCGCGAAGCTGCCAGCGGCCACGAGGCCTTGGAGAGCGTGCGCGAAGCCTGCCCCGATGCTGTGCTGCTCGACATCAGCATGGACGACATGGACGGCTGGGCCACCGCCACCGCCATGCGCCAGGCCGGCTTCACCGAGGTGCCCATCGTGATCGTGTCGGCCAATGTGTTCGAGAACCGGCCGGAGAACCTGCAGGCGGCCCAGTGCCAGGCCTTTGTTGACAAGCCCGTGATGGAGTCGCAACTGCTCGACACCCTGGCCAAACACCTGGGTCTGCAGTGGGTGCAGCAGGCGGTGTCCATGCCTTTGCCTTCGGCTGGCCAGACGCGCACCTTGCCGCTCGGGCTGGACGCTGTCATGGCCGAGCCCCTGCCTGAAGACGCGGCCTGGGAGCTGCACCGCCTGGCGCGCAAAGGCCATGTGCAAGCCTTGCGCGAGGCCTTGAACGAATGGGCGCTGCAGGCCCCCGAACACAGGGCGCAGTGGCAAACCCTGCAAGACTTGGTGAATCAGTTTGACTTGGACGAGGTGGTGGCCCGTCTGGCCCCTTCGCTCCCGACCCCTGAGGACACGCTCGATGAGCAGCACACCTGATCACCGCCAAGGCACCGTCCTGGTGGTGGACGACGCACCAGACACCTTGCGCATGCTCTGCGACGCCCTGGACGCCGAGGGCTACACCGTGCTGGTGGCCCGCGACGGCGAACAGGCCCTGGCGCGCCTGGCGGTGGTCACGCCTGATGCGATCTTGATGGACGGCCTGATGCCCGGCTTGAGCGGCTTTGAAACCTGCCAGCGCATCAAAGCGCATGCCGCGTGGTCGGTCATCCCCGTCATCTTCATGACAGGCTTGTCCGAGACCGCCGACATCGTGGCCGGCTTCGAGGCGGGCGGGGTTGATTACGTGGTCAAACCTGTGCGCATCGAAGAGGTGCTGGCGCGCTTGAGCACCCACGTGCGCAACGCCCGAGCAGCCCGCGAGGCCCAGGCTTTGGTGCTTCGTTCCGGTGACGTGCCGACCGATGCGGCGTCGGCCTCGCGCCTGGAAGAGGCCGCCTTGACGCCCCGTGAAACCGAGGTGTTGGCCTGGCTGGCC
This sequence comes from Burkholderiales bacterium, assembly GCA_947377275.1. Taxonomy (GTDB): domain Bacteria; phylum Pseudomonadota; class Gammaproteobacteria; order Burkholderiales; family Burkholderiaceae_C; genus Aquabacterium. The sequence goes on along the minus strand of CANCFV010000078.1, from coordinate 8,726 downwards.
AAGGGCAAGACCAACCGCGACATCGCCGACATCCTGGGCATGAGCCACCGCACGGTCAACAAGCACCTCGAACACATCTTTGAAAAGCTGGGGGTCGAAACCCGCGCGGCGGCGGCGGCCTTGGCCACCCGTGGCATCAGCCCCCAAACCACGCAGGCTTGACGGCGTGCTGGGCGCCGGGTCGGATCAAAAGCTGGCTCTGCCCGCGCCCAGCATCTCGTGCACGTCGTGGGTCATCACGGCCAAAAAGGCCAGCAGGCCCAGGTAGGCTGTGGCGTAGCTCAAGCGCGTTTCAGCGCTGGTGCGGTAGTAGTCGCCGTTGGCCGGGTCGTTCGCCTTGTAGCGCCAGGCCTTGAGCACCTGCGGCGCCGCCATGATCGCCACGATGATCAAGATCGGGCTGGGGTTGAGCCAGAACAGGCCCAGCAGCATGGGCACGCCCAACAGCCACAGCCGTGGCGACAACACCGCGGTGATGCGCCCGCCATCGAGCGGCGACAGCGGGATCAGGTTGAACAGGTTCAAAAAGAAGCCCGAGTAAGACACCGCCAAGAGCCAGTGCCCGGACATGCCCATGTCCCGCGCCACAAAGTAGCAGGCCAGGGCGCCGAGCGTGCCCACAAGGGGGCCGCCCAGGCCCACATAGGCCTCGGTCTCGGCATCGTGAGGCAGCTCTTTGAGCTCAATCCATGCGCCCAGGAAGGGGATGAAGGTGGGTGCGCCCACGTCCAGTCCGCGTTGCTTGGCGGCGATGTAATGCCCCATCTCGTGCACGAACAGCAAGGCGATGAACCCGGCTGCGTAGCGCCACCCGTAGATGAAAGCGTAGACCACCAGCGAGACCAGCATGCTGCCGCCCGTGAGCAGCAGCTTGCTGAACTTGAGCCCACTGAACAGCAAAAACAGCAGCTTGATCATGGTGTGCGGCTCAGGCCTTGTCGCGCTTGAAGAACTTGGTGAAGACCGCAACCAGGCCTGCGCCGGCCAGCAAGATCACCTTGGCGAACTTGGCGAAAAAGCCAGCAGCCAGCGCGAACATGCCCAGCTTCTTGGCCGCCAGCCCGCCCACCAGCGCGGCCAGGCCGTATTCAGCCACCTTGTCGGTGGACGAGTTGAAGTCGGCGTAGCGCTTGCCCTCGTTGTAGCCCAAAGCATCGAGCAGCACCTGGGCGTGGCGCTTGTCGGCGCCCACCGCGTCCAGCCTGGTGATCAGGTTCATGGTGATGTAGCCGTCGCGGCCCAGCGCGTAAGTGTTGTAGTTGATGCTCATGGGGGCATCGGCGGGCTCACCCTTGCCGCGGGCCGACATGGACCACACCAGGCGGTGCGCATCGGCCGTGTACGCGGGCTTTTCCACCCAGCCCACGATTTCCAGCTCTTTGAAACCCTGTTCTCGGCGTTCGGTGTTGGCCGCTTCGGTGCCTTCTTTGAGGCCTTTGAACAGCTCGTCCACGTCCCACTTTTCGGCGTCATCGTCTTTGATGTAGCCCGATGGCTCGTAGTCGGCGACGATCATCCATTGTTCGTTTTCGGCCTGCGGGAAGATCAGGCCCAGTTCGCGCTCGTCGGGGTGGTTGCCCAAGGCCTTCATCAGCTGGCTCGCGGCGGGCTCTGGCACCCACAGGTAACCGGCGGGCAGCTTGAGCACGGCCTGGTCGCGCAGGGGGATGTTGGCTGGCCCTTTGACCTGGGCGGCCTCGACCGCTTTGACGGCCTCGCTGAGCATCTGCTCGCGCTTGGCTGGCTGGGCTGAATTGGCCTCTTGCGCCATGGCGGGCGGCAAGTAGGTCGTCAGGCTGCAGACCAAGAGCCAGGCACAAGCCGAAGAAGTCCAAAAACGCATCGTCACACCCTTGTTTTGCTGGAGGTGAGTCAGGTTAGCAGAGGCCGATGGCGCGATGCGCATCGCCGCTCCTGGTGGGCGCTGGGATCGGGCCCTGACACTCGCAGCCAGGGGCACAGACCAGCGCGGTTAGCCGGCCAGCGTCAGCTGGGGCTGGCCTTGCAACTGGGTCACGCGCTGGCCGTTGACTTGCAGCTGCCCCTCGACGAACCAGCGCACGGCGCGTGGGTAAATCTGATGCTCTTGCGCCAGCACGCGCTCGGCCAAGCGCTCGGCCGTGTCACCAGGCAAAACAGGCACGGCGGCTTGCGCCACGATCGGGCCGTGGTCCAGCTCCGGCGTCACGAAGTGCACCGTGGCCCCTGCCAGGTGGCAGCCCGCGTCAATGGCGCGCTGGTGCGTGTGCAGTCCGCCAAAGGCGGGCAGCAGCGAGGGGTGGATGTTGAGCATCCGGCCTTCGAAGTGGCGCACAAAGCCCGCGGTCAAGATGCGCATGAAGCCGGCCAGCACGACCAGATCTGGCGCGTGGGTGTCGATGACCCGGGCCAGCTCGGCATCAAAGGCTTCACGGCTGTCGAACTGCTTGTGGTCCACCGTGGCTGTGGCAATACCTTGTGATGCGGCCCATTGCAAGCCGCTGGCGTCGGCCTTGTTGCTGATGACCGCCGCGATGCGGGCTGGCCATTGCTCGGTGGTGCGGGCCTCCGATATGGCTTGCATATTGGAGCCCTGTCCCGAGATCAAGATGACGATGTTTTTCATGCGGCCTAGAGTGTAGTGCCGCCATGGCGCACTCAGGCCGTGCTGTCTGCGATGTCGTTGGCAGCGATGTAGCCAAAAGTCATGGCGGGCCCAATGGTGGAGCCAGCGCCTGCATAGCTGTGGCCCATGACCGATGCGCTGGCGTTGCCCGCCGCGTAGAGGCCCGGGATCACGCTGCCGTCTGACTTGACCACCCTGGCGCGGGCGTCGGTGCGCAGGCCGCCCTTGGTGCCCAGATCGCCCGGCACGATCTTGAAGGCGTAGTACGGGGCCGTCTTGAGCGGGGCCAGGCACGAGTTGGGGCGCACGGCGGGGTCGGTGTAGTAGTGGTCGTAGACACTCTTGCCGCGCTTGAAGTCGGTGTCTGTGCCCGATTCGGCAAAGCCATTGAAGCGCGTCACGGTGTTGACCAGGGTGTTGGGGCGCATGCCCAACTTGGTGGCCAGGCCTTCCAGCGTCACGGCCTTGACGGCCACGCCTGCGTCGAACCAGGCTTTGGGCAAGGCCAAAATGGGGGCCGACTCTTTGAACAGGTAGCGGTTGCGGTAGCGCTGGTCAACGATCATCCAGGTGGTGATCGGTTTGCCCTGGCTCACCTGCTGGTACATGGTGTGCACGAATTCTGTGTAAGGCGCGGCCTCATTGAGGTATCGGCTGCCATCGCCATTGACCATGATGCTGCCTGGCAAGGTGCGCTCGCCCAGCACAAAGTAGGGCCCCTCAGGCAGCGGGATGGTCGGGCCCCACCAGGCGTCGTCCATCAGGTCGACGGCCGCGCCCGCCCGCAGGCCTGCACGGATGCCGTCGCCGGTGTTTTCTTTGGCGCCCACCGTCCAGTCGGTGCCGATGGGCTGCTGTTGGTAGGCCGTGCGCATGGCCAGGTTGTGCTCAAAGCCGCCTGAGGCCACGATCACGCCCTTGTTGGCTTTCACCAAAGTGGGCGTGCCATCTCGGGTGGCAATCACGCCGGTGACGCGGCCCGAAGCGTCAAACTGCAAATCGACCAGCGGGGTGTTGAGCCACACAGGCACATTGGCGCTGAGCAAGCCCGTGCGCAAGCCAGCTGCCAGCGCTTGGCCCATGGTCAAGGGCACTTCGCCGCGCAGTTTGGCTTGTACATAGCGGCTCACGGCTTGCAGCGCCACAGCGGCCCCCTTGGCTGACACCAGCGCCAGGTTGAGCCACCGGTACTCGCCGCCAAAAATGACGACGCCAGCCGGGACGGCCAAGTAAGGCTTGTTCAAATTGGCCAGCTCGGCACCCAGCAAATTGCCATTGAATTGATCGGGCTCGATCGAGGCGCCATTGGGTTTGCCACCGGGCAACTCGGGGTAGTAGTCCGAATAGCCTTCCATCCAACGAAAACGCAGCGGCGTGTTGCGAATGATGAAAGAAATCATGGCTGGGCCTTGGGCCAGGAAGGCGGCCTTGCGGTCGGCCGGCACGATGTCTCCCACCACCGCATCGAGGTATGCGGCGGCCTCCGCGGGCGTGTCCCGGACGCCGGCCTTTTGCAGGACTTCATTGCCGCGAATCCAAATGCCGGCACCTGAACGTGCTGTGGATCCGCCAAAGGTCGGGGCTTTTTCGATCACCACGGCGCGCAGCCCGCGTTTGGCGGCTGCGAGCGCGGCGGTCATGCCCGCAGCACCCGAACCAATCACGACAACATCGAACTCAGCCTCCGCAGCATGGGCTGGCATGCTCATGGCGCCCAAAGCGCCAGAGGCCAGTGCCAGGCCACCTTGCAGCAATCCGCGCCGGGCTGGATCGACCGCATGCGCTTTGGTGGTGGGTGTGGTCGGTTGCGTGTACGGCTCTTGAGGCATGGGGGAATCCTTCCTGTGTATGAACTTGTGAATTGGCGCTCGTTTAATGATTCACATGGGAACACGGCGCAGTCAACGTTGAAATAGGGGCCGCCCTACAATTTGGGCTGTCGCTCTGCTTGTCTTTACTCTTTCTCTTTCCCACAGCCCGCCATGACCCAACGCGTTCTCACCGGCATCACCACCACGGGCACGCCCCACTTGGGCAACTATGTCGGCGCGATCCGGCCCGCCATTGCCGCCAGCCGCGAAGTCGGGGTCGAGAGCTTTTTCTTCCTGGCCGACTACCACGCGCTCATCAAGTGCGATGACCCGGCCCGCATCGCCCGCTCGCGTCTGGAGATCGCCGCCTGCTGGGTGGCCGCCGGCCTGGACACCAACCGCGTCACCTTTTACGCACAAAGCGACATCCCTGAGACCACCGAGCTGAACTGGCTGCTCACCTGCGTGACGGCCAAGGGCCAGATGAACCGGGCGCACGCCTACAAAGCCTCGGTCGATGCCAACGAAGCCAAGGGTGAAGAGCCCGACGACGGCGTCACCATGGGGCTGTTTTGCTACCCCATCTTGATGGCCGCCGACATCTTGCTGTTCAACGCCCACCGGGTGCCTGTGGGCCGCGACCAGGTGCAGCACATCGAAATGGCGCGTGACGTGGCGCAGCGTTTCAACCACCTCTATGGCGGTGGCAAAGACCTGTTCGTGCTGCCCGAAGCCGAGATCGAGGAAAGCGTGGCCACCTTGCCCGGCTTGGATGGCCGCAAGATGAGCAAGAGCTACGACAACACCGTGCCCTTGTTCGAAGGCGGCCCCAAGGCCTTGAAAGACGCCATCGCGCGTGTCGTCACCGACTCCAAGTTGCCCGGCGAGCCCAAAGACCCCGAAGGCGCCCACCTGGTCACCCTGTTTGACGCCTTTGCCGATGCTGGCCAGCGCGAAGCCTTCCGTGCCGACCTGCGCGGTGGCCTGGCTTGGGGCGAGGCCAAGCAGCGCCTGGTGCAATTGATCGAGGCCCATGTGGGCCCCATGCGCGAGACCTATGCCGACCTGATGGCCCACCCCGAGCGCATTGAGGCTGTGCTGCAAGCCGGTGCCGACAAGGCCCGCGCCCGCGCCACCCCCTTCTTGAAGGAGCTGCGCCAGGCCGTGGGCTTGCGCCGCATGGTGGCCTCAGGTGCCGTGCAGGCCAAGGCAGATGCGGCCGAGAAGGTTGCACTGCCCGTGTTCAAGCAATACCGTGAGGCCGATGGCCAGTTCTATTTCAAACTCACCACCGCCGATGGCAGCTTGCTGCTGCAAAGCCAGGCCTTTGCCGAAGGCCGTGAGGCCGGTGTCTGGGTCAAGCACCTCAAGCTAGATGGCGCAGCGGCGCTGGATGGCGCGCCGGTGGCTTTCGGTGATGGCGTGACGCCGGCCCAGGTGGCGCAGGCGCTGAACGATCTGCAAGCGCTTGAGGCGCAAGAGCAAGCGGCCAAAGCGGCCAAGGCCTGATCGGCGCGGCATGGCAGGCATCCACATCACCGACATCGAATCGGCCATCAACTGGTGGCGGGCCAAAAGCCCCTCGCCCGATGGCTTGAGCCTGTGCGACGAGCTGATCGCGCTGGCCGAGGTTTACGCCTTGATGGTTTACTTCCGCGAGGTGGAATGCGACGACAACAGCATGCCCCGCGCGGCTTATCTGGCTTGGATGACGTGGTACGACACCACGCCCGACACCCCCTGCATCGCCATTTGCTCGACCAGCCAAGGCGATGACCTGTGCAAGGGCTGTGGCCGCACTTTTGATGAGGTGCAGTTGTGGCCCGAGATGAGCGCCGCTGAAAAGCGCGGCACTTGGAGGCGCATCACCATCGAGTCCAGCGCCTGGCGCTTCAACCGTTACGCCGAGCGCGCCCGCGAAACACCGGCCACCTGAGCGGGCTGCAACGCACCTTTGCTCGGTTTGGTCATGGCCTTCCACAAGAAGGGGCCGATGAAGCGCAAGAAGGTCTTGAGGTCGGCGGCGGCGATGCAGGGCAACTCGGTGCCACGCTGCCAGTCGGGGTTGCGCTCTTCGAAGAAGCGCACATCGGGTTCTTTGGCGCGCAGCTCAGGCGTGATCTCGGCCACATGGCCCTTGAGGCAGTTGGCGCCTTCGCCGAAGTCCAACACCATCTTGGCTGAGTCGAGCTTGCCCGGGAACATGGCCTCGCAATACTCGCTCACCAGCGCTTGCATCGCGGGGTTGTGCTCGCCGCGCTTGGGGTAGTAGTCAGGGAAGTTCTTGGACAGCAGCAAGTAGGTCTTGTAGCCCTTGGAGATCAGCAACCAGTACTGCGGCGTCAGGGGCGCTTTGACGGCCTCAATGAACAGCTTGAGCGCAAAAGCGGTTTGCAGTGTGCGCGAGCCCCAGTAGGCGCGCTCGAGGATGGTGTCGCCACTGAACAGGCCTTTGGCCTTTTTGCCGCCCAGCTTGAATTCGTAAATGCCCAGCGTCGAAAAGCCCACGATTTCTTGGTTGGACTTTTTGCGCACCACAAAGACGCCGTCCTTCTTTTGCAGGTCGCTGATGAAGGTCGACAAGGGGCTGTAAGCGTAGTTGGCTTCGAACAGGGCATGCATGCGGCGGATCTCTTCAATCCCGAGGGTGTCGACCTTTTGGTAGGTGGTGCGCAGCATGGGTACTTCCTTGTTTTGGCGGTGGGCTTGGATGGATTGTTAGGGCGCGCGCTGCACCGCAGCACAGGGGCAACCCGGTCGTTCAATGCAATACCTCCATTCGTGGGGGTGCGTTTGAAAAATGCGTCACACACCAGGGGATTTGTGTGAAACGTATGTTTTAAAGTGATGGAAAAATGCCCGTGATGCAATGCACAAAACGTGGCTTTGAAGGGGCGTTTCAAGGGGTCGGTAGAATCCAGTCATGAACGCCCCGACCGAAGACAACACCCCCACCAAACCCACCAATTTCCTGCGCGGCATCATCGACCGCGATCTGGAGCAGGGCACCTATGCCAGCCGCCATTGGGCGGGCTCTCCGGGCGATGCTGCCCACCATCAGGCGGGGCAGCCTGATCCGGCCAAAATCCGCACGCGCTTCCCGCCCGAGCCCAACGGCTACCTGCACGTGGGTCACGCCAAAAGCATTTGCCTGAACTTCGGGCTGGCGCGTGACTACGGCGGCGTCTGCCACATGCGCTTTGACGACACCAACCCCGAGAAGGAAGAGAAGGAATACGTCGATTCCATCTTGGACGCGGTGACGTGGCTGGGCTTTGGCTGGGACTCGAGCTTCAAGGGCAAGGCCGAGAGCCACCTCTACTACGCCAGCAACTACTTCGACTTCATGTACCGCGCGGCCGAGCACCTGATCTCGGCGGGCTTGGCTTACGTAGACGAGCAAACACCTGAAGAGATGCGTGCCAACCGCGGTGACTTCAGCACACCCGGCAAAGACAGCCCCTTCCGTTCGCGCACGGCCGATGAAAACCTGGCGCGTTTCCGCGAAATGCGCGATGGCCAACACGCCGACGGCAGCATGGTGCTGCGCGCCAAGATCGACATGGCCGCGCCCAACATCAACATGCGCGACCCGGCAATCTACCGCATTCGCCGCGCCACGCACCACAACACGGGCGATGCCTGGTGCATCTACCCGATGTACACCTTCGCGCACCCGATCGAAGACGCGCTGGAGCAAATCACCCACTCGATCTGCACGCTCGAGTTCGAAGACCAGCGCCCGTTCTATGACTGGCTGCTGGCGCGCTTGGCCGAGGGTGGCTTGCTGCAGCAACCCAATCCCAAGCAGTACGAATTTGCGCGCTTGAACCTCACCTACGTCATCACCAGCAAGCGCAAGCTCAAGCAGTTGGTGGACGAAGGCACCGTGGAAGGCTGGGACGACCCCCGCATGCCGACCATCGTGGGTTTGCGCCGCCGTGGCTACACGCCCCAGGCCATCCAGTTGTTCGCTGAGCGCATTGGCGTGAGCAAGTCCGACAGCTGGATCGACTACAGCACGCTGGACATCGCCCTGCGCGACGACCTGGAGCACAAGGCCCACCGCGGCATGGCCGTGCTGGACCCGGTCAAGCTGGTGCTGAGCAACTGGGACGAGGTGATGGGTGCCGGCCATCTGGAACCCTGCTCGCTGCCAGCTTTGCCTCATCCACCCGAAGGCACGCCCGAGCCCGCGCACCGCCAGTTCACGCTGGGCAAAGAGGTGTGGATCGAGCGCGAAGACTTCGAAGAGGTGCCGCCCAAGGGCTACAAGCGCCTGTTCCCTGGCAACAAGGTGCGCCTCAAGG